>JBAWHK010000096.1:0-21724 GCA_049593795.1 Solirubrobacterales bacterium
TTCCGAGTGGGCACAACTGGGCTCGAACCAGTGACCTCCACCGTGTCGAGGTGGCGCTCTACCAACTGAGCTATGCGCCCCGGGATCGGGGAGCCTACCAACGCAACTGGGTCGCGCGCTTGGTGGCGAATTGAAGGTTGCTCAAGGCGGGAGCGATCGGGTGGCGGCAGGCTGTGAACAACACGGTCGATGGTGACGTCCAGCTATTCAGGAACCGCGGTACGGCAGTCACGAAGGTCTCGGGCAACTTCAACGGTGGCAACCTCCAATGCGGAGAGAACCGCTCTGCCCGCAGCGGTGGCAGCAACAAAGTCGGCGGAAACAATGAGGGCCAATGCGCCCGCCCCTGACCGGGGAAGTCAGAGGTAGGTCAGCCAGATATACTCCGCCGACTTCGCGGCTGTAGCTCAGCTGGCTAGAGCGTCTGCTTGCCATGCAGAAGGTCGAGGGTTCGAATCCCTTCAGCCGCTTGCGAGGCACCGCCCCAGATGGGGCCGGTGCCTCATATGGCGCCTTGGCGGAGTGGTTACGCAGAGGCCTGCAAAGCCTTGTACGCCGGTTCGACTCCGGCAGGCGCCTTCATCGAAACCACCCGCCCGGACGGGCGGTCAGGCATCCAGGGCTTCGTTGACCAGTCGGTCGGCATCCTTGTTCAGTTCACGTTTGACGTGGCTGATCGTCCAGGAGTCGAAATCCGCAAGAGCTGCTTTGGCTTCCGCGTGAAGAGGTTTCATGCCGGCGTTCTTGACCTTGTATTTGCCCTGAACCTGTTTCACGATCAGTTCGGAATCACCAACCAGCGCGACTTCGTCCGCTCCAAGCTCCCTGGCCGATCTGATCCCCAGGATGAGGGCCTTGTACTCGGCGACATTGTTGGTCGCGTCACCGATGCGCTCAGCGCGTTCCAGCAGCACTCCCCCGTCCTGATCTCGCACAACAACACCAACGGCGGCGGGTCCGGGGTTACCCCGGGCACCACCGTCCACATTCACAGTCACCTTCAAGAGCGGGCCTTTCGAAACTCGGATGCTTTCACCCGGCAAATCTATCCTGCGCCACCCGACGGATCGCTTTCAAGCCCGGGGATGGCTACCGGCATAGGCATCCCGCAGCCGAGCAGCATCAAGGTGCGTGTAAACCTGGGTCGTCGAAATCGACGAATGGCCAAGCAGCTCCTGGATCGTGCGCAGGTCCGCCCCGCCCTCCAGCAAATGCGTAGCGAAAGAATGGCGCAGGGCATGAGGTGAAATGCCCCCGGCGGAGGCAGCCTCACGAACCCAGATCGACAGCCGGCGTGACACATCGGAAGGAGAAAGCCTGCGACCGTTCCGTGACAGGAACAGCGCCTGCTCTTCGCGGTCAGCAACGAGGCTTGGCCGCGCTTTCGCCAGGTAGATTTCGAGCGCTCGCTGGGCTGGTTCACCGATCGGCAGGCGACGGTGACGTGACCCTTTGCCGATCACGCTGATCTGCTCCGAGTCGAAATCGACTGAATCGACTTTCACCGAAATCACCTCTTCGCTGCGCAAACCACAGGAATACGCGAGTTCGAGCATCGCCCGGTCCCTGATCTCGAGCGGGGTTCGTGCCGGAACCCCGTCGAGCAGCGCCGACATCTGCTCGGAGGTCAGAACCGTAGGCAGCTTCGATTCGGCTTTCGGCGCGGAGACGAGGTCGGCCGGGTTCTGCTTCACCCGACCGGTGCGCAGCAGGAACGAATAGAGGCCACGGATAGCAGCAAGCTTGCGGGCGATGGTCGACGGAGCGAGACCCCGCGACGAAAGTGATGCCGCGTAACGCCTGAGGTCGCGATGACCGACCGCTTCCGGCGACAGCCCGGCGCTCCCGGCATATCCCGCCACCTCGATCAAGTCACGGCGATACGCAGCGATCGTTTTCGGGGACGAAGCGGTCGCGACCAGATCGCGCTCGTAGAGCCCGATTGCCGTTGACCAGGCCGGTTCGAGCGGAGGAGTCATCTGCCGGACCGGATCAGCCGATGTAGATCGGTGTTCCGACATCGACCCGGTCATAAAGATCGATTACGTCGGCAACCGCCATGCGAACGCAGCCATGCGACGCGGCAGAACCCAGAGAGCCCTCTTCGCTGGTGCCGTGGATGCCGGCACCGTCAAAGATCCCCATCCAGCGCGCCTTGAGCGGGTTCTCCGGCACACCGCCCGGCACGACCTCACCGGCCATGTCACCCGCCCAGTCGGAGTCCGGCACGTACCACGCGGGATCAACCTGCTTGTTCTGGATCGTGTACGAACCGGCCGGGGTATCAAGCCCGACCTGGCCGACAGCGACCGTGTAGGTCTTGGAAAGTTCGAGGTCATTCCAGAGCTTCAGCTGGTAGGTGCTGCGATCAAGAGTCAGGTACGTCGGGTATTGCTCGGCGACTTCCGCCGTGGTCACAGCGGGCTTGGTGACGTTGACTTTCGCGACCAGTTTGCGGGTGCCTTTGCCGGAATCGAGCAGCCCGGTGAGTTGTTCGGTCAGCAGGTTGTCGCGAAGCTTGTGTCCGTTCGATGACTTGACCACGCTCAGCGAATCGGGACCCGCCGCGACCGAAGCGTCGACCGGATCCACGTTCACGCCCTCGGCCACTTCACGGACAAACTGATTTACAGCCGGCTGCGAATAGGTGACCTTGACCGGAATGCGGGCATCAACCGAACCACCAGTCACCTCACGGACGACCCGGGCCGGCAATGAGCCTTCGCGACTCTCATCGAATGCCTGATCGATACTCGCATCGACATCAGCACGAATCTTCAGCTGGTTGACCGGGAGTTCGTAAACCTTTTTCTGGAAGGTGACTTCGACTGGCTTGCGCTGTGGCGAAAGCACCTGGTTGGTCACGGCCTGGGTCGCCTCGGCACGGGACATGCCACTGACATCAACGCCGCTGATGGTCACCCCTTCAGCGAGTTCATCCTTGGTTGACCCATCGTAGGCATACGCGGCCACCGCTCCCCCGATCAGGAAAACGACCACTGCAACAACCAGTATCTGTGCTTTGCGTCCCATTTCAGACTTTCACCGGAGCGATCCGGGCTAGGTGAACCAACACGGAAGTACCCGTCATTGTAGATACAACACCACCCCGGCTAAATCCTTCAATCCGGCGCAAGCGGTCATGCACCGCGGAATCCGGGGGAACTACCGGTCGACCGGTGGCGACGGTTCAAACATCGCGGCATCTTCACGGCCGACATCCTTCGACGGCTCGCGAACCACGTGCGGACTGTGGCGCAGGAATTCTTCGACTTCCGGCTCATATTCGTACGGATTGGCCACCCCTGAAGCAACCGGGTTGAGGCGCAAACGTTCCCGCAGGTGGATCACCGTTTCACGCGAGGTGTAGCGGTAATGAAAGCCGGTTGATTTGAACAGCCGGTTGTCGAGACCGCGTCCGAACCGCAACTGATTCTTCATCTCGTCAGGGATTTCGATTCCGAGGCGCCTGATCACGGCGGCGGCCATCCCGGTCCCCCAGGGCGGGATTGCCGGCAAAGGATGCTTGCCGAGCAGCGATATCGATTCGGAAAGGGTCAGGACGCCGTCACCGGCGACGTTGAAAGTGCCCGGCAGGTCCCGGATCGCGACGTGTTCGAGCGCGTGAACCACATCTACCTCATCGACGAACTGGTAGCGCGGGTCGAACCCGGCAATCATCGGCACCATCGGCAGGGAGAACAGCCGTACGTGCGAGGTATCCACCTCCGCCCCGAGCACGTTGGCGAAACGAAGTACCGACACCGTCACTTCCGGGCGGCGCTGGCGAAAATCATCGACCGCGGCTTCCGCTTCAACCAGGTCACGCTCGATCGCGGTCTCCGGACGGTGTTTGCGGTTCATCGTTTCGGTGAAAAACGCGGGATCGTCCTGGGCACAGCCATACCAGTGCGCGGAACTCTTGAAAACAAGCCGCCGGACCGGTGAGTCGGTAGCTGAACAGGCGGCAAGGATGTTGAGGGTGCCGATCACGTTGTTTTCGTGCACCGATTCGGGCCGGGCACCGCTGGGATCACGCGCCGAATCGACCACCAGCCGGGTGTCGATGACGGTGTCGATCTTCGCGGCGCGAACTATCTTTTCGATAAGGCCGTGCTGAACACCGACCTTCACGAATTCAGTCCGTTCGAGTTCGCGGGTCGGCTCTTTCGAATCCACGCCGATTATCGCTTCTATGTCCGGGTTGGATTCAAGTGCGGCCGCGAGCCTCCCGCCCCAGTAGGTGGACAGGCCGGTGACCAGGACCCGGCGGGCGCCTTCTCCTTCCGCGATCGGCATCTGTCCATTGTGTCATTCCCCGTCATCGACGTGAGAACTTCGATGGTCACGATAACCTCAAGGGGCATTGCCAGACGCCGAAACCGCCCAGCAGAACGTCCCGCCGCCAGTTCATGACGACTACGGCGTTTCCGATGGCGAATGGCTGCGCATCAACTGGGGCGAGCACCTCCATGCGGTGCAGGTCGATTCGGCTCTGGGCAAAACGGATGTCAGCTATGTCGAGATGGGCGAAGGCCCGGCGGTCCTGTTCGTCCACGGGCTCGGCGGCAGTTGGCGCAACTGGCTGGAGAACATCCCGTATTTTGCCAGGAACCACCGGGTCGTAGCGCTCGACCTGCCCGGTTTCGGCGCGAGCCCTCTCCCCCCGGAACCGTTGACCATCGCCGCTTTTGGCGATTTCATCTGCAAGTTCGCTGACCGCATCGGACTCGACGCCGAAACCGCCCTGATTGGCCACTCGATGGGTGGTTTCATCTCGACCGAAGCGGTGATCGACGCGCCGGAACGGTTTTCCAGCCTCACCCTGGTCGCCGCGGCGGGCATCACTTTTGCCACATTCCCGCAGACCCGCAAACAGGTGACAAAAACGGCACTTGAGCTTTTCCTGCCGCTCGCCAGGAACCGGCTCGAAAGGAACCTGGGACGCAAGCGCCTGCGCACCGCGTCGTTCAAAGGCGTGATCGCCCATCCGAACCTGATGAGCCGCGAAATCCTCTGGGAACTCGCCACCTACGGCGTCAAATCACCGGGCCTGATGCAGGCGGCCTACTCCCTGGCCGGCTACGACACCCGGGACCGGCTCAGCGAAATCACCCTGCCGACCCTGGTGATCTGGGGCAATCAGGACCGCCTGGTTCCAGTTGGCGCCGCCTACTCGTACGAGAAACGCATCACCACATCTGAGCTCAGCCTGATCGACGATTCGGGCCACATGGTCCAGATGGAACGCCCGGGCCGTTTCAACTCGGTGCTCGAAGACTTCGTCGACCGCAAGAACTGAAGGGCCGGGCGTTTCGCCCGGCCCTGAAGCTTCCTTTACTGGTTGATCGTCGCGTCGAGCGCTTCGAGTTCGCTGGTCAGCGATTTGACCTGGCGGTTGAGCTGCTTGACCTTTTTCGCGGCCTTCTTCTTTTTCTTTACGAGATGCTTCTTCGACTTGCAGGCAGACTTCTTCTTGGCTCCGGATGCCTTGCGACATTTCTTTGATGCCTTCTTGATCTTCTTCTTTGCCTGACGGACCTTGGACTTCTGCTTCTTGAGCGACTTCTTCGCTGCGGTCAGTTTGTCCGCGACAACCGGTCGACGGGCTTCGGCGTCCGCGATTTCCTTGCGCTGTGCTTCCCGCGTGACGTAGGTGTCGGTCTGGTTCCGGGCGACGGTCAGCAGGTTGCCTTCGGTCAGGTTGACCTCGGGTACGTGGTAGTTGTTGCTGCTTCCGACGATCAGTTTCGCAAGGTCGGTGCGGGTGTCACCCGGAGTGTCGACCGTGGTCAGGTTCAGCCAGTGCGCACCGTTCTGTCGCTGGCATTCAGCCGCGTAGAAGTCGGGCTGACCGATCCACGGAGCATCCGAGGTTTCCTCGTCAGGAACACCGAAAGCGTATTCGAGGTTGATCAACGGTTTGAGGCTGCCGTTGCTGCCATCGAGCTGGGCCGGGTTGACACAGGCAACTTCGTATTCGTCCTGGCTTACTCGCGGCTCGTTGTGAATCCAGTAACCACTGTCCACGCGTGAGTATGCCGCTACGTCCCCGGGATAACCCTTGAACGTCGAGAAGGCGACGAGGCACCCGATTTCGCCAGCCTGCGAGCAGGCCGGAACGTTCTGGTACATGCCGCCGACGAGTTCGTTCTTCGGCACGTAAATGTTGGCACCCGGCGCGTAGCCACCGATGAAACGGTCACGCAGTTCGGGGTTGCCGTCGATCTCATCTTTGATCAACCGGGCGGTGTGTGCTGAACCCTGGGAATGACCGATCAGGATGAAGCCGCGACCGTCGTTGTAATTGTTGAGGTAATCCCTGAAACCCGAGAGTGCGCTCTGGTAAGCGGTTTCCACGTCCGGGTTGTAAGCGCCCTGATTGCCACTGAACGTGACCTGGCGGTACATCGGTGCGTAGACGTCACAGATCGAGGAGAACATCCGGGCCTGCTGCACTCCAACCCTGCGAATGGGCGGATCCTTGTCGAGATTCGAGTTCGGGGTCGCCTGTTCACTTTGAGTCGGGTACAGGTAGAAACAGTCAATCGGGGCTTCGTCCGGGCGGGTGTATCCAAGCGGTGTTTCTGCCTGGCCAGGAGGCGCGATGTTGTTGCCGGCAATCGAGCCGGCACAAAGGTCATCGACCTGGCCCGGTTTACACAGCCAGACCGTGTCTTCAGCGGCGGCCGGACTTACAAATGTTGCTGCCCCGAAGCCAGCGAATACTGCGACTAGCGCCAGTACGCGCCAAAGATTCTTCACACCGTGCATTGCTCTCCTGTTCCTGTGCCCTGCGGCCATTTTGCCCAACCCTCATTCTGAGGATACTGCCTTGTTCACGACGAGCTTCTTTTGTGTAACCCGACCGGGAACCGATCAGTTCGCTTTTTGCCGTGACTTCTTTTTCTGTTTGCGCACCTTCTTCAGGTAAGCGTTGGTCTGTCGCTTCACCACGCTGACCAGGTTTCCCATCTGGTCACTCATTTCCGAAAGATGCGTACCCCATGTCGGGCCGAGGCCTTCGGTGTGCCGGACCCTGGTGTCGGCCGGGGTTGATATGTCGTCAACCTGGAGCCAGCGGGCACCGTTGGCACGGCGGCAACCGGCTCTATAAAGGTTCGGGAATGATGCGAAAGGCGTGACCCCGTCGAAGAACACCGGGGCCAGGTTGCCGTTGATCCCGGGGAACCTCCCGGTCGTGTAGCGCGGCTTGAGGATCTTCCGGTTGCGGTCCAGGGCGGCCGGGTTGACGCAGATCACTTCGTACCTGTCGGGATCCAGTCCGGCTGCGACCAGCGCGCCGGTGACCCTGCCGAACGCGGCGTCGGCGGGCGGTTCATGCGAGAAGCTCGAACTGGCGATGATGCACCCGAACTGCCCGGTCTTCGAGCACGCCGGAACCTTGCGGAACTGTCCCCCGACCAGTTTGCCTTTGGGCACGTAGAGGTTGCCGCCGATCAGCGTTGCCGATACGAGCCGTTTCCGCAGGTTTGGTTTCCGGTCGAAGGTTTCTTCGATGAGGCGTCCCAGGTGGCCGGTTCCCTGCGAATGGCCAATCAGGACGATTCCGCGTCCATGGTTGTGTTTCTTCAGGTATTCGAGCCAGGCTGACTTGACCCCGGCGTAGGCGGTTTCGATTGCGTCCGGGGTGATTGTTCCGGTGGCGATCGAGAGCACCGTGTACTGGGGGTAGACCGGCGCGAAAACGCGGCAGTTTCGGCTGAACTGGGCGGCCTGCTGCCGGGCAATTTCGTAGACCTCCGGGTCTGTGGCGAGGCTTGCGTTCGGCCCCGGCTGGCTGCTGACCGTCGGGTAGACGTAAAAGCAGTCGACCGAAGGCTTCGATTGGCGTTTCGGGTTGATCACTCTGGTCGAGCCGGTCGGGCTGACCACGGTTGATTTCAGCGAGGTCATGCAGGGATCGTTCTTGAGGCCCGGTTTGCAGAGCCACTTGAAGTTCTCCTGCGCGGAAGCCCCGCCGGCAATGGCCAGCAGGCCACCGGCGGTAGCAATCAGGGCGGCCGCGAACAGACGCTTCAAGTAATCGCCCCGAGCGAGGCCGAGCTGACGGTCTTCGCATATTTGGCCATTACCCCGCGTTCAAACAGGGGTTCGGGGGCGGTGTAATGCTTGAGCCGTTCATCGATCTGGTCAGCTGTGAGGTCCACGTCAAGCCCGCGATTGTCGATGTCGACGGTGATGATGTCACCATCTCGAACGGCCCCGATCGGTCCGCCTTTCACGGCTTCGGGCGCTACGTGGCCGATCATCAGTCCGCGGGTCGCCCCGGAGAACCGGCCGTCGGTGAGCAGGGCGACGTGTTCGCCCATGCCTTCACCGACAAGTGCCGCTGTCACCTGAAGCATTTCGCGCATGCCCGGGCCACCGGCAGGACCTTCGTTGCGAATCACGATCACGTCACCCTTCTGGATCACGCCTTTTTTGACGTCAGCGAAGCAATCTTCTTCACGGTCGTAGACGCGGGCCGGGCCGGTGTGACTGCGACGCTCGGTTCCGGCGACTTTGACCACGGCGCCCTCCGGGCAAAGGTTGCCGCGCAGGATGGCGAGGCCACCTTGGGCTTTGAGCGGGGCGTCGACCGGCAGCACGACTTTCTGGCCGGGTGTTTCTTCGGCCCGGTCGGCTTCTTCACCGATTGTTCTGCCGGTGACGGTGATTTCGTCTTCGTGGAGCAGGCCACCGTCTTTGAGGTGCTTGAGGATCAGCGGCACCCCACCGGCGGCGTAAAGGTCGGTCGCGACGTAGTTGCCACCGGGTTTGAGGTCAGCCAGCAGGGGCGTGCGGCGGGAAACGGTTTCAAAGTCGTCGATTTCGAGTTCAACACCGGCTTCGCGGGCAACTGCCAGCAGGTGAAGCACACCGTTGGTCGATCCGCCGGAAGCGCAAACCATGGCGATCGCGTTCTCCAGCGCTTTCCTGGTGATTATCCGGCTGGGACGAAGGTCGTCTTCGAGGACTTTGAGGACAAGTTCGCCGATGCCCCTGGCGACGACGTTTTTGTCTTCGTCTTCGGCCGGGACCATCGCCGAGAAGGCTGGCGAGATGCCCAGGGCTTCGAAGGCGCAGGCCATCGTGTTGGCGGTGAACTGACCGCCGCAGGCGCCGTAACCGGGGCTGGCGACTTCTTCGAGTTCGGCGAGTTCTTCGTCGCTGATGTTGCCAGCGGCGTGAGCCCCGATTGCTTCGAAGAGATCAACGATGGTGACGTCTTTGCCGTTCAGGTGGCCGGGTTTGATCGACCCGCCGTAAAGGACCACGGATGGCACATCGATCCGGGCGACTCCCATTACCGCCCCGGGGATGGTTTTGTCGCAGGCGGCGAGCGCGATGATCGCGTCGAACTGGTAGCCGCGGGCCATCAGTTCAATCGAGTCAGCCACCATTTCGCGGCTGACCAGGGATGACTTCATTCCCTGTGTGCCCATGGTGATGCCATCGGAGACAGCGACGGTGTTGAACTCCATCGGTGTTCCTCCGGCGGCCCGGACCCCTTCTTTGACGAATTCGGCCAGGGCGCGCAGTCCGAAGTTGCATGGCATCGCTTCGGTCCAGGTGTTGGCGATTCCAACTGTCGGCCGGTTGAGATCGTCGTCGGTGAATCCGATCCCTTTCATGTAGGCCCGGGCCGCGGAACGGTCGGGGCCGTCGAAAACTGCTGACGAGCGCGGGCGCGGCAGCGGGGACCTGGAAGTGGAGCCGTTGGTGGACATGCCCACTATCTTAGGCGCCGGGTGGTGCTGCCCGGTGATGGATATGGCCGTTTACCTGCCCAGGCCGAATACATCTACCGGTCCGGGCCCGGAACCGACTGTGTCGAGTCCGTTTCCTACGGCTTCCGACGCGATCTCCCGCGCTTTGCGTGCGGCGGCCAGCGGCTCGTGCCCATGGGCGAGCATGGCTGCCAGTGATGAAGAGTGGGTGCACCCGGATCCATGGGCGGAGGTTGCCTGGTGATGTTCGCCGTCGATCTGGAAGGTTTCGTTGCCGTCGAAGAAGAGATCGATCAGGCCGGTGCTGTGGCCTCCTGTAACCACCGCGTTTTCCGGCCCCAGGGAGACGACGGCCCTGACCAGTTCTTCCTGGCTGGCGGTCTGATCGAGTCCGGTCAACAGACGAGCTTCGGGAATGTTCGGTGTGACTACGGTCGCCAGGGGCAGGATCAGTCCGAGCAGTGTGGCCCGGGCATCTGTCTGGAGCAGGTCCGCCCCGCTTTCGGCAACCATGACCGGATCGATCACCACCGGTATGTCTTCGAGCACGGTGAGTCCGTCGGCAACCGCTTCGATCGTTTCGATCGATCCGAGCATGCCGATCTTGACGGCATCGACACCGATGTCATCGGCGACCGCCCGGATCTGTTCAACGATCATGCGGGGGCTGACCGGTTCGATCGCATTCACCCCCACCGTGTTCTGGGCGGTGATCGCGGTGATCGCGGTCATTCCGTGTACGCCGCATCGGGCGAAGGCCTTCAGGTCGGCCTGGATGCCTGCTCCGCCACCGGAATCTGATCCGGCGATCGAGAGGACCGTCGGGATTTTGCGCTTGCTCATTACCGCAGGATATGAAGATGGGCGATGGTCAGGATTCCACCGGCGTTTCCTGGCCGGTGCGACTGTACTTTCCGGCGATCGAACAGGTGAGGTATCCGAGGACTTCCAGCCTGGCCAGGGCGATTGCGATCCCGGATGCGTCCCGGGCGAGAAAGTCAGCGGCGCTGTCGACCGTGTCGCAACCGCGCTCAACAGCGTCAAGGACCGGGTTCAGTTCAGGGGTCAGGGGCGGTCCGGGAATCGGCAGGGGCATGGCTCCAACCCCGACAACCCGGTCGATCACGTCACGGGCGTCGCGAATCAGCGCCGCCCCGTTCGCGATCAGTTCGTTGGTACCGGCGGCCGGACCGATCGTCACCTGACCGGGGACCGCTCCGACTTCACGCCCCGCGTCCGCCGCCATTTCCGCGGTAATCAACGATCCGGATCGGAATGCCGCTTCGACCACGACGGTCATCTGGGACATCGACGCCATTATCCGGTTCCTGGCCGGGAAGCCCCAGCGCCGGGGCGAAGTACCGGGCGGCATTTCGGAAACAACCAGGCCTTTCTCGAGGATCTGCCGATAGAGCCTCTGATGCGAAACCGGATAGGCCTGATCCGGGCCGGAGGCGAGCACTGCAAGGGTACGGCCACGTTCGAGTGCTCCACGGTGGGCCGCCCCGTCGATGCCGAGGGCCATGCCGGAGATCACGGCGATCCCGGTGGACGCGATGTCACGTCCGAGGTTCCGGGCAACTTCGAGGCCGTAGCCGGTTGCCCGTCTCGATCCGACGATGGTGACCGATGACCGTGTTTCCAGTTCCGAAAGGGGGAAACCTTCGCCTTTGCCGATCAGCACGCGTGGTCCGTCGGGGCCATCGGTCAGGCCCCGCGGGAAGCGCGGGTCATGCCGGCAGCAGGCCCAGCATCCGGAATCCAGCAGGGCGTTCACCATCAGTGCCTCGGTGATCCCGGCGTTCGCCGTAAGGACCGCATCCGCCTGTCCGGGCGCGACCGCGGCCGCCAGCGCTTCGTTTTCGAGGCGCAGGAGTTCGGGTGTACGCCTTCCCGGCCGGTCGTCGCAGGAGACCTGGATGTTCGGTGCGAGTTTCGCTACCAGCCACGATCGCCGCAGGCAGTCGGGACAGGCCGATTCAGCGGTCACCCCGGACCCGGTCACTTTGTTTCCCTTCGGCGCATCGTGATCGCCGCTCCGATCTGGCCGACCCCGATCGCGGCGCAGCCGTCAAGGTCGGCGATCGTCCGGGCAACCCGCAGGGTCCGGTCATGGGCCCGACCGCTGAACCGCTGCTGCTGGTGGGCGTCCGCGAGCACCTGAATCGCCTCGGCATCGATTTCAAAGCTGGCTGTTTCGGTCGGACTCGCCGTCGAGTTGGTCCTCGCTTCCCCGTAGCGTTCGGTCATGATTTCGCGCGCTTTCATTACCCGTTTGCGCACCGCCGCCGACTTTTCACCGGGCGGACCGCCCATCGCCTGGCCCCCGGGTTGATCCACTGCCAGGGTGATGTCGATTCGATCAGCTAACGCACCGCTGAGGATTGCGCCGTAGCGGCGGATCGCCATCGGTGTGCATTCGCAACGCGGATCCTCCTGCCCCCGTCCGCAGGGGCAGGGGTTTGCTGCCGCCACGAGGGTGAAACGGCAAGGGAGAGTCTGCCGGCCATTCGCCCTGACGATGTTCACCTCCCCGGTTTCCATTGGCTCCCTCAACGCCTCGAGTGAAGATCGCCGGAACTCGCACAGTTCGTCGAGGAAAAGCACCCCACGGTGAGCGAGCGTGATTTCCCCCGGGCGTGGTGGCGAACCGCCACCGACCAGACCGGCCGCCGACACGGTGTGATGCGGTGCGCGAAACGGGCGTGCGGCCGAAATTGATCCTCCGCCGATGCCGCAAACGCTGGCGATACGGGCAACCTCGAGGATTTCGTCAGGTTCGAGGGGCGGCAGGATCGAAGAGATCCTTCTTGCCCCGAGCGACTTTCCGGCACCGGGCGGGCCGATCACCAACAGGCCATGTTCACCGGCCGCGGATATTTCGAGGGCCCGCCGGAAATGCCCCTGGCCCCTGAGGTCACACATGTCGGGCAATGCCGAGATACCACTGAGGTCAAGCGGGACCGGCCTTCCTCCGGGGAAACTGCCTTCTGACAGCTGCCTCAATTCGGTGACGTTCTCGATGGTCCTGACATCGATCCCGTTCGCGAGCGCGGCTTCGGCTCCATTCTGAGGTGGCAGGACTATGCCGGCCTTGCCGCTGGCCCTGGCCGCTTCAGCCATGGCCAGGGCACCGCGAACCGGCCGCAGACTGCCGTCGAGGGCCAGTTCACCAGCGAATGCCCATTCGCCGATCACGCCAACAGGGATCTCGCCGGAGGCCCCGAGCAGGGCCGATGCCAGTGCCAGGTCGAGGCCGGGACCCACTTTTTTCAGGTCGGCCGGAGCCAGGTTTGCCGTAATCCGCTTCAGCGGAAAGTCATATCCACAGTTGACCAGTGCCGCCCGTACCCGTTCACGGGCTTCTCTCACTGCCGCATCGGGAAGGCCCACTATCTGGAAGGTTGGCAGGCCACGCTGGACATCAACTTCGACCCGGACAGGCCTTGCTGAAATGCCATCGATAGTGAATGCGGTGGTCCCGGCGAGCATGGATCCAACCTACGAAGCAATTACTGACACGTTGCTGAGTTTCACGAAAAAATGCCGGACAGATCCTGAACAAAAGGATCAATTCGATCCGGGTCGAGAAAACCCAGGGCTAGGTTGAGCCCATGTCGCCAGAAAAGAAGACAGGGAAAGCCCCCGATCCCCGCCGGGCAACCGGCCAGAGGGCGGAAGACATCTGCGCCAGCCGACTGAAGCAGCGGGGCTGGCAGATCATTGCCCGCAACTGGCGTATCAAGGCCGGGGAAATTGACCTGATCGCCAGGTCAGGATCCATCCTTGTAGTGGTCGAAGTGAAAGCGGGCCACACCGGATCGGTCAGAGGCCCGCCCCTCCCCACCATGGCAGTCGGCCCGAACAAGCAGCGCCGAATCAGGAAACTCGCATCAGCCTGGGTCGCGTCGCATGGCAGGACTGCCGAGTTCCGGGAGGTCCGTTTCGACGTAGTTGGTATCCAGTTCGACCAGGCAGGATCGATCGCGACCTACGACCACATCGAGAACGCCTTCTGAAAGGACCTAAGCGGCGCGGCGATGCTCGCGGTAAGCCTCGGAATCGAAAGACATGCGGTGAATCGGTGACGGACCGTTCAAAACGATCGAATCACGATGCGATTCCGACGCATAACCCTTGTGGCCTTCAAACCCGTAAAGCGGATAGAGCGCGCCGGCCCGGGTCATGTATCGATCCCTCGAAACCTTGGCGATCACCGATGCCGCCGCCACGGCAGCGCTGGTCGAATCACCCTTTACCAGTTTGCGGTGCTCCACCGGACACTCAGCAAGTTGGAATCCGTCAACCAGGCAGACAGTTCCCGGAGCGGCCCGGAGTCCCTGCAGTGAACGTCCGAGACACTCCTTGTTGCTGACGTGAAGTCCGTGGTCGTCGATGTAGCGGGATGAACGCATCACCACACAGACCCGGGTTGCGCACCGCATTATCACCGGGTACAGCCGCTCACGTGCCTTGGCGGTCATGCGCTTGGAGTCATTCAGGTCAGCCAGCAGGCCGTCACCGAAATTCTCGATGCAGCGGCGGTCGAGAAGAACCGCGGCAGCGACAATCGGACCGGCCAGGCAACCCCTGCCCGCCTCGTCGGTACCGGCCACGAAACTGGCTTCCAGATCCCGGTCGTAGGCGAAAAGCCCCGCGGGATCAGGTCCGGACTTCTTTTTAGAGGCCACCGATGCGATTCGGCGGCCAGTAGGTGCCGAAAGCCTTGCCGATCAGCCAGTCCTCCGGGAGCGGCCCCCAGAAACGGCTGTCTTCGGAATTGCCGCGATTGTCACCCATCATGAAGAAATGGCCCTCGGGAATCGTGATCTCACCGGAAATGTTGCAGCCCGATCCACCGTTGCACGGTTTGATCTCATAACCATCCGGCTGCTCCACAACGCCATTGACTACCGGCAATCCGTCTTCGATCGAGACCGTGTCGCCCGGCCCGGCCACGATCCTCTTGATGAAAGTCTCTTTCGACTGCTCCGGAGTTGCGGTCGGACAAAGTTCATTGCCCTGGATCGAAGGATCGCCACAACGTCCGTTATCGGCACCGGCCGGCGGATGGAACACAACCACGTCACCGGTCTTCGGATCCTTGAAATGGAAGATCGCGCGATTGACCAGAACCCGCTGGCCGATGTCAAGCGTCGGCTCCATCGATCCCGAAGGGATCTGGTACGGCTTGATCAGGAATGCCTGAATCAGCAACGCCAGCCCCAGGGCCAGCGCCACGATCACGACCAGTTCAACAAAGCTCCCCCCGGCCGTCTTGGGCTTGGGGATCTTCGGGCTCAGGCCTTGTCCTTCTCGTCCTGCTCGCCGTCAGCGGCGGGCTCTTCGGTGGCTTCAGCTTCCGGCGCGGCTTCTGCTTCGGGAGTTTCCTCCGGGGCTTCGGCGGCAGCTTCTGGAGCTTCGGCGGTTTCAGTTGCCTCAGACTCGGTGGCTTCGGCGGCCGGAGCGTCGACTACTTCTTCGACTGGCTCCTGAACCTCACCCGATGCGTCAACCGGACCAGCGTCAGTGCTGACCATTTCTTCATCGATGCCCCAGCGGCGCTCGGCAACGCGGGCGGCCTTGCCGACCCGGTCACGCAGGTAGTACAGCTTGGCGCGACGTACGCGGCCACGGGATGCAACTTCAAGCTTTTCGATCTTTGGTGAATGGAGCGGGAAGGTTCGCTCGACACCCACACCGAAGGACTGCTTGCGAACGGTGAACGTCTCACGGACGCCCGATCCCTGTCGCTTGATCACAACACCCTCAAATACCTGCGGGCGCTTGCGATTGCCCTCGATCACGAGAAAGTGAACGCGGACGCGGTCTCCAGGCGCGAAGGACGGAAGTCCCTTGCGGATCTGGCTGGCTTCGATTTCTTGGATTACTGTGCTCATGGCTTAAAAAGACGGGCCGGGTGGCCCGCAGAGCGGCAATGTTACTGATTCAGTCGCGTAGACGACCTTCTCGTGCTTCACCACGCTCCCGGCTCTGCTCCATACGCCAGTCCCGGACCTTCTGGTGATCGCCTGAAATCAGTACTTCAGGGATGCCCCAGCCCCGGTATTCAGCCGGCCGGGTGTAGTGCGGATATTCGGGCAGGCCGTCCAGCGCTTCGCTGTATGACTCTTCCACCGCACTGTCGGCATCGCCCAGCGCACCAGGGAGACGCCGCATCAGGGCATCGGCCACAACCATCGCCGGCAGCTCTCCCCCGGCCAGCACGTAGCGACCGATAGATACTTCGTCGTCGGCCAGGTGGTCATGGACCCGTTGGTCGAAACCTTCGTAACGACCACAAAGCAGGGCGATGCCCGGCTCGGCGGTCAGTTCGGTGACCAGTTCATCGTCGAGCAGGCGACCGGACGGGCTGAGCAGCACTGTGCGCGGACGATCACCGTCACCGTAAACACCCTGCAGCGCAGCGTCGACGACATCGACCCGCAGGACCATGCCGGCCCCGCCGCCATAAGGCGAATCATCGACCCGGCCACCCTTCAAAGGTGTCCAGTCCCGATAGTCACGGGTGTTCAGCTCAGCGCCATGCTCGATCGCTTTGCGAACCGGACGCTGGTCACGAAACCAGTCGAAGGCCTCGGGAAAAAGAGAAAAAATGTCGAGCTTCACGGAACTGCCTTCCGGCGGTGGGAAGTTCAGTCGAGGATGTCGACGAGAACGCGGCGCTGCTCCTTGACGGCAGCGGCCTTGGCCACGGTACGGATCGCATTCGCAACCCGGCCGCCTTTGCCGATCACCCGGCCGAGGTCATCCTCGTCGACGGTGATCTCGTAAACGAGGTCACCGTCCTCTTCGAGCTCCTCAACCTCAACTGCATCCCGGTCCTCAACAAGCGACCGGGTGATGTAGAGGAGCATTTCCTGCATGGAGCTCAGCTGCCGTTGGCTTTGATGCCCTTGATCCGCAGCAGGCCTGCGACCCGCTCGGAGGGCTGAGCGCCCTTTTCGAGCCAGTACTTCGCACGCTCTTCGTCGAGCACGATGGTCGACGGCTCGGTCTGGGCGTTGTACTGCCCGATCGTTTCAATCGAGCGTCCATCACGCGGAGAACGCTTGTCGGCGACGACGATTCGCCAGATCGGGTTCTTCTTGGAACCAACTCTTCTAAGTCTTATACGGACAGCCATTTGGACGCGGAATCCTACATGGTTTCAGCGGCGACGGATCTTAGGCCGCTGCTGCTTGCCGGTCATCTTGGCCAACTGGGCCGGATCCGGCATGTTTCCGTTGGCCATCTGCTTCATCAGCTTGCGCATCTGGTCGAACTGTTTGACCATGTTGTTGACCTGCTGGATCTTGGTTCCAGACCCGTTTGCGATGCGGCGGCGACGTGATCCCTTGATGATTTCGGGGTAAGCACGCTCGTAAGGGGTCATCGAAAGGATTATCGCTTCGACCCGGTCCAGTTCGCCATCGTCGACGTCAACGTCCTTCAGTTGTTTCATCGCCCCCATGCCGGGCATCATTCCGATCAGATTGCCGATCGGGCCCATCTTGCGCACCTGGCGCATCTGCTTGAGGAAATCGTCGAGCGTGAAGGTGTCGCTCGCCATTTTCTTCTGAAGTTCTTCGGCTTCTTCTTCGGTGACCTGCTCCTCGGCCTTTTCGATCAGGCTGAGCACGTCACCCATGCCGAGGATGCGGCTGGACATGCGGTCCGGATGGAACCGTTCGAAATCACCGAGTTTCTCGCCGGTCGAAGCAAACAGAATCGGCTTGCCGGTAACTGCCTTGACCGAAAGCGCAGCACCGCCGCGGGCATCACCGTCAAGTTTGGAAATGATCACGCCGTCGAACTCGGCCGATTCAGCGAAAGATTCGGCGACCCCGACCGCGTCCTGACCGGTCATCGCGTCAACTACCAGCAACACGTTCATCGGCTTGACCCGCTTGCGAATGCGGACCAGCTCATCCATCAGATCGTTGTCGATGTGCAGGCGTCCGGCGGTATCGACGATCAGGACATCGCGGTTTTCGGCCTGGGCCTTCTCGAGCGCCCAGCCGGCGATTTCGACCGGATCGACATCGGTGCCCTGCTGGTAGACCACGGCACCGGCGCGTTTGCCGACAGTTTCGAGCTGCTGGATCGCGGCCGGACGGTAAACGTCACAGGCAGCCAGGGCAACCCTTTTGCCTTCTTTGGTCAGCAGCTGGGCGAGTTTGGCGGTGGCCGTGGTTTTACCCGAACCCTGAAGGCCGGCCATCATGATCACCGTGGTGCCCTTGTTCGAGAAGACGAGGTCGCGGCCAGCGCCACCCATCAGCTCGGTCAACTCTTCGTTGACGATCTTGACTACCTGCTGGCCCGGATTCAGGCTGCCCAGCACGTCGGCGCCCTGGCATCGTTCCTTGACCTTCGCAGTGAAGGACTTGACTACCTTGAAGTTGACGTCAGCTTCAAGCAGGGCGAGGCGGATCTCCCGCATCGCCTTGTCGATGTCGGCCTCGGTCAGTTTGCCGCGGCCGCGGACATCGGAAAGGGTTGACTGAAGTCGTTCAGAAAGCTGGTCGAACATTGGGTCTCACCTTACCGGCATCCGCCGGTGGTCATGGGTTGGGTCCGGCAGGGGTCTCCCGCCTGCCCCAGCCATCCATACTCGACCCCTACCGGACCCAACCTGCAGTCGGATGCAGAAGGATCAATCCTCGGCGAGCAGAGCTTCCGCGAACTCGGTGGGATCGAATGGCCGCAGGTCTTCCAAACCTTCCCCCACGCCGATCAGCTTGACCGGGATCTGGAGTTCCGTGGCGATCGCCAGGGTGATGCCTCCCTTGGCGGTACCGTCGAGCTTGGTCAGGACCACACCATCAACGTCGGTTGCTGCCGCGAAGGCCTGGGCCTGTCGCAGCCCGTTCTGACCGGTGGTCGCGTCGATCGAGATCAGGGTTTCGTGGGGTGCTCCCGGCATCTGCTTCTCGATTACCCGGCGGACCTTGCCGAGTTCGTCCATCAGGTTGCTCTGGGTGTGGAGCCGGCCGGCAGTGTCGATGATCAGCACATCCACCCCGCGTGCCTTGGCTGCGTTCACCGCGTCGAAAGCGACCGAACCGGGATCCGCCCCTTCGTTCGAACGGATGATCTCCGCGCCGGAACGGTCAGCCCAGGTAGTCAGCTGCTCGGCGGCTGCGGCCCGGTAGGTATCGGCCGCACCGAGGAGGACACTCAATCCGAACTCGTTCTTCAGATGCCAGGCGATCTTGCCGATGCTCGTTGTCTTCCCGGTGCCATTGACGCCGGTCATGAGCAGCACTGCCGGATCGTTGCTGAGGTCGATCGGTGAGCGGTTGGTTGAGGCGATCTCGGCCAGGATCTCGACCAGTCGGGCCTTGATTGCCACGCCGTCGGGCGGAACCAGTCCCGAATCGACTTCGTGTTCGAGCTTTTCGACTACCTGCGCGGTGGTGGTCGCACCGGCGTCGGCGAGGATCAGCGCTTCTTCAAGCCGTTCCCATGTCTCTTCATCGATCCGGTCGAAGAGGCTCGAAGTGATTTCTTCAGAGAGCGCCCGGCGGCTCTTGGCGAGGCTTTCACGCAAACGTTTGAAAGCGCCACGCCGCTTCGGCGCTGCTTCATCTTCGGGCTGCGCTGCGGCCGTTTCGGGGATCACACGGTCGCCCAGGTTCAGGATGTCATTCCAGGTCGTCGGCAAGGTGTTCCTGATCTTGAACTAAATGCCGGTCCGGCGCAGTTCAGACGACTTCTTCGAGGGAAACGCCCTCGAGGGAACTCACGTCGCGCGGCAGGCGACGCGAAATCACCTTGGTCACGCCGTCGCCGCCCATACTCACTCCGTACAGGACATCGGCAGCGTCCATGGTCAGTTTCTGATGGGTGACGATCACGAACTGGGTGCGATCGGAGAACTGACGGACCAGCTCCAGGAAACGGTTGATGTTGGTGTCGTCGAGTGCCGCTTCGACTTCGTCGAGGATGTAGAAAGGGCACGGACGGGCGAGAAAAACAGCGAAGACGAATGCCAGGGCGGTCATCGCTTTTTCGCCACCGGAGAGCAGGCTCATCTGGCGCATGCGTTTGCCTTCCGGGGTGACTTCGAGCTCTACCCCGAAATCGGCGGCGATGTCGTCCTCGTCCGCTTCGGCTTCACCGGCGGTTGATTCGTCATCGCTTTCACCGGCGCTTTCGGCTTTCGCTGAAGCCGCGGCCCGCAGGTCGACCGAACGCAGACGTCCGCTGCCTTTCGGGAACAGCTGCTCGATCATCTCCTCGAAGTTCTTTGCGGTTGCTTCGAAAGTCTCGTCGAATGAGCGTTTGATCTCGGCGTCGATGTCACGGATCACGCCTTCGAGTTCACGCAGTCCGCGTTCGGTGTCTTCACGCTGGGACACGAGCTGTTCGACGTACTCCATCGCTTCTTCGTATTCCTTCTGGGCCAGCGGGTTCACGGGCCCGAGCCGCTCACGACGCAGGCGCAGGTTGGTCAGGCGACGGTCGATCTGCTCGCGTTCATCCTGGGCCAGTGGTTCTTCGGCCTCGGCGATTTCTTCACCGAGCTTCTCGGAGATGCGTTTCAGTTCCCCGGCGGCTTCGGTGCGGCGGTCGCCGAGATGGGCCGCTTCGACTTCCGACCTGGTGACCTGTTCGGCCACCGCTCGCAACCTCGCCTGGATTTCCACTTCCTGGTCGGAGCAGCGCTTCAGCTCAGCGGCGATCTCATCGGCGTCACCCTGGTCACCGATCACCGTGCGTTCCGCTTTGCCGATGCGATCCCGGACTGCCTGTCCGACCGCTTCGGAGGCAACCCGGAGTTCGGCGATCAGAGCGATCAGGCCTTCAACGGCTTCCATGCGTTCCGCGAGACGCTCGCGGTGGCGTTCGCCGAGCAGACCTTCGGCCCGTCGGGCATGGCGGGTGGCGCGCTCAGCCCCCGTGTGGACGCTTTCGAGGGCTTCCAGACGGCTGGCTTCGGCGCCATCAACGCGGGCCTGCCGCAGCCCCTCGGCCGCGGTCGCGAGTCCGGCATCTACTTCTGAGAGTTCTTCAACCAGCCGTTTCGCTCGCTCGGACGCGCTTCCGCTGGAGCCAAGGTCAAGGGTCAACGGAGCGAGTTCGATCCGCAATTTCTCCAGCCGGCTTTCCATGATCCGACCACGCTCGACCACCGCCGATGTGCCGATCGCGATCTTTTCCTGCCCTGCCCGGAGTGAGTTCAGGATCCCCCAGATCGCGGTGCGTTCCCGGTCGCGTTCGGCGAAACGCTCCTCGGCCGCACTGCGGCGCTTCGAGACCGCGGTGAGTTCCTTTTCGAGGCCGTCGCGCTTGGCCCGGGCCTGACGGGCGGCCTCTCGGGCCGCTTCGAGCCGGTCTTCCCCAAAACGAAGCTCTTCGGCTACCAGCTTCGCCCTCAATCCCAGTTCTTCGCGTTCGATCCGGGCACCGATCTCGGCCGAATTTGCCTGCTGCTTCAGCGGCCTGAGCGCGCGGCGGGCCTCACGTTCCACGTCAAGGGCCCGGTCGAGATTGTCGCGGGTTGCGTTCAGCTTCAGTTCTGAACGACGGCGGCGTTTCCTGAACTTGCCGAGGCCGGCCGCTTCTTCGATCAGTTGGCGACGTTCACGGGGCTTCGAATGGACGATCGAATCAACCCGGCCCTGGCTGATCACCGAATGCATTTCCTTGCCCATGTTGGCATCGGAGAGAATTTCAACGATGTCGGTCAAGCGACAACGGGCACCGTTCAGGCGGTACTCACCGTCGCCATTGCGATCGAGCTTTCTCGTAATCGCGATCTCGCTTAGATCAGTTGCGATCTTGCCGTCGGAATTGTCGATCACGACTTCAACCTCAGCCGTTGAGCGGGCGCCGACGTCCTTGCCGCCAACCGAAATCACGTCCTGCATTGAAGTTCCGCGGATCGCCCCCGGGCTCTGCTCACCCAGCGCCCAGAGAACGGCATCGGTGATGTTCGATTTGCCGGAACCATTGGGTCCGACGATCACGCTCACACCCGG
>JBAWHK010000097.1:0-1947 GCA_049593795.1 Solirubrobacterales bacterium
GAGATCGACCTTCCGGTCGCTACCGGCGAAGGTTCCGACCCTTACGTGCATGCTGCGGAAACCCTGGAGGAATGGACCCTCAACGGCATTCTGAAACAGGATCGCGAACCCACCCTTTGGGCTCTCAGCCAGAATTACGCTGCTCCCGATGGCAGCCGGCACACCCGAAACAGCATCATCGCCCGGGTTCGCGTCACCGATTACGGGCCCGGCCGGATCCGTCCCCACGAACGCACCCAACCCGGCCCCAAACAGGATCGGCTCGACCTGACCCGGGCCACCAGGTACAACCTTTCGCCGATCTTTTCGCTGACCAGTCGCGATGCCTGGCCTCAGGTTGCCGCTTCTGTCGAAAGTGAACCGTGGGGCGAGGCCACCGATGAGGACGGAACCACCCATCGGCTCTGGCCGATATCCGACCCGGAGGTCCATGCCGCGGTTGCCGAAGTCCTGGACGACGCCGAACTGCTGATCGCCGACGGACATCACCGATACGAAACTGCCCGCGCCTACGCAGCCGAGGTTCCCGGTGAAGGCGCCCAGTGCTTCACGCTGATGGCCCTGACCGGCCTTGATGACCCTGGACTTACCGTCTTCCCCACACACCGGCTGATTTCCGGCCTGGCAGGCAACCCTGACATCCGCGATCATTTGAACAACGGGATCGCGGCCGCTTTCGAGATGGAACCAACTGATCTGGACGGACTCGATCCGGCCGGAATGGAAGGCGTTGGCTGCTTCGGATATGCCGATCAGGCAACCGGCCGGTACTTCCGGCTGCGGCTCAAAGATCCGCTGAGCCTTGACTCCCTCATGAAAGGAAAGTCCGAGGCGTATCGCCACCTCGATGCGGCGATCCTCGAGCAGGTCGTGCTGGCCGGACTGCTCGGAATGTCCGAGGAAGATGTCGAAGCGAAACGCGGAATCGGCTACGCAAAAACGATCGACAAGGCGATCACCAGCCTCGATGCCGGTGAGTATCAGGCGGCTTTCATCTTGCGGCCTGCCCCCATCGATCAGGTCCGTTCGGTCGCCGCAGCCGGTGAAACCATGCCGCCGAAATCGACCTACTTCTTCCCGAAACTGCTTTCCGGAATGGTCTTCAACCCGCTGAGCTGAATATCTTCACGCGGGCGGCTGCCGCGGCAGCAATCCGGGCACGAGCCTCCGGGCGTATTCGATCGCTTCCGGTGTCGCCGGGAATATCCGTCCGTTCTGCCGCAGGTGATCAGCAACTCCGAGTGCCCGAAGGATGTCGTCATGTCCCGGGGATATGCCGGAGACGAGCACCACTATTCCCCGTCGCTCAATCCGGGTTATCGCGTCGCCAAGGATCCGCCCTCCGGTCGAATCCATGGTGGTGACCCGGGACATCCGCAGGATCACCACTTTGACGTCGGCGACGTTCGTGAGCTCAAGCAGGAAACGGTGAGATGCCGCAAAGAAGAGGGGGCCGTCCAGACGGTAAGCCACGATGTGTTCGCTCAACAGCTGGTGTTCTTCAGCGGAATGAGAACCCTGTTCGAGCGGAACCTGGTCGACCCTGACGCTCTGGGCAACCGAACGCAGCGCGATGACTATCGCGACCCCGAGCCCAACCACGACTGCGGCGACCAGATCGAACGCCACGGTCACGAAAAATGTCAGGAAAAGCACGCTGGCATCCCCGCGTGACGCCCGGGCCATTGCCCGCACGGAGCCCGTGTCGATCATCTGTACCGTGGTCGCGACCAGCACCCCGGCGAGGGCCGCCAGTGGAATCTCGGAAACGAACGGTGCCGCAACCAGAACGATCGCGAGCAGGAACACCGCATGCGACAGCGCTGCCAGTTTCGAACTCGCCCCAGCCCTGACGTTGACGGCGGTGCGGGCGATGGCTGCTGTTGCCGGAATGCCACCGAATACCGGTGCGGCCAGGTTCGCCAGCCCCTGGCCCATCAGTTCACG
>JBAWHK010000098.1:0-1943 GCA_049593795.1 Solirubrobacterales bacterium
GTCAAATGGAGCGCGAACGGCCCGAGAAAACCCGAAGGGTCCGGCTGCCTGACTCGCTCGTAAATCGCGAACAGACCACGGGGTGTCGGGGTTGCCGGCGCCCCCACCACCGCCCTGAATTCGAGCATCTCCCGGCCACGCTTCATGATCCTGACTCGTTTCTTTTTGACGTTCACCCGCACCAGCCATGGATTGCTGATCATTCGGGTCCGGGATGCGGGAACCCAGCCCGAAGAGTTGTTCGGACGGGTCGGCAACCGGAGCTTCAGCCACCGGTCGCCATTGACTTCTTTTTCCTTCAGGACCAGCAGACGAAGAGCTCCTTTTGTCCAGATTGAACGGGTGCGCAACACGCCGCTCTTCTTTCTATGAAAACCGGGCCGGCTGCGCACTTTGGTGCGGATGAGAATCCTCGCTACGGTCGACCCATCAGCGGATCCGGATCCGCGGCTCAGCCCGGAAATGGCGTGTTTGTTGCCGAACGAAGAATCATGGGGTGCCGAATCGGCACTCGACGTCACTCCCGCGAGCAGCAGGCAGGCAACCACGGCTGCCCAAAGGACAGAACCCCTAACCGGTAACACCGCCGCCCTTCGAGGCACCACCGACCTTGATCACTCCGACTTTGGCGGCATTTTTCTTCACGCCCTTGGTGTTGTCAGCTTTCGCGGTAACGACGTTCTTCAGAGAACTGGAAGCGTAGAAGCGATCGATCCGGAGTTTGATCCGGAAGTTACGCTTTCCCTTCCCTGGCAGGTAGTCGATCGACCAGCAGACCCGGCCTCTGTCCAGCTTGCCGCCGCCAGTACTGATCACAGTCGTGCCAGCCGGAATTCGATCGCAGACTTCAACGTCCACAGCAGCTTGCGTGGTCCGGTTGCGCACCTGTATCCGGTACTTGACCGTGCTGCCGGCACGGGCCTTGCGGCGATTGGCCTTCTTGGTGACCGCAAGGGTGGTCTTGCCTTTGACAACGGTGAGCTTCACTGTTGATTTGGGAATCGAAATAGTCGAGTTGCTCGCATTGATCGTCGTCGTATTCGCGATCTTGCCCGTAGCGATAGTCCGTACTTTGATTCTGGCCGTGACCGAGGCGCCTCCAGCGAGGCTGTCGCGGCGACACGTAACCGTCGCATTCCGCTCGGTGCACTTTCCGCCCGGTATGGACGAACTTATGTAACGCAGCTTCGGGCTGAGCGTGTCGCGAATGACCACGTTATTCGCCGCCACTTCGCCAGAGTTGGTCGCGGTCAGACCGAAGACGACGATGTCGCCGACCTTGACTTTCGTACTGTCAGCTTCCTTGAGGATTCCGACATCCGCCGGGTAGGGCGTATACGGGGTGACCCCGGTGTCCCAACTCGAGGAATTGTCGTCGGGATCAATCTCGTCGGTCGTGGTGGACACCTCGACGTAGTTGACCAGAACCGTTCCCGTCACCGTGCCGCGCGGAATGTCGGCTTCGACCGTGATCAGCACCGATCCATCGACCGGGATCGAACCCAGGGAGCAGGCGATCGAAACGTCACAGGAGCCTTGCGACGTAGTTACCGAAGGATTCGTCACCTCGGGCGGCAGGACATCATTCATGCTGACGTTCTGCGCCGGATTCGGGCCGGAGTTAGCGACCACGATGTTCCAGATGATCCTGGAATCGGCCTGGGCCTCGGCCGGACCGGTTTTCTCAACCGAGATGTTGGCGAGGGTATCGATCGCGGTCTCGGCGGTGGAAGTGTTGTCATCGGGATTTGGATCGAATTCGGAACTGCTGACCGTTGCCGTGTTGACCACCGTCGTTCCAGCGACCGCCGGGCCCGTTTCGACGATGATTTCGACCGTCCGTGTTTCACCTGACAGGATCGTGCCGAGACTGCAGGTCATAACCGCATTGCAGTCGCCAGACGAGACGTAAGTCAGGCCCGGTGGCAGAGGGTCGGAGACCA
>JBAWHK010000099.1:0-18160 GCA_049593795.1 Solirubrobacterales bacterium
CACCTGATCAAGCTCGGAACGATGGGCGAGTACGGCACCCCCAACATCGATATCGAAGAAGGTTTCATCGAGATCGAGCACAACGGTCGCAAGGACACGCTTCCTTTTCCGAAGCTTCCAGGCTCGCTTTACCACTGCTCGAAGGTTCATGATTCGACCAACGTTCACTTCGCTACCCGCGTTTGGGGACTCCGGGCGACCGATCTGAACCAGGGCGTTGTCTACGGCATCGAAACCGATGAAACCCTGCGCGACGATCGACTGGTTACCCGGTTCGACTACGACGAGACCTTCGGCACCGTGCTCAACCGATTCTGCGTCCAGGCCGTGGTCGGTCACCCGCTTACCGTTTACGGAGCCGGCGGCCAGACCCGTGGATATCTGAACATCAAAGACACTCTGCGCTGCGTCGAGCTCGCGGCCATGAACCCGGCCGATCGCGGTGAGTTCCGTGTCTTCAACCAGTTCACGGAGCAGTTCTCGGTCTCCGAACTGGCCAGTCTGGTTCAGAAGAGTGCCGCCGAAGTCGGTCACAAGGTCGATGTCGAGAGCTATCCGAACCCGCGTGTTGAACTTGAGCACCATTACTACAACGCTTCCAACCAGAAGCTTCTTGATCTGGGCCTCGAGCCGCATCCACTGGGCGACGAGTTGGTCAAATCGGTTTTGCATGTGATCGATCGTTATCGCGACCGGGTCATCGAACGAGCCTTGACGCCACGTACCAAGTGGAATCCGGGTGAGCTCGAGGGCGGTCAGCTCTCGGTCGCCCAGCACACCTGATCAACGCGCTGCTGCGCGGTAACCACCATTGCTAGGATCGGTCGTTCTATGAGAGCCGCAGACGCATTGTTCGAGTCCCTCAAAGCGGAAGGTGTTGACCACATCTTCGGCATTCCCGGTGGAGCAAACCTGCCCACCTATGACGCGATGGTCGACGCCGATCTGCGGCATGTACAGGTAATGCACGAACAGGCTGGCGGGCATGCCGCTGAGGGTTATGCACATGCCTCAGGCAAAGTCGGCGTTGCTTTCGGTACTTCCGGCCCCGGTGCCACCAACCTCGTCACCGCGATTGCCGACGCCAACATGGATTCGGTCCCGACCGTTTTCATCACCGGCCAGGTGCGCACAGAACTGATCGGAACCGATGGTTTCCAGGAAGCGGACATCGTTGGCATCACCCTGCCGATCGTCAAGCATTCGCTGCTGGTAACCGAGGCACATCAGATTCCCGAGTACGTCCATGAGGCCTTCCACATCGCTTCGAGTGGCCGTCCCGGACCGGTCCTGCTCGATGTTCCCCAGGATCTCTCCAAGGAAGACATCGATTACAAGCCGCGTACGCAGCCAGTCGAACTGCCCGGGTACCGCCCGAATCTCGAGGGCAACTCGAAGCAGATCAGGATCGCGGCCAAAGCGATCGCCAACTCACGCCGGCCAATCATCTACTCAGGTGGCGGTGTGGTCAACGGCAACGCTTCGGCCGAACTCCGTGAATTCGCTGACAGCGACAAATTCCCGGTTACTTCGACCCTGATGGGCCTGGGTGCTTTCCCGGCCAGCGATCCGAACTGGCTCGGCATGCTCGGCATGCACGGAACCCGTGCCGCCAACTACTCGATGGATGAAGCCGACCTGATCATCGCGATCGGTGCCCGCTTCGACGACCGGGTGACCGGCAAGCTATCCGAGTTCGCACCCAACGCCAAGTTCATCCACATCGATGTCGATCCAGCCGAAATTTCAAAGAACGTGCCGGCGCACATCCCGATCGTCGGCGACGTGCGACTGGTTCTTCCGAAACTGACCCGTGAGTACAAAGCCCTTCAGACCGATACATCACGTCTCGATGGCTGGTGGAGCCGGATCGAAGCCTGGCGGACCGAATACCCGCTTGCTTATGAACCGGGTACCGACGGTGAGATCAAGCCGCAGTTCATGGTCGAGATGATGCACAAAGTCACCGAAGGTGACGCCATCATCACCTCCGACGTCGGTCAGCATCAAATGTGGGCAGCCCAGTACTACGGTTTCAACAAGCCACGTCGCTGGATCAATTCCGGTGGCCTCGGCACCATGGGCTTCGGGCTTCCTTCGGCGATCGGCGCCAAAGTCGCCTGCCCGGACGAAGAAGTGGTGTGCCTCGCCGGTGATGGCAGCCTGATCATGAACATCCAGGAACTGGCCACCGCGGTCAACCAGGACATCCCGGTCAAGATTTTCCTCCAGAACAACGGCTACATGGGCATGGTCCGCCAGTGGCAGGAGCTTTTCTGGGACGAGCGCTACAGCGGCGTCAAGAATGGTCCAAGCCCCGACTGGGTCAAGCTGGCCGAAGCATTCGGGGCCAAAGGATTGCGCTGTGAAGACAGTGCCGACCTCGAGGAGATGATGGCGGCGACTATCGCCCATGACGGCCCCGCATTGCTGGACGTACGAACCAGTCCGCGGGAGAATGTCTACCCGATGATTCCGGCCGGAAATGCGGCCAGGGAGATGGTCGGCTGATGGGCGCCGCAGACATGGTCAGACTCGAAGACCTTCAGGCAAGCCGGACTCTTACCGGCCGCAAACACGTGCTTTCGATTCTGGTCGAGAACCGGCCGGGCGTGCTCGCAAGGGTCGCCGGTCTCTTTTCCCGCCGTGGGTTCAACATCGACACTCTGGCCGTCGGTCCAACCGAGGACCCGGCTATTTCGAGAATCACGCTGACCCTCGACGGGGCAGTGCACCCGATCGACCAGGTGACCAAGCAGCTTCACAAACTGATCAACGTCCTCAAGATCCGGGACATGGAGCCGGAAGATTCCGTTGCGCGTGAAATGGCGCTGTTCAAGGTTTCGGCGGCCGTGGAAAACCGGGCGGAAATCGTCCAGTTCGCGGAGATATTCCGGGCGAAGATCGTGGATGTTTCACGGCGCGCACTGATCGTTGAAGTAACCGGCTCGCACGACAAGATCGAAGCTTTCGAGAGCATGTTGCGGCCGCACGGATTGCTGGAAATGGTTCGCACCGGCGAAGTTGCGCTCGGGCGCGGCGGCGACTGAGCGTTGAACTTCCTGGCTCTCGAGCCGGCCGCAATCAGGGATCTCCTCAACGAGGCGATCGAAACAGCACACTCTCCGTCACGTAACCGGGTCGCTTCGGTGTCGGTTGTGGTCGACTGTCCCGACCCGGTCGCCCTTGTATTCGCGTCGCGTCGTGCCAACGAATCGTGGTTCTGCTGGCAGCAGCCCGACCGTGAATTTGCGCTGGCCGCAATGGGCGAAGCGCATGTCGTGAAATCACGGGGCAGCGACCGTTTTCGTGAAGTTGCCGCTGAATGCGCCCATCTTTCAGGGGATGCCGTTCTTCGCGGCGAGCGTGGCTCTGGTGATCGGGCTGGTCCGACCTGGACCGGTGGTTTCGCGTTCTCGGGTTCCGGGGCTTCAGGATCCACCTGGTCTTCGTTCCATCCGGCGTCGATGAGCCTGCCCGAGATCTCGTTTGAATCGGAAGGTGGCCGGGTGGTGATGACCATCAACGCGATGGTCAGCCCGTCAGATGATCCGGACACGTTGACCGGGCGCCTGGTGAACCGGGTCCAGGCTCTGGTCACCGAAGATCTTGGAATGCTCGACCCGCACCCGGCTCACCGGCCGAGTATCGAAAGCGCGAGGTCGCCTGAGGAGTTTGAGGAATCGGTGGCTGCGGCCGTTCAGCGCATCCGTGCCGGGGAGATCGAAAAGGTGGTGCTGGCTCGTGAAGTGGTGGTCCGGTCCGGGTCTGCCCACGATCCGGCGGCGATCTTCGCTGCGCTCCGCGAGGGTTTCCCGTCCTGTTTCAATTTCTGCGTCGGTACTCCGGAGGCAGCTTTCATCGGGGCAAGCCCTGAACTTCTGGTTCGCTGCGTCGGGAGGGGTGTTTCGACAGTGGGCCTGGCTGGTTCGACCCGCCGCAGCTCAGACCCGGCGGTTGACGACCACCTGGCACAGAAGCTGCTGAACAGTCCGAAGGACAGGGGGGAGCAGGATCTGGTCGTGAAGCGGATCGTCAAAGCCCTGTCCCGGCTCAGCGTCTGGGTTGAAGCGGCCGAGGAACCGGAGATCATCAAGGTCGCGAACATCCAGCATCTCGCTTCGCCGGTGATCGCCCAGCTGTCGGAACCCCGCACGGCGATCGAACTCGCCGGTTTCCTGCACCCGACCCCGGCCGTGGGCGGGGAGCCCTGGAAGAAAGCCCGGAAGGTGATGTCCGAGGTCGAGGGCATGGATCGGGGCTGGTACGCGGGGCCGGTTGGCTGGATGGACGGTTCGGGCGACGGCGAGTTCTGTGTTGCACTGCGTAGCGCTTTGCTGCGTGATCGGGAAGCTCACCTTTACGCGGGAGTTGGTGTAGTCGCCGATTCCGATCCCGCAGCCGAGCTGGCCGAAACAGAAATGAAGCTGGGAGCGCTGCTGCCGCTAATCGGCGGCTGAATCCCGAATCTGGCTTGACCTGCCCGGTTTGTACAGGCGGATCGCCCGAAGATTTGACCGTGGTACAAGGGGCGAATCTTTCGCTTCTCTTATCTTGATCTTTAGAGTTTCTTGATTTTTCCGAAAATCGGGCTAACATGAACTCGTTGGATCGCCTGAGGATCAGGTTGAGATTGGATCACCCGGAGCTACCGGGTTGAAGCGGGATCACCTGGCCAGCCCAGGTTGAGCAGGATCACTTGGCGGGGCCAGGTTGAAACCAGAAAACTCTTACCTTCACGGGGGGCTCACTTGATGCATCGTGTGTTCGTCCGGTCGCTACTGGCGGCCGTAGTCCTGTTTTCCGTCTCCTCCGCGTCAGCACACGCTGCCGACCTGGTCGTTGATGATGACTCGGTTGAATGTCCAGCCGCGGGATTCAGCAAGGTCCAGTCGGCGATTGACGCCAGCGATGTCGGTGACACCGTCGTCATCTGTCCCGGCACTTACGTTGAAGGCACCGGAGCACCTGGCACCAACGCGGTCACTGTCAACAAGGAGATCAACCTCAAAGGCGCCGGCGCCGATCTGGTGACGATCATGCCGAAACGGGCCACCTCCAGTGGTGGACAGATCGCTTCCGTCTCCCCGGTCCTCCGCGACGGAGTCGGCAACATCATCGCCGTAACCGCAGGCACCCCGCTGTTCCCGGCAACCGTGAATATTTCCGGGATCACCGTCAAGGGAAACGGTGTTTTCGCTGAGTCAGGAATCATGTTCCTGGACGCGAAAGGATCGATTGTCCGCAGCCGTGTGACTAACATCGTCACCACTGAAGAAGCCAACGGTTTTGACGTTCCCGGCGGATTCCGCAGTTCAGATACGGGATTCGGAATCGTTCAGACCACAGCCGCTGCGACACCCCCCGCTGGCGGCTCTGTACCACGACCCCTGCTGATAGAAGCAACCCGGGTTGACAAGTACAACAAGACCGGAGTCCTGATCGATGGCGCGACCGGCGACACTCCGCCGCTCACCTCTGCCGGGGTTGCGAACTCGGCAACTATCGTCGGCAGCACCGTGGTCGGACGGCTGCGCTGCATCAACTATCTCGCGACCGGCAACTGCGCCACGGTCGGCACGCTGACCACCGGTCCGCTTTTCGGGCAGGACGGACTGCGGGTCACGGCAGGAGCGAAAGTCGCCGTTGACAGCTCCAGCTTCTTCCAGAACTACGTCAACGGCGTCGGTTCGCCCGTGTTCAGTTCAAATACGGCCGCACCCAACAGCACCAACAACGCGAACCTCTCGATGGCAGCCGGAGTCAGGCTGATCGGAGCCGGCGCCTCCAGCATCACCCGGAGCAACATCGCCGACAACCACTTCGGAGCGTTCAACGTCGAACTGGATGGTTCGACCGCCAACACAGCGGTTCCGTTCTCTGCCGAGAACAACTGGTGGGGCCTGCGTACAACCGGGGCCACTTATAACAACGGACCGGCGATCTCGCCGGCCACCAACCCGGCTCAATACGAGAACCCGGTCAACGGCGCGGCGACAGTCGACGCGACCTGCGTCGCATCTTCGATCGCCGCAGTACCGGGCGCGGACACCGAGGTCCCCGGATCCGACGCGGTTGACTTCTGTCCCTACCGCAACGGTTCGCAGGTTGACCCGATCAAGGGAGAGCAGGCGATACCGGATTCACCTCTGCCAATCAGTGACGCCGGCCCGAGCATCTCACTGTCGCTCGACAAAGCGGAATACGAACGTGGAGAGACGGCAGTCCTGACTGCCAGCGCCACCGACGATTTCTCCGTCAAGAAGGTGACCTTCTACCAGGGCGCCAACGTGATCGACACGGTCACGTTGCCGGCCTACAGGACAGAGATTGACATTCCGGCCGATGCCGCCTGCGCCACGACCTCGGTCAGCGCAGTCGTCGAAGATTCGATCGGCCAGACCGAATCGGATTCGACCGACCTGACAGTGGTCGAAGAGAACGATTGTGTCCCGCCGGATCCAACCTGTGAGACCGACCCGGGGCTATGCCCGGACCCGGTAGCGCCAACCATTTCGATCGTCGCTCCGGCTACGATCGGCAATGAAGGCGCGACCGTATCGGCCTCGGTAACCGCTGAAGAAGGCCTGGATTCAGTCGTCTTCTTCCTTGGCACAAGGCAGGTCTGCTCGCTGACGGCAGCACCGTTCGACTGCGAGATCGTCCCGGACGGAGCCGACGTTGGCAGCCAGACGGTGCGGGCGGTCGTAACCGACAGCCTGGACGCCACGGCAGAAGCTTCGGGAACCACCACGGTCCTGAAGTTCAAACCGAAGGTCACTTTCCTGAAGATCAAGAAGCCGACCCAGAAGAAGAGGACCATCAAAGGCGCGGTCACCCTTCCGCCACGGGTGACGGCGGCCCAGGGATGCTCAAGCGGTTCGGTGACGATGGTGATCAAGGGTGGGGGACGCCCGACGATCAACCGTCAGGTATCGCTGAAGCCCAACTGTTCCTTCAAGACCACGGTCAACATCGGAAAGCAGAAAAAGAAGAAGGGCAAAAAGAAACAAAGGCAGTTCAAAGTCAAGGCGTCATTCGCCGGAAATGAAGTCCTCAACTCAGCCACCAACAGCCGGAGGTTCAAATAATGCGCGCCCGTCTCACAGAATCACGCAATGACTCGGGAGTCGCAGTGACTCACCCCGAATCCAGGATGGCGAGCCGGCTGCTGATCGGACTGATGGCCGGGGCGATGCTGCTGATGGCTCTGTTTGCGTTCGCTTTTGCCCCGGGCAAAGCCGCTGCAGCTGTTGATCCGGTCGGATGTTCGGCCAATCTCGGCTACGACCCGACGATCCGGACGTTCGAAGAAGTAACCGGCAAGCAGCTCGGTGCGGGTGGCACCGGCACCTCGTCGCGTTCCCCCTCTGCGACGCTCTACCAGTACCTCGACGCGGTGGTGGCTGACACTGCGACCAATCCGAGGGTCAGGGTAATCAAGCAAAGCCTCGGCACCACCGAGCTCGGCCGTGATTTCCCGATGGTGATCGTTGGTACACCCGAGAACATCGCCAACCTGGATGCCGGTCGCAACGATGCGGCATTCTGGCGCGGTGTGAGAAACGGTGACATCAGCTCGACTGATGCCCTCGGCCAGATCAACAAACGTCCGGCATTCGGTTTTGTCACCGGTACACCTCACGGAACTGAGGCAGCTGGTGGCGATGCGATCATGCGGGTGCTTTACGAACTCGCGGCTCGCACCGATTGCGCCAACATGCGCCGGCTCGAGGCGCTTGATCATTTCCTGATGCCGACCCGTAACCCGGACGGCCGTGACAACAACGTGCGGACCAGCGCCTGGACCTTCGATCACAACCGTGACGTTGGCACCAGGACCCAGAGTGAGAGCAAGATCGCGTTTGAAGGATCGAACCCTTACCCGAGCGTCTACTACATCGATGCGCATCAGCAGAGCAGCGGGTATTTCTTTCCGCCGAACGAGGATCCGGTCCATGCCGAAATCTCGAGCGCATCGCTCGACCTGATCAACGACACGATCGGCGTTGCGCTGCAGAACAAGTTCAACGATCAGAGTCACGCTTACCGCAACTACTTCTCGTACGACCTCTTCGCCCCGATCTATGGCGATTCGGTTCCTTCACTGATGTGGGGCGGTGCCGGCATGACCTTCGAGAAGGGCACCAACGAGCTGTACAGCAAGCAGGTCTATGACCACTATCTCGCCATGGACGAGACGATCAACGTCGTCACCCGTGACAAGCAGCGGATCATGACCGAATGGATCAATCAGTGGGAAGAAGCAGAAGAACAGGGTGAACGTTGTGAACTTGAACAGAACACCCTGGTCAGCCCGCTCCACATCGACGATCCGATCGTTTCGCAGCCCGACGTCGATGTTTGCGGTTACTACTACCTGCCCGACAACCATCCCGGCGATACCGCGAAGTTCCTCCGGGAGCTCCAGGAAGTCGACGTCGAGGTCTACTCGCTCGATGAGCCCACCGTCGTTGACGGAGCTCATGAGATCGGCCCCGATGGTGAAGCTGACGGCGTAACGTTGCCAGCCGGAACCCTCTGGATCCCGTTGGCACAGACCCAGAAGCACTGGATTCAGGCAGTCCTCGGTGAGGACCCCTTCGTCCCGTTCTACTTCTTTTATGACTCCGGTCAGTGGTCTTACTCACACACCTGGGGCATGAGTGGTGGCAACGGTCTGTTGCGCAAGCCGATGCCGAGTTCGGCTCCGATGACCCTGGTTGACGAAGTCCACTTCGGTGGAGTCACCAGTCCGACCAAGCCGGTGCTCGCCTTCAAGACAGACAGCTCCGAGGGCATTGCCCTTGCTGTTGACCTGCTCTCCGAAGGAGTCACGGTTCACCGCGGCAAAGACGCATTCACCGCTGGCGGACGGTCATTCCCGACCGGTACCGCTCTGGTGGACGCATCAACCCTCGGTGGTACTGACATCGAATTGCTCGCCGCGAACCGGGACAGCCCGGTCACCGGCCTCGACAACTACCCGGTCGCGCACTACGACCTGGGTGGAGTGCCGAAGATCGGTGTCTACACCAACAACGCAGCGGTGCCAGCCACACCGATCAGTGACATCCAGGGGCAATGCACCAACAGCGCTTACTGCCTGCCACTGTTCGGACTGACCCAGAAGCTCGGTTTCGCGCCGTCGACCAACAGCGACCCGCGTACGCCGATCATCATCCCGGTCACTTCGACTGACATCAACAGCAGCGCGACATGGCTCAAGGACCAGGGCTTCACTGCCTTCTACTCGAGCAGCAACATCAGCAACGCGACCGCCCTGCTGAACCTGCAGGACTTCGTGAACGACGGCGGCAACTTCGTCGGCTACGGGTCCAGCATGTTGACCTCGGCCCGTTCGGCCGGAATGACCAACGTCAACTCGCAGGCGACGAACACCGCACCATTCAATGATCCCTGCCCGATCAGCAGCGGTTCACTGCAGACACCGGGAGCTAACTTCCCGGTGGAGATCAGCACCGACACACCGGTTGGCTGGGGTTTCGACAACGGTGGTTCGATGTTCAGGAACAACGCCGGCCTGGTGATCAACCCGGCGACGCTCGCGGGTAATGGGACGACCATCCCTGACGCCCAGGTCGTCTACCAGTACCCGGACCCGCTGGTCTCGTACGGGTACAGCTGTAACGCGACCGGAACCGGTGAACTCGCCGGACGCCCGTCGCTGATCACCCAGGAGTTCGGGGCGGGTTCGGTTACCGTCCTGGAACAGGATCCGTACTACCGTTCCTGGCTGCCGCAGCAGGAAAGGGTTGCACTGAACGCGATGATTGCCCCGAATGGTCCGGAACTGGCACCAACCCTGCCAGCCGCACCCTCTTCGAGCAAGATCGTTGAACCGGCCGACACCCCGATCACGGAGAAGAAACTCCGCGACGTCAAGGTGCGCAAGGCGATCGTCACCTACGACAAAACGAAGACCCTGCGGATCGGTGTCGAGAAGGGCAAGGCGAAACGCAAGGCCAAGGTTCTCAGGAAGGCCATCGCCAACAAGGTTCCGAAAAAGGTGAAGAAGAAGGCCAAGTGGGTGAAGACCAAGAAACGCATCTACTTCACCCTCAGGAACGGCAAAGCGATCGATCACGAAGTGATGCCAATCTGGGTCCACAAGGTCGAGGACTTCCTGGCCAAGCGGAAGGTCCGCGCCACCATCTGGGAAGTGACGAAGGAATAGCCCCTCCCGGGAATCCTCAGACGAGAACGGAGCCGGCAACGGCTCCGTTCTCGTTAAGGGACAGCACGGAAGGCGAGCGGTGGCCGGCCGAATCCCACCGGACCTTCAGGCCGGTACAGGCACTTCGATTATCGAGGTGCCCGAATTGAGGGCCGACTCGAGCTCGGAAAGCCGCTCGACGCGGTGATAATCAAGGTCGAAAAGTCCCGCGGCGGACTCCAGGTCGAGGTTGCCCGGGGCGGTCATCAGGGCGTCGAACTCGGCCGGTTCCATTGCCTGCTTCTGCGGCAAACGGGAAAATATCGCTCCGCCGCCGTTGTTCAGGACCACTATGCGGACCGGTACTCCGGCATCTTTTACCAGCGCGAGGCTGCCAAGGTCATGCTGGAAACCGAGGTCGCCGGTGATAATCGTTACCGGGCGTCCGGTGGCACGCCCGGCACCGGCGCCGGAAGCGATCAGGCCGTCAATGCCGTTCGCTCCACGGTTCGCCAGATAAAGAACGTCCCTTGCCGAGGTCGGCAGACTGGTTTCCTGATCGCGGATTGCCATGCTGGAAGCGGTGTAAACGATGTCTCCGTCGACCCCTGCGGCGGCTATGGCCCGGTGGACATCTGCCGCGAGAATGCCGCCGGGGTCCCCGGATGTCTGGAGGCCGGCGCTTTCGATCCGGTCGGCACTGAGCCAGGATTCAGCGAAATCAGAATCGGTGCGTGGCTCGATCTTCGTTTCGATCATGTGGAACAGCGCTTCCGGATCTGCGCGGACGATCATGTCGGCCGTCCGGCTGGGTTCGTTCCAGGCCGAAAGCGGGTCGATCACGATCTGGGTCAGTTCATCGAGTGAAGCCAGCCAGGTTCTCAACGCCTTCGAAGTTGGCATTTCCCCGACCCGCAGGACAAGGTCGGGAGCCAGTTCCGGCGGGGTGGCCCGGCTGATCTGGTCATAGGTGCTGATCACGCTGGTCAGGTCATGTGGTCCCGACCTCAACTGTGAGGTCGGTTCGGCAAGGATCGGCGCCGAGCAGCGGTCAGCGAACCGGGCCAGGGGAAGGCGCACACCGGTTGAAACCTGTCGTCCGGCAACTATCAGGATGCGCTCGCTGCGATCAATCAGAGAAACGATCCGCTCGAGCGTGCCGGCAGTGACCCCGGCCGGAGCGACCAGGACTTCAGTGAGCGGCCGCGAATCACGCCCGTTGAGAGCCAGTTCGCTCGTGGCCTTCACGGAATCGGGATCGGCAACCGGAGCCAGCGGTTCCCGAAACGGAAAGTTCAGGTGTACCGGCCCGGGCCGGGTGTCGCCGGCAGCGGCCGCGGCCGCACGGCAGGCAACCGACCGGAAATGGAGCAGTCCGGTGTCATCGGCGTCGCGGTTACCCACTTCACAGAACCAGCGCACCGCGCTGCCGAAAAGCTTGATCTGGTCGATCGTCTGCCCGGCACCGATGTCGCGAAGTTCCGGTGGCCGGTCAGCCGTGAGGACGACCAGGGGCACAGCCGAAAGGTCGGCTTCAGCAACCGCCGGGTGGTAGTTCGCGGCAGCGGTCCCGGAAGTACAGAGGATCGCGACCGGCAGGCCGCTGGCCTGCGCTGCGCCAAGGGCGAAAAAGCCTGCGGAGCGTTCGTCGAGAGCGATCGTCACTTCGATCCCGGGTTGCCGCCAGAGGGCGATTGCCATCGGGGTTGAACGCGAGCCGGGGGACACCACGGCCTGTTTCATCCCGCACCGGGCGAGTTCCTCGGTGAAGGCGGAACAGAGAGCAGTATTGGCGTTGGTCGTGTCCACGGAAACGAAGCCTAAAGCCGGTAGGTCTCCAGAGCGGCTTCGTCGATAGTGATGCCAAGTCCGTTGCCGACAGGGACCGGCAGGTTCGGTCCGTCCAGGAGGCGTCCCTGGGCGGCGATGGTGCCATCAAACAGGCGTTCCGTGGCAAGACCATGCGCCACGTTCGACCAGGCTCCATCCCTGGGCAGGGTCTGGGCAACGTGGGCTGCGGCAGCGATTCCGACCGGGCCGTCAAGGGCGCTGGAAAGGTAGGTGGGGAGGTGGCCGCCGAGCGAAGCGTCAAGGCTGCCGATCTTGCTCAGCTTCACCGTCACCGCATCGCAGGCCCGGGCCACGGCAGCCATCTCGGCTTCTTCTCTCGATGAAACAGATTCATCGGCAACTATCGATATCGAAGTTTTCTGTCTCAACCTGGCCAGGGCCGCAATGCCATCAACCGGCTGTTCGGCCAGTTCAACATCGAACGGTTCGATGCGGGACAGGACATCCTCCGCCTGCTCTTCATCCCAGGCGGCGTTGGCATCGACCCGGATCGAAACCCCTTCCCCGAGGCCTTTCCGCACCGCCTCGACCTGACCGGCGTCATCGCCGGATCCGACCTTCAGCTTGAAGGTGGTGAAACCGTCGGCAGCCCACAATTCCGCCTGGGACAGCACCCGACCCGGCGTATCGGTAGTGAGCGTTGCGTTACAGGGAACCGGTTGGGCAACCGAACCGGGAACGAGGAATTCGTGGAGCGGAACCCCGAGATCCCGTGAAGCGACGTCAGCCAATGCAGTTTCCACGGCCACCCGGGCCGGCGGGCTCATCCGGGTGATGTCTGGCATTTCCGGACCCGTGACCGCCAGCTTGCCCCAGCCCTCCAGTTGATCAACTATCTCTTCGAGGGAATTGCCACCCCGAAGCGACATCGGGACCGCCTCACCGAGCCCGGAACTGCCGGACGCGGCCAAAACCCTGAGCAGCACCATGCGCCTGGATTCGAGGGTTCCCCTTGCGGTCACATACGGCTGACTGAACGGCAGCGCGTAAGGGATTACCTCGAATGAAACGAGCGGGGTCAGGCGCCGATCACCAGGCCGATCGCGGTCAGCAGTGAAAAGATCCCGAGCGCAGCACCAGTCTGGGCAAGCGCGGCATTCAGCGACGGGCCGTCGGTGCGCGTACGCATCGCTCTGACCGGCCTGATCGTCATCGGCAGGGCCAGAAGGCCAAGGAGGGCCAGCCAGGGGCCACCGTTCAGCGCAATGGTCAACACCAGTACCACGAAGGCGCCATAGACCAGGGCTGCGTAAAGCAGGCGCGAACGATCGCGACCGATTCGCACCGCGAGCGTGTTCTTCTTCGCGCGACGGTCAGTGTCCATGTCACGGGTGTTGTTGACAACAAGGATTGCGGTCGAAAGGAAACCGATCGCGATCGAGAGCCCCACCGAAACCCAGGTGATTTCTTCCAGCTGCACGTAATAGGAACCGTTGACCGACACCAGGCCAAAAAACAGGAAAACGAAGAACTCACCCAGGCCCGCGTAACCGTAAGGACGGGGGCCACCGGTGTAAAGCACCCCGGCGGTGATTGAGAGCGCACCAACCAGCAGGATTATCCAGCCCGCCACAAACGCGAGGTAGATGCCGAGCAGGGCGGCAATGCCGAAAGCGATCCAGGTGGCCATCAGGACCCGGCGAGGGGTCACCAGGCCGGCTGAAGTCACCCGCACCGGTCCGAGCCGGTCGGCCGAATCGGCACCTCGCCTCGCGTCGGAATAATCGTTGGCCAGGTTCGTTCCGATCTGAATCAGGACACTGGCTACCAGAGCGGCAAGGAAAGCGCCCCAGCGCGGCATTTCGTTCACCGCCGCATACGCGGCGGCGGTCCCGACGAATACCGGGGCGATGGCGGCCGGCAAGGTGCGCGGCCGGGCTGCGTTAAGCCAGATCCTCATGGACGCTTCGGGAACCTGGAGAAGTCCGGGGCCCGACCCTCCTGGTAGGAGTTCCGGCCTTCCTGTCCTTCTTCCGACATGTAGAACAGCAAGGTGGCGTCATGCGAGAGCTGCTGCAGGCCAGTCAGGCCATCCTCTTCCGCGTTGAAACTGGACTTCAGCAGACGCAGGGACAGGGGAGAGAGGTGTGACATCTCGCGGCACCAGGCCACGGTTTCTTTCTCGAGGTCCTCCACCGGGACAACCGCGTTCACGAGACCCATGTCAAGCGCTTCCTCAGCGGTGTAATGCCGGCACAGAAACCAGATTTCCTTGGCCTTCTTGACCCCGATGTTGCGGGCAAGCAGGCTCGCGCCGAAACCGCCATCGAAGCTGCCGACCCGCGGGCCGGTCTGGCCGAAACGGGCGTTGTCACCGGCGATCGTCATGTCACAGACGAGATGGAGGATGTGGCCGCCCCCGATTGCGTAACCGGCAACCATCGCAATCACCGGTTTCGGGGTGCGACGGATCTGGACGTGGAGATCACCGACGTCAAGCCGGCCCACGTTCTGGGCAGCGACATCATCATCACCGATGTAACCGTCGTCACCACGGATCCGCTGATCGCCACCGGAGCAGAAAGCTTCGGTGCCGGCACCGGTAAAGATGATCGAACCAACCTCAAGATCATCCCGCGCCCGGTTGAAAGCATCCCGGAGTTCAGCGAGACATTGCGGCCGGAAAGCGTTGCGGACCTCTGGTCGATTGATCGTGATCTTCGCTATGCCTTCGGCCTTTTCGTAAAGGATGTCGGTGTATTCATGGGCCGACTCCCACGTAATCGGTTCGTAGAGCGAATCTTCGGGTGGCGCGTTGCGATGACGTTCAGGCAAGACTGGTGCTCCGTTTCAGGATGGCGACCCCAACCGACCCTCATCGGCCCAGATCGCGAGAATGTCGGGCAACGATAACCGGGGACGCAAAACGGGGAAGTGTTGGGGAAGTGTTTTGAAACTCGATAACTGGCTTGCACAGAGATCACAGACCTGTCCGGATCGCGTGGCGCTGGTCACCGCGGGCGAACAGATCACCTTCGCCGAGCTCGAAGCCGACGCCGAACGTACCGCGAGAAGGCTGGCTGCCCACGGTGTACGCCGCGGCGCGAACGTTGCCGTGACCATGAACGGTGGTCGGGAACAGGTAGAGCTGATCCACGCCCTGATGAAGATCGGCGCGGTGATCCTGCCGCTCAGTCCGAAACTCTCCGAAGACGAAAGAGCGCACGCGCTCAAAGCCGGAAAAGTGAACGTAGATCTCGACGACCCGACCCGTCTGACCCGGACCGAAGCCGACATGCCGCTACTCGGTGAGCACGACATGGAAGACGTCCACTGCCAGATCCTCACCAGTGGATCAACCGGGCCGCCTCACACCGTCGAACTCACCTACGGCAACCATCTTTTCAGCGCGATGGGATCAGCGTTCAGGATCGGGATAGACCCGCAGGACCGCTGGTTGTGCGCGGTGCCCCTCAGCCACATATCCGGACTGTCGATAGTGATGCGGTCAGTCATCTCGGGCACCGGCGTTGTCCTCCACGACCGGTTCGACGTTGACCAGGTCGCCCGGGCCATCGAAGAAGACGGGGTCACCATGATCTCGCTGGTGTCAACCACACTGCTGCGGCTGCTCGAAGCACAGGTCGATCTGGCAAAGCTCCGGGTGGTCCTGGTCGGCGGCGGACCGATACCTCAAAGCGCAATCGAAACCGCGCTCTATCGCGGGGCAACCGTCATATCGACCTATGGCCTCACCGAAACCTGCTCGCAGGTCACAACCCTTGAAGTTCAGGAAGCCCGGCGAAAAGCAGGGTCGGTCGGCCGGCCACTGTTCACGTCCCACCTTCGCATCCAGGGCGGCGAGATCCTTGTCCAGGGCCCGACCGTGTCGGCAAAAGAACTCGACGCCGACGGCTGGCTCCACACCGGGGACCTCGGCCGAATCGACGAAGACGGCTTCCTTTACGTGGAAGGACGGACCGACGACCTGATCATCACCGGAGGAGAGAACGTATTTCCGGGCGAAATCGAGGATGTGCTCGTGCGGCACCCCGAGATCATCGAGGCGGCCGTGATCGGACGGCCCCATCCGGAATGGCACCACGCGATCACCGCTGTCGTGGTTCTTCGCGAAGGCGCGGAAACCGATGCTGACAGCATTCGCGAACACTGCAGGGCTTCGCTCGCGGGATACAAAGTTCCGAAGACAGTCGAGATCGCCACCGAGCTGCCACGCACACCATCCGGAAAGCTCAAGCGATCCGCGTTGCGCTGACCCCGAACCCATCACAGAACACGAACTCGTGACTACGCGTAGCATCCGTGATCATGAGTGAACAAGACATCTTTTACGACAAGGACGGAGACCTTTCCAATCTGGAAGGCAAGACCGTCGCCATCCTCGGATTCGGTTCACAGGGCCACGCGCACGCCCTGAACCTGAAGGACTCCGGAGTCAACGTGGTAGTCGGCCTCCGCGAAGGATCTTCAAGCCGGGAGCAGGCCAGCGCCGCCGGCCTCGAAGTACTCAGCGTCGCCGACGCCGCCAGCGCTGGCGACGTCGTGATGGTGCTCCTGCCGGACGAACTCCAGGCAGACATCTGGAACGACGAGATCAGTGACGGCATCGCCGAAGGCAACCTCCTGATGTTCGCCCACGGTTTCGCAATTCGTTTCGACCAGATCACCCCGCCGCCCGGAGTTGACGTCGGCATGGTTGCCCCCAAGGGACCCGGCCACATGGTTCGCCGCCAGTACGAAGAAGGCAGCGGAGTTCCGTGCCTGATGGCAATCGAACAGGACGCTTCCGGCAACGCCCATGACCTGGTGCTCGCCTACGCGATCGGTGTTGGCGGAGGACGCGCCGGAATCATCGAAACCACCTTCAAGGACGAATGCGAAACCGACCTCTTCGGTGAACAGGCCGTGCTCTGTGGCGGTGCGACCGAACTGGTCCGTGCCGGATTCGACACCCTCGTCGAAGCTGGATACGACCCGCGTCTCGCTTACTTCGAATGCCTCCATGAGCTCAAGCTGATCGTTGACCTCATGTACGAAAAGGGCATACAGGGCATGCGGTACTCAATCTCCAACACCGCCGAATACGGCGACCTGACCCGTGGACCGCGGGTAATCGGAGATGAATCCCGTGCCGCCATGAAACAGATCCTCTCCGAGATCCAGTCCGGTGAGTTCGCCACCGAATTCATTGCGGAAAGCAAAGCCGGCAACGAGAACTTCGATCGCATGCGCCAGGAAGGCAAAGACCACAAGGTCGAGACCGTCGGCAAGGACCTGCGCGACATGATGCCCTGGATCAACCAGGAGTTCTAGCTCTGCCGCCTTCGGGCTGAAACAGGAATTACCGAAAGGGTCGCTCACAGGGCGGCCCTTTCCTGTGCAGGACAAAAATGCTGCATTTATCCATTCGCATACAGGAATCTGTACTTGCGGGACGTAAGTTTCCTATGGTGTTCCCGGGATTGGCCTGGGATTCCGTTCCTATTGGAGGAGATTCCGATGACAGACGTTCCCAGCCCGCCACCCGAAGAAGGAACCGTCGAAGTGACTGAAACGGCCGGTGTACCGGCTCCAGCCACCGCCAGCGGTTACCCGGTGATGGTGTCAGCCGACCACGCCCCCGAATACGCGCGATTCATGCCACTGATCAAGTGGTTGCTGCTGATCCCGCACTACATCGCCCTGTTCTTCCTCGGCATCGGAGCGTTCTTCGTCTGGATCGCCTCGTTCTTCGTGGTGCTATTCACCGCCAAATACCCCGAAGGCATGTGGAACTACATGTTCGGCGTTCAGCGCTGGGCACTGCGGGTAATCAGCTACAGCCTGCTGATCAGCGACACCTACCCGCCATTCACGCTCGAAGCAACCCCGGAAGACCCGGTCCATCTCCACGCCGTTCGTCCCGAAACCGTTTCGCGCTGGCGTCCGTTCTTCGCCTGGCTGATCGTGATCCCGTACGCCATCGTCGCATCACTGATCGTTTACGTCGCGTACATCTGCTCATTCCTCGCGTTCTTCACGATCATCTTCACCAAGAAAATCCCCGAAGGACTCTTCAACGTGATCCGTATCGGACTGAACTGGCAGTACCGCGCCAACTTCTACAGCTACTACATGAGCACTGAATATCCGCCGTTTGAATGGGACGACGAGAGTTAGGGCTGTTGCCTC
>JBAWHK010000100.1:0-10933 GCA_049593795.1 Solirubrobacterales bacterium
CTTCGATCTGGTCTGGGCGACGGGCTGGCAGGACCGGGCGAATGATCATTTGCCGACGATTGTCGGTATTGGACCGTTGCCGGTGATCGAGTTTGACCAGGCGGGCCCGGCCCCTTCCCGTTTCGCTTCGGCCCATTGGAAGCTGGGGCCGCTTGATGCGTGGGCACCGTCCCGCCCTCTGGCCTGGATCGATGATTCGTTCGATGACAGCTGTTTCGAGTGGGCGGAAAGCCGCGAGAGTTCCGGGGTTCCGACCCTTCTGGTCCCGACCGAACCGGAGATCGGGCTGGAGGAAGCTCAGGCCGTTGTGCTGGAAGTCTGGGCCGCGAGTTTGACAGGCAGCTAAACTCGTACGGTGGAAGGCTTCTGGCCCATGTTTTTTTTGCTGGTCGTGCTGAAGGTTCCGATCATCGGCTCGATCTACCTGCTTTGGTGGGCGGCCCAGCCGAAGCCGGAACCGGAACCGGTCGTAGATGACAACCGGGATGATGGTCACGGTCGTCGCCGTCCACGTCCGCAGTTCCCGCGGGGACCTCGACGGGGACCGCATGGTGGTGGTGCCCGGCCGTTGCCCGAACCGGTGCATGGCGGGCGGATCCGTCAGTTGGAAGCGGCGCGCGCCCTGGAACGTTCGCGTTCGCGCGACATTTCCCGCAAGTAGGGATCGAAGTCAACCTGGATCGTGTGGCGCTTCGAGGTGACGTAACGCTTTTTCATCGCTGATTGTTCTTTCGCGATTTCACGGGCCATGGTTGCCCGGTCAGGCAGGTTTCCCTGTCCGGCGATCAGTTCCGATACCCATTGTGACTGGGCTTCGGCCAGCGGCATTATTGCGCCGAGTGGCTGGACCAGACCGATGAAGTAGAGGCCGGGATGCTGGATGGAAGCTACCCGCTGGTAAAGGTCCACCTGGTTGTCCTGGGTGCTGATTACGTCGCCGTCGAAGAACGGGAAGGTGATCCGGTAGCCGGTGCAGTAAACGATCATGTCGACTTTTTCCCGGGTTCCGTCGGTGAAGACAACTGAGTCGCCGTCCAGCTTCTCGATGTTGGGCTTGACCGTGAGGTCGCCGTGTCCGAGCCGGCCGATCAGGTCCCCGGAAACGGTGGGGTGTGCGTGGAGCGGCTGGTGGTCGGGTTCGGGCAGGCCGTAGTCGGAGAGCTTGCCGACGGAAAGCCTGAGGGTGAGCCGCAGCAGCGCGCTCTGGATTGCGAGCGGGGCCCTGGCGATCAGCCCGGTGGTGGCTTTGTCCGATGGCATGCCGGCGATGTATTTCGGCATGATCCAGGCGCCACGTCGCATCGCGAGGAAGGTTTTGTCGGCGACCCGGGAGGATTCAACGGCGATGTCGGTCGCCGAGTTGCCGATCCCGAGCACCAGGGTCCGGGTTCCTTCGAAAATCTCGGGTGTGCGGTAGTCGTGTGCGTGCATCTGGGTGCCCTGAAAGGTGTCGCTTCCGGGGAAGGCCGGTTCGGGCCAGCGTGAATCCCAGTGATGGCCGTTGCAGACCATGACGTCGGTGAAATCTTCGGTTTTTTCCTTGCCATTTTTGTCCTGCCAGGTGACTTGCCACCCGCCGCCGGCGACCGGTTCGACGTGAAGCACTTCGGAGTTGAACCGGATGAGGTCCCGGAGTCCGAAATGATCGACGTATCGATCGAAATATTCAGCTATCTGGAAATGATCGGGGTAGTCGGGGTAGTCATCCGGCATCGGGTATTTCCGGTAACACATCATTTGGCGTGAGGTGTTGATGTGGAGGGATCTGTAGGCGGCCGACATCCCGTTGTCGTTCATGTAGCGCCAGTTGCCACCAACCTGGGAGCCCTTTTCGAAACATTCGAATTCGATGCCGCGTTCGAGCAGGTTCTGGCAGGCGGTGATCCCGGATGATCCGGCCCCGATCACACACACTCTCGGGCGTCGACCGTTACCGGTCGTGGTTTCGGTCCGTTCCTTGGTCATCTGCTCGTCGCCGGCCATGGCGGCATCATAGTGACATTCCAGTCACTTGACTTAATACCGGTTGCGACTCAGCGGCGTGAACGCAGCACCTTGACTTTGACCGAGCGCTTTATCGGTTTGGTTTCGGCTTCGGTCAACCGGACGGACACCTTGAACGAACCGGTTTTCCTGGTTTTCGGCTTGACCTTGAGCTTGACCTTGACCGTCCGGCTCTGGCCCGGCTTCAGTGGCGAAACTGTCCGCGGCCATTTTCCGACCAGCTTCAAAGCTGCCGAACCTTTGAAAGCCTTGAGCCCGACTTTTCCGGACCTGGCATCACCGGTATTGCTGATCCTGGCTTTGAGCAGCATTTTGCCGCCCGGGCGGGATTTGACTTTGCCTTTCGACAGGTTGAGAGCAAGTTTGGCTGCGGGTTCGGGTTCAACTTCCGGTTCCGTGCCGATGAGTCGATCGGCCATCGTCGGATCGTTGGTGATTACCGCATCGACCCCAAGATCCGCTGCGGCCTGCATTTCGACCGGATCATCAATGGTCCAGGGGGCCAGAAGGAGCCCTGCGGTCCGCGCACCGGTAATGAACGTTTCCGACATCGGCCATTCCGGCGAGATGAAGGCAGACCCGCTTTCCACTGCAAGATCGATCGACAGCTGGTCCAGTTCCGGACTCAGGTTGACGGCAAGCTGAGACGTGGTCACCCCGGGATAGATCGAACGCGCGTCTTTCAGAAGGCGGGAGGAGAATGTCTGCAGAATCACCTGGCTTGATGGCAACCCTGAAGCTGCCAGCTCGGTGTAAACGGCATTCGGAAACTCGAGATCGTTGCTGCCGAGGCTCTTGACTTCAATATTCGCCTCCGCCCCGGTCTCCTTGAGCAGATCAATCACCTGGGACAGGCGGGGAACGGCTTCGAGCCGGGGGTCACCGGGATCAAGGTTTTCGCGGGCATCCCCGATTCCGATCCGGTCGATCCGGCAGGAGCTGAGGTCGGCCCAGGTCATTTCAACAACATCGCCTTCGCAGTCCGTGGTGCGATTCAGGTCTTTGTCATGCATCGACACCGTGACTCCATCGGAGGTCCGGCCAAGGTCGAGTTCGATCACGTGACCGGCTTCGGCGGAATGCCGGAACGCGGACATCGAGTTTTCACCGAACATGGCCTGGCCTTCGACGTTCGGACCACCACGATGGGCGTGGATCTCCACCGCCGGGGAGCTGGCCGGTGCGTACAGACCGATCCCCATGGCAAGCAGACCAAGCAAAACTTTGAATCTCCCTTGAACGCGCAAATCTCCCTCTCTGAACTCCCACTCAGTAAAAAGAAAGGGCGGCCCGGAAGGCCGCCCTTTCAGCGATTCAAATACTACTTGAGCCCGCAGGCACCTAGTTGGTCTTGGTGTCCGCGGTGGCGTCGATTTCCTGGTTGATCTCTTCGAGTTCTTCAGCGAAGGACTCTCCGAAACCGTCGGCTCCATTGCCGCCGTTCAGGTCACCGGTCAGCTCGTCTTCTTCAAGCAGAACCGTTTCTTCCGCCGGGGCGAAAGGCACGGCCGGCTCGATCGTGACCGAGCGGTAACGCTTGAGCCCGGTCGCGGCCGGAATCAGCTTGCCGATGATGACGTTCTCCTTGAGCCCGACCAGACGGTCGCGCTTGCCTTCGAGAGCGGCATCGGTCAGGACCTTGGTGGTCTCCTGGAAGGAGGCCGCCGACAGGAATGACTTGGTCGCCAGCGATGCCTTCGTGATGCCGAGGATACGTTCCTTCGACTTCGCGACAGTGCCGCCGTCGGCCTTGACCTGCTTGTTGATCTTCTTGAGGTCATGACGATCCTCAAGCTGACCTGGCAGCAGATCGGTCGAACCCTTGGTCTCGACTTCGTCCTTCTTCATCATCTGACGCACGATGATTTCGATGTGCTTGTCGTCGATCTCCACGCCCTGGGCCGTGTAGACACGCTGGACTTCAGCGACCAGGTACTGCTCGATTGCGGTACGACCGCGAATCGCGAGCACGTCGGCCGGGAACAGCGAACCTTCGTTCAGCTGCGATCCGACTTCGACTGTGTCACCGGTCTTGACGTTCAGGCGGGTACGCGGCGGGAAGGTGTAAACGCTTTCTTCACCGTTCGGTTCCGTGACCGTGATCGTCGCTGACTTCTCTGACTGCTCGGCGAGAACCTTGCCGGCAACCTCTGACATCTGGGCGAGGCCCTTCGGCTTACGGGCTTCAAACAGCTCGACCACTCGCGGCAGACCCTGAGTGATGTCCTGTCCGGCAACACCACCCGTGTGGAAGGTACGCATGGTGAGCTGGGTTCCCGGCTCGCCAATCGACTGGGCGGCAACTGTGCCGACCGAATCACCGATCTCAACGAGATATCCGGTGGCCGGTGCGACGCCGTAACAGAATCGGCAGACCCCGCGCTCAGCTTCACACTTGAAGGCTGAACGGACGGGCACTGCCGCATCCTCATCACCTTCATAGGCCTCGGCGATTTCCGCCAGTTCCACCTTGGTGATCAACTGGTTGCGCTTCAGGAGTTCGCGACCACGCTTGGTCTCGAACTTCTTGGCGGCCAGACGACCGGTGAGGTTGGAGTTGACCTGGCCGGCAGCGTCGATCAAGGGCATCTCAATGAATTCCTTGGTCTTGCAGTCCTCGGTCCGGACGATTACGTCCTGGGCCACGTCGACGAGTCGACGGGTGAGGTAACCGGAGTCAGCGGTACGCAGAGCGGTATCGGCAAGTCCCTTACGAGCGCCGTGGGTGGAGATGAAGTACTCACCAACCGAGAGGCCCTCGATGAAGTTGGACTTGATCGGACGTTCGATGATCTCGCCCTTCGGATTCGCCATCAGGCCTCGCATGCCGGCCAGCTGACGGATCTGCTTGAACGAACCACGAGCGCCGGAGTTGGCCATCATGAAGATCGGGTTGAGCTGACGGAGGTTGTCCTCCATCGCCTGTCCGACTTCTTCGGTGGCCTGGTTCCATTTGTCCGTGACCTGCTTGTGACGCTCTTCGGCGGTGTGCCAGCCTTCGTCGAATTCGGCCTGGATCTGTGCCGTTTCGGTGTCGTACCGGGCCAGGATTTCTTCCTTTTCCGGCGGCGGGACCACATTGTTCTTGCTGACCGTGATTCCGGCCCGTGACGAGAACGTGAATCCGAGTTCCTTGAATGCGTCCAGCACCTGCGAGATCGCGGGGGCGCCGTAGGACTCGACCAGCCAGCCAACCATGTCGTTGATGTCCTTCTTCTTCAGCGACTTGTTGACGAATGTGTACTGGGCCGGGTCGAACTCGTCTTCGAGGGCAACTTCGAGCGCGCGGAGGATCGAGTCATTGAAAATGATTCGTCCGACCGTGGTCAGGAAGTGGCCTTCGCCGTCCTCACCACGCCACTCGGCGTAATCGTGCAGCTTGACCACACCGTTCTCGTAAGCCAGTTCGGCTTCCTGGGCACTACGGAATGCCTTCGGACGCTTCTCGAGCTTGGTTGCGTCCAGCGCATCAACCTCGTCCGGGGCGTAGGTCAGGTAGTACAGACCCAGCACCATGTCCTGCGTCGGGGTTGCCAGAGGCGCTCCGTGTGCAGGCGAGAGGATGTTGTTCGCGGAAAGCATCAGCACGCGGGCTTCAGCCTGTGCTTCAGCTGACAGCGGAACGTGAACGGCCATCTGGTCACCGTCGAAGTCGGCGTTGAACGCCGAGCAGACGAGCGGATGGACCTGAATTGCCTTGCCTTCGACCAGAATCGGCTCGAAAGCCTGGATGCCAAGACGATGCAGGGTCGGAGCACGGTTCAGCAGGACCGGGTGTTCCTCGATTACTTCTTCGAGAACGTCCCAGACCTCGGGAACCATCGACTCGACCATCTTCTTGGCGGCCTTGATGTTCTGGACAGCCTTGCGTTCGACGAGCTGCGACATGATGAACGGCTTGAACAGCTCGAGCGCCATCAGCTTCGGCAGACCACACTGGTGCAGCTTCAGCGACGGGCCGGCCACGATGACCGAACGTCCGGAGTAATCGACGCGCTTGCCGAGCAGGTTCTGACGGAATCGTCCCTGCTTGCCCTTGAGCATGTCGGAAAGCGATTTCAGCGCACGGTTGCCCGGCCCGGTTACGGGACGGCCACGACGGCCATTGTCGAACAGGGCGTCAACTGATTCCTGAAGCATGCGCTTCTCGTTGTTGACGATGATTTCCGGCGCACCGAGGTCAAGCAGACGCTTGAGGCGGTTGTTCCGGTTGATCACACGGCGGTACAGGTCGTTCAGGTCGGAGGTGGCGAAACGGCCACCGTCGAGCTGGACCATCGGACGCAGTTCCGGCGGAATCACCGGGATGCAGTCGAGAATCATCCAGCCCGGCTCATTGTCCGAGTTGAGGAATGCCGAAGCTACCTTGAGACGCTTGACCGCACGGGCCTGCTTCTGCCCCTTGGCGGTGTTGATCTGGTCTTCGAGTTCGTCACAGGTTGCCTGCAGGTCGATCTGCTCCAGCAGGTCGCGTACCCATTCGGCACCCATGCCGCCACGGAAGTACTCGCCCCAGCCAAAGGGTGATCCGAAACGGTCCTTGAGTTCACGGAAGTCGGTTTCATCATTGATGATGTCTTTCGGCTTCATCGTGGTGAAGCTCTTCCAGACCCGGTCGAGCCGGTCGATGGCTTCATCGATGTAGGCCTCGGTGTCGCTGATCTCGGCTTCGAAAACCTTCTTCAGTTCCTTGATCTGCTTTGCCTGATCGTCGGAGCTCTGCTTGCGCAGCTGGGCCGAGGTCAGGCCAAGCGCGTCCGCCCAGAGGTGATCTTCATCCGAGAACTTGTTCTGCGAACCGTCTTCGATGTACTTGATGCGGCGCTTGAGCGACTCATCGAGCTCGTGGGTGGTCTTGTTGCGCTCGGCTTCGTATTCAGCCTGGACGCTCTCGACTTCCTTCTCGAGCTGCGGCATGTCCTTCGCCCGGGCTTCTTCGTCAACCCAGGTGATCATTGAAGCGGCGAAGTACAGAACCTTCTCCAGCTCCTTTGGCGCCATGTCGATCAGGTAACCGATGCGTGACGGAACACCCTTGAAGAACCAGATGTGCGAAACGGGTGCGGCGAGGTCAACGTGGGCCATGCGCTCACGACGGACCTTGGATCGCGTTACTTCGACGCCACAACGCTCACAGACGATTCCCTTGTAACGGACCCGCTTGTACTTTCCGCAGTAGCACTCCCAGTCCTTGGTCGGACCGAAAATGCGTTCGCAGAAGAGGCCGTCTTTTTCCGGCTTCAGGGTGCGGTAATTGATCGTTTCCGGCTTGAGGACTTCGCCCCAGCTCCAGGAACGGACCTTCTTCGACGAAGCGAGACCGATCTCGATCGCGTCGAAGTTGTTGATATCGATGACGTTACTCATTCTCTACACCTGCTTCCTTGGTGTCACCGGAACCATCTGCGGTGGCATCAGCCTCCGCTTCGACAGTTTCATCGGCGGCACCGTTTGAATCCTCGGCGCGGACTTCGGTGAGATCCATGCCAAGGTCCTGGGCGGCCTGAAGCAGGTCGTCCTCTTCCTCGGCCAGTTCGCCGACGCCCTCTTCGGAGACGACGTTCGCGTCCAGCGAAAGCGCCTGCATCTCCTTGAGCAGCACCTTGAATGATTCGGGGATCGACGGCTCGGGAATGTTCTCGCCCTTGACGATCGCTTCGTAGGCCTTGACCCGGCCAACGGTGTCATCTGATTTGACGGTGAGCATTTCCTGGAGCGTGTACGCGGCGCCATAGGCCTCGAGTGCCCAGACTTCCATTTCTCCGAAGCGCTGACCACCGAACTGGGCCTTACCACCGAGCGGCTGCTGGGTGACGAGGCTGTACGGGCCGGTCGAACGGGCGTGGATCTTGTCGTCGACCAGATGGTGAAGCTTCAGGATGTACATGTAACCGACGGTTACCTTGCCCTCGTACGGCTCGCCTGTGCGGCCGTTGTAGAGCTGCTGGGTGCCGGATGCGCGGGCGCCGGGGCGCTCGTTCATGTCGACTCCCATGTCGATTCCGCGGCGTTCGCCGTGTTCCTCGGCCCATTTCACCAGGGCCGTGTCGACGTCTTCTACCGTCGCGCCGTCGAAGACGGGCGTCGAGACGTAAACGCGATCACGCGTTTCGGCACGGTTCTTGTAGGACTCGGTTCCGTCGTCGTACCAGCCCTGACCGGCTACCCACCCGAGGTGGGTTTCCAGGATCTGACCGATGTTCATACGGCTCGGAACGCCAAGCGGGTTGAGGATGACGTCGACGGGAGTGCCGTCGGCGAGGTGAGGCATGTCCTCTTCCGGAACGATCTTCGAGATGACACCCTTGTTGCCGTGGCGTCCGGCGAGCTTGTCGCCCTCGGAGATCTTGCGCTTGGTGGCCACGTAAACGCGGACCAGGTCGTTGACTCCTGGCGACAGATCGTCGCCGTCGTCGCGACTGAAGGTGAGCACGTCGATGACGACTCCGCCTTCGCCGTGCGGGACCTTGAGTGAGGTGTCGCGGACTTCGCGGGCCTTCTCCTTGAAGATCGCGCGAATCAGCTTCTCTTCCGCGGTGAGCTCGGTCTCGCCCTTGGGCGTGACCTTGCCGACCAGAAGGTCGCCGGAGATAACTTCGGCACCAACGCGGATTACTCCGCGTTCGTCGAGGTTACGCAGGCTCTCTTCGGAGCGGTTCGGGATGTCGCGGGTGATTTCTTCGTCGCCGAGCTTGGTGTTGCGGGCGTCGATCTCGTATTCCTCGATGTGAATCGAGGTGAGTTCGTCTTCCTTGACCAGGCGCTCGGACAGGATGATCGCGTCCTCGAAGTTGTAACCCTCCCAGGACATGAAAGCGACCATGCAGTTCTTGCCGAGGGCGACTTCGCCGCCACCGGTGGATGAACCGTCGGCCAGCACGTCGCCGACCTTCACCTTGTCGCCGGTATCGACGATCGGCCGCTGGTGGATCAATGTGCCCTGGTTCGAGCGCATGAACTTGAACAGCGGATGCTTGGTGACTTCGGTCTTGCCGGTGACTTCAATGAATTCGGCATCGACGTAGGTGACTTCACCGTCATGCTCGGCCAGGATCACGTCGCCGGTGTCAACCGCGGCACGACGCTCCATGCCGGTGCCGATCAGTGGCGGATCAGGTCGCATCAGCGGAACGGCCTGACGCTGCATGTTCGAGCCCATCAGCGCGCGGTTGGCGTCGTCGTGCTCGAGGAACGGAATCAGGGAGGTACCAACCGACCAGATCTGGGTCGGTGAGACGTCCATCAGATTGATTTCTTCGGGGGTGGCGTTGAGCCACTCGCCGTCGCCACCACGACAGAAGATTGTCGGGCCGGCGATCTTCTTCGTATCGCCTTCCATCGCGACCGTCGCCTGGGCGATGATCTTGTCTTCTTCCTGGGTTGCGTCGAGATGGACGATCTCGTCGGTTACCACGCCATCGGTGACGATCCGGTACGGGGTCGTGACGAATCCGTGTTCGGAGATCTGGGCGTACGAGCTGAGCGAGCCGATCAGGCCGATGTTCGGGCCTTCCGGGGTCTCGATCGGGCACATGCGTCCGTAATGGGTGGGGTGAACGTCGCGGACCTCGATGGGTGCGCGCTCACGGGTGAGTCCACCCGCGCCGAGAGCCGAGAGGCGGCGGCGATGGGTGAGTCCGGCCAGTGAGTTGTTCTGGTCCATGAACTGCGAGAGCTGGGAAGATCCGAAGAACTCCTTCAGCGCCGCAACTACGGGCCTGATGTTGATGATCGTCTGCGGGGTGATCGCGTCGGAGTCCTCGGTTGTGAGGCGCTCACGGACGACACGTTCCATGCGGTAGAGACCGATCCGGAACGCTTCCTGGATCAGCTCGCCGACCGTTCGCAGACGGCGGTTGCCGAAATGCTCGTATTCGTCGAGGTGATCGGAAACTGCTTCACGCGGGTAGGTCAGCGCTTCAGCGGCGTAGTCCTTGATCGGATTCTCTTCGTCGATCTCTTCCGGCATGCCGAGGATCTTCGGCAGGCTGACCAGCTCCTTGATGAGGGAGATGATGTCGTCGTGCGTGAGCACGCGGGTGTCGAGGTCGATGTCGAGCCCGAGGCGCGCGTTCAGCTTGTAACGGCCAACGCGGGTCAGGTCGTAACGCTTCGTGTCGAAGAAAAGCTGCTCGAGCAGTCCGCGGGCGGCGTCAACTGACGGCGGCTCGCCCGGACGCTGCTTCTTGAACAGTTCGATGAGAGCGCCTTCTTCAGTGCTGGTCGCTTCGGTATCGGCAGCGATCGTGTGCTGCATGTAAACCGAGTTGTCGAAGAGATCGAGGATCTGTTCGTTCGAGACGTATCCCATGGAGCGCAGCAGAACGGTGATCGGAAGCTTGCGCTTGCGGTCGATCCGGACGTAGACGCGTCCCTTTTTGTCGATTTCGAGTTCGAGCCAGGATCCGCGGGCCGGCATGAGGTTCGCGGTGAATACCTGCTTTTCCGGATCCTTCGGTGCCATCACGTAAGCACCGGGGGAACGGACGAGCTGGGTCACGACAACACGTTCGGTGCCGTTGATCACGAAGGTGCCGCGGTTGGTCATCCACGGGAAGTCGCCCATGAACACGGTCTGTTCACGGATTTCTCCGGTTTCGCGGTTCTGGAAAGCGACGGTTACGTTGAGCGGACGCGAGTAGGTGAGATCGCGGTCACGACACTCTTCGAGAGTGTGCCCTGGTTGATCAAATTCAAAATCGCTGAAAACGATCGCGAGATTACCGGTGTAATCCTCGATCGGGGAAATGTCATCGATCGTCTCCCGCAGCATGCCGGTGTCGGGATCGGTGAGATCCTCGAACGAACGACGCTGGATGTCGATCAGATGTGGGGCTTCGAGTGGGGTTTCGAGTCGGGAGAAACTCCTGCGGACAACGGGGGCAGAGATCGGACGTGCCAAGGGTGGCAACTCCTCAAGGGGTCAGAG
>JBAWHK010000101.1:0-10075 GCA_049593795.1 Solirubrobacterales bacterium
TCCTGGGGCACCTTGGCGATTTCGTCCTGAAGCGCTTCGAGAGAACCGGCAACGTCCGACTTGAGGACGATGTTGAGTTCCTTGAGGTCGCCGGTCTGGGCCCTCGAGAAGATCTCCTCGAGGGTTACCTTGCGGGCCTGACGGCGGGCAATGGTCTCTGCCTTCAGGCGGTTCAGTTTCTCCTGAGCCATCTGGCGGGCCCGACGGTCGTTGTCGGCCGTCTGGAAAAGCTCGCCGGCATCACACACGCCGTCGAATCCCTGGACCTCGACCGGCATGCCGGGCGTGGCCTCAGTGACTTTGTCGCCGAGATAGTCATGCATGGCCCTGACCTTGCCCCATACGGGACCGGCCACAACCGAATCACCGACACGGAGAGTGCCGCGCTGGACCAGAACACTGACAACGGGTCCGCGGCCGGGGTCGAGCTGCGACTCGATAACCGATCCCGATGCGGGGGCGTCCGGGTTGGCGCCGAGTTCTTCGAGGTCGGTGACCAGAATGATCATGTCGAGCAGCTGGTCGAGGTTCTGATGGGTCTTCGCGGAAACATCGACGTAGACGGTGTCTCCACCCCAGTCTTCCGGGGTCAGTCCTTCGGCCGCAAGGTCGTTGCGGATCCGGTCAGGCTGAGCGCCTTCCTTGTCGATCTTGTTGACCGCGATCAGGATCGGCACGTCGGCCGCCTTCGCATGGTCGACCGCTTCGCGCGTCTGTGGCATGACGCCGTCATCGGCCGCAACCACGATTACCGCGACATCGGTGACCTGGGCACCGCGGGCACGCATCGCCGTGAAGGCTTCGTGGCCGGGGGTGTCAAGGAAGGTGATCGTCTGTTCTTCGTGATGCACCTGGTAGGCACCGATGTGCTGGGTGATGCCGCCGGCTTCACCGGCTGCGACTTCGGTCTCGCGAATCGCGTCGAGCAGTGAGGTCTTGCCGTGGTCGACGTGGCCCATGATCGTAACCACGGGTGGACGATCAACCAGAGATTCTTCGGTGTCGTCGAATTCGGGCAGTTCCGCTTCTTCTTCGGATGCGGAGACGATCTCGATCTTGCGGTCGTACTCTTCGGCGATCGCCATCACGGACTCGTCAGTCAGAGTCTGCGTCAGGGTCGCCATTTCGCCCATCATCATCAGCTTCTTGATCAGTTCGGCAGAGCTCAGTCCGAGCAGTTCAGCCAGGTCACGAACGGTGACCCCGGAACTGACGACTGTTGCTACCGGTTCAGCTGGATCGACCTCTACCGGTGATGGCTCTTCGAGCAGGGGACGCCGACGACGTCCACCACGCCTTCTCGGCGGGCGCTGCGGAGGTGGTCCTCCACCCTGTTCGCGGCGGGATGCCTGCGAATCGATAACCACGCGGCGACGTTTGCCCTTGGCGGCAGCGCCTGTACCGGTACCGGCGGCAGGCGCGGCACCGTTGCCTCCGGCCGGCTTGACCGGCTTGGAGGAAGCTGGAGACGCGGGAGCGGCTTTGGCTGCGGGAGCGGCGGCTGGCGCCTTGGCTGCCGGAGCGGCCTTTTTCGCTGGTTCAGCGGCAGGCTTGGCTGCTGCCTTCGCGGCCGGCTTGGATTCAGCTTTGGCAGTGGGCTTGGCTTCGGCTTTGGCAGCGGGCTTCGCTTCAGCTTTCGCTGCCGGTTTTGCTTCAGCTTTGGCGGCCGGCTTCTTCGCCGGCGCTTTCTTGGCCGGCGCTTTCGCAGCCGCAGGCTTTGCCGCAGGGGCCTTCGCCGCAGCGAGAGCCTTCTTGGCGTCAGCTTCTTCGACGCTGGACGCAGCCGCTTTGGCTTCGATTCCGGCTGCCTTGAGCGCCGCCAGCAGTTCCTTGCTGGTGATTCCTTCTGACTTGGCTATTTCATGAACGCGTTTCTTGCTCACTCGGCCTGGCTTTCTCCGTCAGCAGGAGCAGCTTCCGCTTCTTCCGCTTCTTCGACGGCTTCTTCAGCGTCATCGGCTTCTTCAGCGATTTCATCTGCGACTTCTTCGGCAACTGCTTCGACTTCCGGCTCATCGCTCGGCTCAACGAAATCGGCTTCGGCCCCGGAAACGATCGCGGTGACTTCAGCGTCGTCGGAGTCGGGATCGGCCAGGGTCTTGATCACGTCATCGCCAAGTCCGGCAAGTACCGAAACGTGGCTGGTCGCGAATCGCGAGAGTGCCTGATGCTGCGGCAGTCCGCAGTAGGTCGATCCGCCGATGGCGGCGTTCGGGCAGCGTCGTCCTGAAGACAGGACAGCCATGCACCGGCCGTCGAATTCTTCTTCGCCTTCGTAATCGTGCTGGCTTTCGTCCTTCGCGAACTCGCTCTCGGACTTGATGTCGACACGCCAGCCGGTCAGGCGGGCGGCGAGACGGGCGTTCTGTCCATCGCGACCGATCGCCAGTGAAAGCTGATCGTCAGGCACCACGACTGTGGCCTGCATCTCTTCATCATCGACCAGGACTTCACGGACACGGGCCGGTGAGAGTGCTTTGGCGACAAATCGGGCCGGTTCTTCGTTATACGGAATGATGTCGATCTTTTCGCCCCGCAGTTCGGAAACGACCATGCGGACCCGGGAACCCCGGGGGCCGACACAGGCACCGACCGGGTCAACCCCGTCAGCGTGGGAAACAACGGCGATCTTCGAGCGATAGCCGGGCTCGCGGGCAACTCCGACGATCTCAACCAGCTTGTCGGCGATTTCCGGTACTTCGAGTTCGAACAGCCCCTTGATCAATTCCGGGGAGCGACGGGAGACCACGATGCTCGGTCCTTTCGTGGATTCGGATACATCGGTGATCACGGCTTTGACCCGCATTCCGTGGTCGTAGCGTTCGCTGTACACCTGTTCCGACTTCGGCAGCAGGGCTTCAACACGTTCGCGCAACTGGACCAGCGTGTAACGCTTGTCCGACTGCTGGATCAGTCCGGTGATCAGTTCACCAACACGGTCGCGGTACTCGTCAAACATCATCTGACGCTCAGCCTCGCGGATCCGCTGGTAAATGACCTGCTTCGCGGTCTGGGCGGCGATCCGACCGAAATCCTCGGGGGTGACGTCCTTGGTCGTGATCTGGTCCTCGTACGGTGCCAGCATCTCGGGATCGAGCTCCGGCTCTTCCGGTTCGCGCAATTCGCCGGTCTCGGGATCGATCGTGCGTTCCTGCTGCTCGATCGCCTCGGAAAGCAGTTTCTCTTCCAGTTCGGCCGGGAGGATCAGTTCGAAGACGCGGAAGTCCCCGGTTTCGTGGTCAAGATCAACTCGTGCGTACTTGGCTGAACCTGGGCTCTTGCGGTAGGCCGAAAGAAGCGCATCGGCAAGCGCATCCATCAAGGTATCTGCGGAGATACCCTTCTCCTGTTCAAGGACCTTTACTGCGTCAACGATCTCCTGGGTCACTTGGTTGCTCCTCCTGCTATGTCAGGCACTAGATGAGAGCGTTCAACGCTCTGGTATGGGATACGGACGACCGAGTTGTCAACATCGAGAGAGATTTCCTCTTCGGCCGCTTCGAGGATCGTCCCGGTGAATTTGCGACGTTCTTCGATCAGTTCGGTGGTCATGACCTTTGCCCGGCGGCCTTCGAATCTCGAAAAGTGCTCGGGTTTGGTCAAAGGACGTTCAGGTCCGGGTGATGAGACCTCCAGTGAATGGTCCGCGAGTAGGTCACCGAGTCCGGAAGTCACCTTCTGGCAGATCTCGAGGTTGACTCCGTCCGGATGGTCGATAAAAATGCGCAGGGCATCGCCACCGGCCGGTTCCAGAGCCAGAAACTCGATCTGCTGATCGAGTTCTGCGAGTCTTTTTTCGATGTCTTCGGAACGTGGAATCATCTGTTTCTCGGGACTTTAGGGCCAAAAAAAAGCGGGCAAGGCCCACTTCTCGACACAACTGGAGGGGAAAAGCTCTAACCAGTATAGCTCCATTGTCACCCCAAGCCAAGCCCCTAGCAAGGGATCAGTCGTTCATACCTCGATCAGGACGGTAAACGGACCGTTTCCGGCGATTTCCACGCTCATGTCGGCCCCGAATACACCTTTCTTCGCTCCAAGCAGCTGGCAGACCTCGTCGTACAGGGGTTCAGCCACCTCGCCCGGGGCCGCATCCTTGAACCCGGGACGGTTGCCGGAGGAAGTGTCGGCGTAAAGGGTGAACTGGCTGACACAGAGGATCTCTCGGTCTCCCAGGGCGTCGTTGGTGCGACCATCCGCATCTTCAAAAATTCGTACTTTCCGCAGCTTGGCAGCCATCTTCTCCGCATCAGCCGAACTGTCGCCGTGGGTGATGCCGAGCAGCACGGCCATGCCTTCGCCTATCCGGCTGATTTCCTCCCCGTCAACCGAAACCGCGGCCGACGACACCCGCTGGACCACGGCCCGCATCAGCTGTCGCGGAGTTCGAGGGCGCGATCGAGGATCCGGTCGGCAACTTCGGTTTTGCTTGCCCGGGAAACTTCGATTTCGCTGTCGGCGGAAACCAGTGTGACCGCGTTCTCGGTCGAGTCAAAACCAATGGAGGTGTCGGACACGTCGTTCAGCACGATCAGGTCAGCGCCCTTCTTTCTCAGCTTCTCCCGTGCTTTGCCGATCGCATCGCCGCCAAACTGGGCAGCGAAACCGACGACTGTCTGTCCTTCCTGCCGGACAGAACCGAGCCCGGCCAGAATGTCTTCGGTCGGGACCAGATCCAGGGAAATCCCGTCCCCGGACCGGGACAGCTTCTCGCTCGAACTGCCGGAAACCGTGAAGTCGGCGGGGGCCGCGGCCATGAGCAGCATCTGTGAGTCCGGGAACAGCTGCTCGCATTTCCGGGCGAGATCGGCGGTGGTTTCAACATCCAGCCGGGATACCCCGTCCGGCGTCGGCAAAGCGACGTTGGCGGCAATTACGGTTACGTCCGCCCCGCGCGCCCGGGCCCGTTCGGCGAGGGCGAAGCCCATCCGGCCGCTGGAACGGTTGCCGATGTAGCGCACCGGATCGATTGCTTCCCGTGTTCCTCCAGCCGTAACCAGCACCCGAAGGCCGGCCAGGTCGCCGGGAGGTGTGTCCCCAAGCGCTTTCTCGACCCGGGTCATCAGTTCCGCCGGTTCCGGCAGGCGCCCAACCCCGAACTCACCGCGGGAAGCCAGCCGGCCCTCCCCCGGCTCGATCACGTCGATGCCACGCCCGCGCAGGATCTCGAGATTTGCCTGGGTGGCATCGTCTTTGTACATCCGGTCATTCATCGCGGGTGCGACCAGACGCGGGGCTTCACAGGCAAGGAAGCTCGTGGTCAAGATTGAATCGGCCTGTCCGGACGCGAGCTTGGCGACGGTATTGGCTGACGCGGGCGCGACCAGGTAGACGTCGGCAGCCTCGACTACGGCGAGGTGGCCGATCGGGTCGTGTCCGGGCAGAGGGTCGCCGGGAAAGGTGCCGCGCATCGGGTCGCGCTCGAACTCGGAAGTCAGTACGGGCGCCCCGAGAATGCCCTCGAAAGTATCCGGGCCGACGAACTTTCTCGCCGACGCGGTCATCAGGACCCGGACGCTGTGTCCGGCCCCCGTTGCCAGACGGACGAACTCGACCGCCTTGTAGGCCGCGATCCCGCCGCTGACTCCGAGCAGGATCTTCGCCATGCTGGCTCTTAGCTGCGGTACTCGTACTTGAGCTTGCCTTCAGCTACTTCTTCGAGCGCGAGGGTCAGCGGACCCTTGCCCGGAACGGCCGGAACCATCGGCGGCGGGTAGTCCCCGTAGCCACCTTCATTGAGGCTCTGGTAGTAGCTGTTGATCTGCCGCGCACGCCGCGCAGCGACAACTACAGCTGCGTAATGTGAATCCGTGTTCTGGAGAAGGTGGTCGACGCGTGGCTTGATCATTGAGGTAATTCTGACAGCTTGCCGCGCACAATGGCTTCCAGCTCATCCACCGCACGATCCAGATCATCGTTTACGACCTGATGATGGAACTCATGCCGGGCATCGAGTTCGCGTTCCGCCACCTTCATTCTGCCGCTGATCGCCTCGCTTGAATCGGTGCCCCGTCCGCTCAGGCGCGAGAGCAGGGTTTCCAGGGCCGGCTCGGGTGGAGTGATGAAAAGCTGGATTGCCTCCGGCATGGTTTCGCGGATCTGTTCCGCTCCCTGGATCTCGATTTCGAGGACCACGGGATGCCCGTTCTCGATGCGGCCTTCAACTTCTGAAATCAAGGTGCCGTAGTGGTTGCCGCTGTATGCGGCATGTTCGAGGAACTCCCCTGCCGCAACCTTCTTCTCGAAGTCTTCAACTGAAAGGAAGTGGTAGTGGTCGCCGTCAGATTCGCCTTCCCGCGGCTTGCGGGTGGTTGCCGAAATCGAGAGTTCCAGTTCCGGGACCCGCCGACGAAGCTGTTTGATCAGCGTGCCTTTGCCCACCCCTGACGGGCCGGTTATGACGAAGACTTTTGACTTGGCAGGGGCCATCGGAAAGCCAGCCTAGAGGACGGCTCGGACCTCAGAAGGAGCGGCTGGGATCAGCGGCGGAGCAGGGTGACGAGCTCTTTGCGCTGCCGCTCGGACAGCCCGCCGATCGTCTTCGCCGGGGAAATGCGGCACTGGTTCAGCACCCGGTTCGCTTTGACCCGCCCGTACTTGGGCACGGCCAGCAGCATGTCGAAAACCTTCGCTGTCATCACGTACTCGGGAGGGTTGCCGAGCAGTTCCTGAATGGTCGTCCGACCACCCTTGAGGTCGCGTTTGAGCTGGGCTCGCGCGGTACGGATGTCGTTCGCCCGTTTGAGCGCGTCCATCCGTTGATCCAGGGACCTTTCCGGAGCTTCCGGCTGACTGGAGAGGGTCTTCGAAGAGGCAGGCATCAAGGGCGCGAGTATAGCCACGATCCCCAACCGACATCGGCCAAAACGTCCGATTTCGGGAAATTCACCTAAACCTCAACTCAAGGTTGATGCCTGAGCTTCGGCCAGGTTCTCGAAGCCACGGCGCTCAAGGGCACTGACCAGGCCATCCCGAACCGAAATGCCGGCTCGCGGATCACGAAAGTTCTCGGTGCCGACCGCAATGACTTTTGCACCGGCGAGAATGAACTCGAGGGCTGTCTCGCCGTCCTCGATCCCGCCCATTCCGACCACCGGCAGATCAACCGCGGCGGATACCGCACGGACCTGGGCCAGCGCGATCGGCCGGATCGCCGGACCGGACAGTCCGCCCCCGCCGACCCCCAGCCACGCCCGGTTGTGGTTGCGGTCAATCGCCGCCGCCTTGATCGTGTTGATCAACGAGATCGCATCGGCTCCCCCGGCTTCGGCCGCGACCGCGACCTCGTGCGGGTTGGCGACGTTTGGCGTCAGCTTGATCATGATCGGCAATTCGGTCAACGGACGCAGGGCTTTCATCAGGGCTTCAGTTTCTTTCGGCTGTTCGCCAACGATCAATCCCGAATGGACGTTCGGACACGAAACGTTCAGTTCGATGCCGGCCACACCCTCAACCCCGGAAACCGCTTCGACCAGGGCACCGAATTCTTCAGCGCTGTCCGCCATCACCGAAACGATCAACGGCACCGGCAGCTTGACCAGTTCGAGCAGGTCACCTTCGACGAAACGTTCGAGTCCCGGGTTCGGCAGGCCAATCGAGTTGATCATTCCCGAAGGTGCCTCCCAGAGACGGTGAGGCGGATTGCCGGCCCGCGGATGGCGGGTGATCGTTTTGGAAACGAAACCCGCGAAAGGAAAGTCGTCAATCACGGCGCTGCCAAAGGCTCGCTGGGCGGCCAGCGCGTCATAGGTTCCGGAGCCATTAAGCACGGGGCTGGCCAGAGGAATGCCGCAGATATCTGTGCTGAGATCCATCAGGCAGCCTCGCCGGCCATGGCTGTAGTGATCCGGTCACCGCGAACAACGGGGCCGTCAACGCAGAGGCGCATGTAACCGCCGTCGGTTTTCGGCACGGCGCAGCCGTAGCAGGCGCCAAAACCACAGGCCATCGGTGATTCGAGAGCGAGTTCGAGCGGCACTTCACGATCGGCGCAGATCCGGCGCACCGCTTCGAGCATGGCCGGCGGTCCGCACGAGTAAACGACCGCGCCACCGGGATCGTCGCCTTCCAGCATCCGGACCAGCAGATCGGTCACATAACCACGATGGCCGGAGCTGCCATCTTCGAAAGCCAGACGGGTCTCCTCGCAGCCGAACAGTTCATCGACCCCGCCGGAATGTTCCTGGTCGCGAAAACCGAGCAGGGTCCGTGAAGGCACCCCCCGTTTAACCAGTTCCCGCCGAAGGACAGCCATCGGCGCAATCCCGATCCCGCCACCGACAAGGATCGCCCCGGCAGCCCGGGGATTCAGTTCTTTCGGCATCGAGAACGGATTGCCGAACGGTCCCGCCAGCCAGCATTCGTCTTCGCTACCCAGGGCCGCCATGCGTGAAGTGCCAGGCCCGACCTCATCGATCAGGAACTCGAGCCTGAGCGACCCCTTGGAGCCCAGTACCCGCGCAACCGAGATCGCCCGAGGCAGGTACGGCTTCCCCGATTCGTCATGCCAGTCGGACTTCACCGCCAGCATGTAGAACTGCCCCGGGGCCGGGACCGGGCCCTCTTCGTCAATCAGTGTGAAAACCCGGTAGCCGCCCGCAGCATGGCTTTCGGCGACGCGGCATCCGCGGCGGTTGAAAGGGGCGAGCGGACGGCCGTCCTCAGCTGCCATGCAGTTCCTGCAGAGAAAGCACTTCCCCCGGTCCCTGGAGCCGGGAGGCGATTGCCCTGACCGCGGCCGAAGCGCCGGTCGTGGTCGTGATGCATGGGATGCCATGGGTCACGGCAGCCGAGCGGATCTCGTAACCATCTGCTCTGGCGCCGGAGCCCGTCGGCGTGTTGATTACCAGGTCGCAGGAACGGTTTTCGATCATGTCAACCACGTGCGGTGAACCTTCAGCGATCTTCTTGATCGATTCGACCGGTATTCCCATCCGGCTGATCGCCTGGGCGGTACCACCGGTCGCGACCACCTTGAACCCGAGGTCATGGAACCTGGTTGCCAGCTGGGTGGCGAAAGCCTTGTCGGTATCGGTAACCGAAATGAACACGGTGCCTTCGTCGGGCAGCGCGACACCGGCCGCGGCCTGTGCCTTGCCGAAAGCCGTCGGGAAATCAGGTCCGATCCCGATCACTTCACCGGTGCTCTTCATTTCCGGGCCAAGGACGGTGTCCGCACCCTGGAACCTGGAGAACGGCAGCACTGCCTCTTTGACGCTGACGTGCTTGCCGTCGCCCTTCGGCAGTTCCTGATCAACCAGTTTGTGGCCGAGCATGATCCTTGATGCGATCTTGGCCAGTGGTGCGCCCACCGCTTTGGATACGAATGGCACTGTCCGGGAAGCCCTCGGGTTCGCTTCGATCACGTAAAGCTCACCTTCGGCGATCGCGAACTGGATGTTGATCAGGCCGATCACACCGAGTTCCATCGCGATCGCGCCGGTTGCCGCCTTGATTTCGTCGAGCATTTCGTCACCGATGCTCATCGGCGGAAGCACGCAGGCGGAATCACCGGAATGTACCCCGGCCTCCTCCACGTGCTGCATGATGCCCGCAACGAACACTTCGTCGCCGTCGCAGAGCGCGTCGACATCGATTTCGATTGCGTTCTCGAGAAAACGGTCAAGCAGCAGCGGATGCTCAGGTGATGCCTTTACGTGGTTCTTGAGATACGTCTCGAGATCTTCCTTCGAGTAACAGATCTCCATCGCCCGGCCACCGAGAACGAAGGACGGCCGGACCAGCAACGGAAACCCGACCCGTTCAGCGATAACGCCGGCTTCGTCGGCGGAAAGCGCGGTTCCGTAAGGCGGCGGCTTGATGCCGAGCTTGTCGATCATCGCGCCGAACTTGGCGCGATCCTCGGCCTGATCGATCGCTTCGACCGGTGTGCCGAGCAGCGGTACACCCGCATCCTTGAGTCCCTGGGCCAGCTTGAGCGGGGTCTGTCCGCCGAACTGGACGATCACACCCTCGGGTTTCTCGACCTCGCAGACGGCAAGCACGTGCTCGATGGTGAGCGGCTCGAAGTAGAGGCGGTCCGACGTGTCGTAGTCGGTGGAGACCGTCTCCGGGT
>JBAWHK010000102.1:0-15889 GCA_049593795.1 Solirubrobacterales bacterium
CTGCCATCGCATGGCGGAAGAGTGCGGTGTTCCGGGGGATTACGTGGTCGGGGCCAACAACGCCGCGTTCATCCGGGTCGCTGACGCGATGCTGGCGATGGGCGTGACCTGATCTGAATCGATCCGAAAGTTGCTCCGGCTGCGGCGGGAGCAGGTGGCAGGTCAGTCCGCCCCTCCGGGTGCGCGGAGGGGTGACGGGTGCTTGCCTGAGGGCCAGTCTGGTTGTTGAAAACTCGAGTTTCTGGTTGAAAACCCGCCCGCGCAGGTCGGATTTATAAGTCTGGGTCAAGGATCGAGCTGTTTTCAAGTCCGCTTGTTTAAGTACAGACTTTGTGTGTATATTCGCCGCATCGTTAGCGTCTCACGCAAAGGAAATCGATGACATCCGTTCTGAGTTTCCAGCCGAAGTACCGACGAATCGCGATTGTCCGAAATGGCTGATCGTGAGTCACTGCTTTCGACCGCCCAGTACTTCGTATCACCAGAACGCTCAGAGGATGGCTGGAACGAAACGTCCCACCGGTCCCGCGAATGGGAGCACGCATACCGCGACCGCTGGCAGCACGACAAGGTAGTTCGCTCGACCCACGGCGTGAACTGCACCGGTTCGTGTTCATGGAAGATCCATGTGAAGGACGGGCTGGTTACCTGGGAGACACAGCAGACTGACTATCCGAGTAACGGGGTCGAGACCCCCGACTACGAGCCTCGGGGATGCCCCCGCGGGGCTTCTTTTTCCTGGTACGTCTACTCGCCGCTACGCCCCAAGTTCCCCTACGTACGAGGTGAGCTGCTGGCGATGTACCGCGAAGCCCGTGAACAGCTGGGCGACCCGGTCGCCGCCTGGGCCTCGATAGTTGAGGACCCGGTAAAAGCGAAGGCTTACAAGTCGCGCCGAGGCAAGGGCGGCTTCATGCGTGCGAGCTGGGATGAAGTGACTGAACTGGTCGCCGCCGCCCACGTCCACACAACCAAGGACTACGGCCCTGACCGGATAGTCGGTTTCTCTCCGATCCCGGCAATGTCAATGGTTTCTTACGCTGCCGGCACCCGTTTCCTTTCGCTGATGGGAGGAGTCTCCCTGAGCTTCTACGACTGGTATGCCGACCTGCCACCCGCATCGCCGCAGGTCTGGGGCGACCAGACCGATGTGCCTGAATCCGCCGACTGGTGGGATGCCGGCTACCTGATGATGTGGGGTTCGAACATTCCGCAGACACGGACCCCGGACGCCCATTTCATGACCGAAGCGCGTTATCGCGGCCAGAAGGTGATTGCGGTTTCCCCGGATTACGCCGGCAGCACCAAATTCGCCGATGAATGGCTTCCCGCCACCGCCGGCAGCGACGCTGCACTGGCGATGTCAATGGGCCATGTGATCCTCAGGGAGTTCTTCGTCGACCGCCAATCCGAGTACTTCGCTGAGTACGGCAAGAAGTACACCGATCTGCCGTTCCTGGTTGAGCTCGAGGACCACGGCGACGGGACCTGCCGTGGCGGCGCGATGCTGCGCAGCGACGTGGTCGGCGACGAGAGTGAGAACTCCGACTGGAAAACGGTACTGATCGACGCCCGGACCAACGAACCGGTAGTCCCCAACGGGACGATCGGTGACCGTTGGGGTGAAGAGGGTGAGGGGAAGTGGAACCTCGACCTCGAAGGCGTGGAGCCCCTGCTGAGCCTGATGGACAGCCATGACGAACTGGTCGAGGTCACCATGCCGCGATTCGATGGCGGCGAGACCGAAGGTGGCACCACCATGGTGCGTGGAGTTCCTGCGCGGAGGATCGGCGACCGGCTGGTGACCACCGTCTACGACCTGGCACTGGCCCAGTACGGGGTGAAGCGTGACGGCCTGCCGGGTGAATGGCCGACCGGATATGACGACGCCTCGCAGCCTCACACCCCCGCCTGGCAGGTCGAACACACCGGCGTTGAAGCCGAAGCCTGCGAACGGATTGCGCGTGAGTTTGCCGAGAACGCCGAGAAGACCAAAGGTCGCTCGATGATCGTCATGGGCGCCGGAACCAACCATTGGTTCCATTCAGATCAGACCTATCGGGCGATGCTCTCGCTGGTCCTGTTCTGTGGCTGCCAGGGGGTCAATGGTGGCGGCTGGGCACATTACGTCGGCCAGGAGAAAGTGCGGCCAATCACTGGCTGGCAGACCCTCGCCTTTGCTCTCGACTGGACCCGTCCTCCCCGTCAGCAGGCAGCCACTCCGTTCTGGTACCTCGCCAGCGACCAGTGGAGATATGACTCGTACGGTGCCGAGGAGTTCGCTTCGCCGGCTGGCCCCGGCAAGCTCGGCAAAAAGCACACCGCCGACTGCTACGCCCAGGCAGTCCGCATGGGTTGGACCCCGGCGGCCCCGGCCTTCAACCGCAACCCGCTCGACCTCGCCGACGAAGCCAGGGCTGCCGGCAAGGACCCGGTCGAGTACACGGTCGAAGAACTCAAATCCGGCCGGCTGAAGTACGCCTGTGAAGACCCGGACGACCCGGCCAACTACCCGCGGGTCCTGAACCTCTGGCGGGCCAACCTGATCGGTTCTTCGAGCAAGGGGCAGGAGTACTTCCTCAAGCATCTGCTCGGGGTACCGGATTCCGGGGTGCGGTCAGATGAATCAGCGCCGGAGCATCGTCCGGAAGGAGTCGAATGGCATGACGAAGCCCCCGAAGGCAAACTCGACCTGTTCACGACCATCGACTTCCGCATGAACGGCTCCTGCGTGTATTCCGATGTGGTCCTGCCGGCCGCGACCTGGTACGAGAAGCACGACCTATCCAGCACCGACATGCACCCCTTCGTCCACCCGTTCAACGAAGCGGTCCCGCCGCCCTGGGAAGCGAAAACCGACTGGAAGATCTTCAACCTGATCGCCCGCAAGTTCTCGGAACTGGCCAAGGATCATCTGGGAATCCGGACCGACATGGTTTCGGCACCACTGCTTCATGACACCCCGGAAGAGCTGGCCCAGCCCGGGGGCCTGGTCAGGGACTGGCGCAAGGGTGAATGTGACGCCATCCCCGGCAAGACGATGCCGAAACTGATCCCGACCGAACGTGACTTCACTGCGATCGGGGAAAAGATGAACGCGCTCGGACCGTTGACCGAAGAGCTCGGAACCGGTGCCAAAGGGGTGAGTTGGAAGCCGGGACCCGAGGTCGAAGAACTGAAAGACCGGAATGGCACAGTGCGCTCCGGTGCGGGCAAGGGCCGGCCGGCGATCAACAGCGACATCGATGCCGCCGAAATCATCCTTGCGCTTTCAGGGACCACCAATGGACGGCTCGCGGTCGAGAGTTTCAAAGCACTCGAACCACGTACCGGCCAGGAACTCGCTTCGATTTCGGAAGAGCGAATCGATGAACGAATCGACTTCAAGGCGATCGGCATCCAGCCGCGCAAAGTGATCGCGTCGGCTGAATGGTCGGGCATGGAATCACGTGAGCGTCGCTACTCGCCGTTCACCTCGAACATCGAATACCTGATCCCATTCCGCACCCTGACCGGGCGGCAAAGTTTCTATGTCGACCACGAATGGATGCTTGAACTGGGTGAAGGGCTCCCCGGGTTCCGGCCACCGGTCGCTGCAGGTCAGCTGGTTGGCCTGGGCGGCAAACCGGAACTTGAAGAAGCACTCGAAATAACGGTCCGTTACCTCACCCCGCATTCGAAATGGTCGATCCACTCCGAATTCCAGGACAACCTTCACATGCTGACCCTGTTCAGGGGCGGTCCCGTGATGTGGCTGTCAACCAACGACGCTGAAAAGGTCGGCGTCGAAGATAACGAGTGGATCGAGGTTTACAACCACCACGGTGCCGTCTCCTGCCGGGCGGTTGTCTCACAGCGGATCCCTGACGGGGCAGCGTTCTTCTATCACTCGCAGGATCGCCATGTGAACGTGCCGATCTCCGAGGTGACCGGGGCCCGGGGCGGTACTGACAACTCGCTGACCCGGATCTCGATGAAGCCAACCCACATGGTTGGCGGTTATGCCCAGCTGTCGTGGGGTTTCAACTATTACGGGCCGACCGGTTGCCAGCGGGACCAGCTGATCGTCATCCGCAAACGCAAGGGAGAGGTGGTGTACGGATGAAGGTCAGGGCCCAGATGGGCATGGTCATGAACCTGGACAAGTGCATCGGGTGCCACACCTGCTCGGTCACCTGCAAGAACGTCTGGACCAACCGGCGAGGCACCGAGTACGCCTGGTTCAACAACGTTGAAACGAAGCCCGGTCGTGGCTACCCGGTTGACTACGAAGATCAGGATAAGTGGAACGGCGGCTGGACACTCGATCGCAAGGGCAGGCTGAAGCTCAAGGCGGGCGGTCCGTTGAAGAAGCTCTCGAACATCTTCTGGAATCCGGATCTGCCTCAGCTCGACGACTACTACGACCCGTGGACCTACAACTACGACCATCTGATCTCGTCTCCGGCCAGCAAATCTCAGCCGGTAGCCCGGCCGAAATCACAGATCACCGGAGGGGACCTCAACCTCCAGTGGGGTCCGAACTGGGAAGACGACCTCGCGGGCTCGAAGAACGGGGCGGCGAACGACCCCAACTTCCGCAAGCTCGAGGAGGAAGTCAAAGGCGAGTTCGAAGACGCATTCATGATGTACCTGCCGCGGATCTGTGAGCACTGCATCAACCCGTCCTGCGTGGCCTCCTGCCCGTCCGGCGCGATGTACAAGCGGGAGGAGGACGGCATCGTCCTGGTCGATCAGGAAGCCTGCCGCTCCTGGCGTTTCTGTGTTTCCGGGTGCCCGTACAAAAAGGTCTATTTCAACTGGGAATCAGGCAAGGCCGAGAAGTGCAACTTCTGTTACCCGCGAATCGAAGCCGGACTGCCGACGATCTGTTCCGAGACCTGTGTTGGCCGCCTGAGACACCTCGGGATCGTGCTGATCGACAGCGACCGGGTTGAAGAAGCCGCCTCGACGCCCGACGACAAGGACCTGCTCGAAGCCCAGCTTGACCTTTTCCTCGACCCGGAAGATCCGGAGGTCCGGGAGCAGGCACTGCGTGACGGTGTGCCCGCCGACTGGGTTGATGCTGCCGCCAACTCGCCGGTTTACATGATGGCGAAAAAATGGCGGATCGCTTTGCCGCTCCACCCGGAATACCGCACCCTGCCGATGGTCTGGTACGTGCCGCCACTTTCGCCGCTCGAGACTCTCGGGGCCGGACTGGTGCGCGATGGGGCCGACGAAGACGGCATTTTCGCGGCGATCGACCGGATGCGCATCCCGATGGAGTACCTGGCCGGTTTCCTCAGCGCCGGCGACGTAGCCCCGGTCCGCAAGTCGCTTGAGCGCCTGGTCGCAATGCGCCGCTACATGCGTGCCAGCAACGTGGACGGTGAGATCAGACCTGAGTTCGCGACCGACGTTGGCATGACCCCGGAAGAACTCGATGAGATGTTCCGCATGGTCGCGATCGCGGACTACGACGATCGTTATGTGATCCCGAAGCGTCATGGTGAAACGTCGACCACGGCATTCGCCGACCAGGGATCCTGCGGAATCGATTTCGACAATGGTGCTGCGATACCGCCAGGGCTCGGTGAAATGACCGGAGTCAACGCTCCCGATCCGGTCGGTGGGCCTTTCGGTGCCGGCCTGCCGGCAGAGTCCGCGGAGGAACCGGATTCGGACTTCGACGTGCGAAGCATGCTGAGCAAACATGGTGGGGAGGGGCAGAGTAATGGCAAGTAAGACCATCCATCCGCTGAAGGTGGTGTCGGTCCTTCTCCAATATCCGGAAGCCGACATGGCCGCCGTCCTAAACCAGCTTGATCCGCGCGATGTGGGACCGCTTTCACGACGGCTCACCGAGACACTCGCCGCCCACCTGGAATGGCGACGCGGCCAAAGCCTTCACGATCTTCAGTGCCTCTATGCCGAAACCTTCGACTTCAACCGGCGCTGCAGTCTCCACCTGACCTACCACATCAATGGCGACAGCCGGCAGCGCGGGCTGGGGCTGTTGAAGATCAAAACCGCGTATCGCGAAGCCGGTTTCGAGTTCGGTGAAAGTGAACTGCCGGACTTTCTTCCGGTGATGCTGGAATTCGCTGCACTGGCCGATGGTTCGGTCGGCCGGGAGCTCCTGGAGCGCCACCGGCCAGCGATCGAACTGATCCGTGGCAGCCTCCAGGGTCAGCACAGCCACTGGGCCGGCCTCTTCGACCTGATCCGTGAAGGTCTGCCCAGCCTCTCCAAGCGCCAGATCGCACGGATTCGCAGGCTGGCCGAGAACGGACCGCCAAGCGAGGAAGTGGGGCTGGAGCCTTTCGCACCACCCGAAGTGATGCCTGCAGGCGCTGACGAGATCGCACTGCCCCTGATCGGAGGACGTCAGTGAAGGGTGAAACGATCATCTACGTGATCCTGCCCTACGTCGCGATCACCGTTTTCGTGGCCGGTTTGATCTGGAGATGGCGGGCGGACAGTTACGGATGGAACGCTCGTTCGACGCAGCTTCTCGAGGGCAGGGTCCAGCGATACGCCAGCGTGATCTTCCACTTCGGAGTGCTGGCGGCGATCGGCGGACACGTGCTCGGCATCCTGATCCCGGCCGGCTGGACCAGCTGGTTTGGCCTCAGCGAAGGGGCCTACCACGTGATTGCCGTTATCGGTGGCGTTGCCGCCGGCGGTGCCGTAATCGTCGGCTTGGCCCTGTTGATCTATCGCCGGATCAAGTTCCCCCGGGTCAGGGCGACCACCAGCCGGATGGACGTTGCCGTTTTCACGATGCTGGCGTTCGGCATCGTCACCGGCATGCTGTGCACGCTGACCAACCTCGGTGACGCGGTCCATTACCGCGAGACCGTCGCCCCGTACTTTCGTCAGTTGTTCATTCTCGATCCGCAACCCGAGTTGATGACCGCGCCCGGCGAAGTGACCCTGATCTTCCAGGTGCATGTGGTGGGGGTCTGGTTTCTCTACATGCTCTGGCCATTCAGCCGGCTGGTTCACGCATTCAGCGCGCCGGTCGGCTATTTCAGGCGCAGTCCGATTGTTTACCGTCCACGGACCACCAGGTCCCTTCCCACTCGCCGTCCGGAATCCCCAACCGGCCGTTAGGAGGAACTCATGGAAACAACAGCACCCGGCGCAGGCCGAAATCTTGGTCTGGCCACGGTCGCTTTCGCCCTGTGTTTCGCCGCCTGGGGGATGATCGCTCCGATCGCGCCCGACCTCGAGAAGGAACTCGGCCTGAGCAGCACTCAGACCGCGGTAATGATCTCGATTCCGGTGATCCTCGGTTCCCTCCTGCGGATACCGCTCGGACTCCTGACAGACCGAATCGGTGGCCGGGTGGTTTTCGCCGGCATGTTGTTCTACTCGGCGGCCGCGGCTGCCCTGGTTGGCTTTGCCGCCGAGGCCTCCTCCTACGCGGCAATGCTCGGCGCCGGGTTCCTGCTGGGTACAGCCGGTGCATCGTTCGCCGTGGGCGTCCCGTTCGTCGCCCAGTGGTACCCGCCAAAACGGCAGGGCATGGCGCTGGGTGTTTACGGGGTCGGCAACATCGGGACGGCGATCGCCGCGTTCTCGGTCCCGGCGATCCGCGACAGCGCCGGCTCGATCGTGGCCGGCCTGGTTTTTGCGGTGGTGATCGCCGCCTATGGCGTGATCTGGATGAGCATTGCCCGTCAGGCACCAAAGGCCGAGCCCAAGAAGACCAATTACATGGAGGTCCTCGGTGCCGGATGGAAGCTCTGGCGCCTGGCTCTGTTCTATTTCGTCACTTTCGGTGGCTTTGTCGCCATGGCGATCTTTCTGCCGACACTGCTGATTGACTGGTTCGACCTGAGCACCACCGACGCTGGTCTGCGGGCCGCTGGATTCACCGTTATTGCGACCGCGGCACGTCCGTTAGGTGGCCTGCTCTCGGATCGCATCGGGGCCGAGAAGGTGCTCGTGGTTTCGTTCTTCGGGGTCGGACTCGACGCGGTGGGTCTCAGTTGGCAGGCCGCCGACCCATCGGTTATGCCGGTGACGGTCATGTGCCTGACCCTGGCTTTCTTCCTTGGCCTGGGCAGCGGCGCTGTCTTCAAGCTGGTCCCGAAAGAATTCCCTGACTCGACCGGTGCCGCAACCGGCATAGTCGGCGCGGCTGGCGGGCTGGGGGGTTTCTTTCCACCGTTACTGCTTGGAGTGATCAAGGACTCGACCGGTGATTTCGTACTCGCTTTCGTGATGCTTGTTGCCTTCGCCTGGATGTGTGCGGGTCTGGCGGCAGGTAGCATCGGCGGTGGACGCGAACCCAATGAAAGTGGCTGAACCTGAATGACAGGCACGGGCATGACGGACACAGCACCGCTTGAAGATTCATTTGGTCGTCGGATCAACGACCTGCGGATCTCGGTCACCGATCGATGCAACTTTCGCTGCCAGTACTGCATGCCGGCCGAAGGGCTGGACTGGATCGACCGGTCCGGCATCCTCACTTTTGAGGAGATCGAGCGACTGGTCAGCATTTTCGGGACGATCGGAATCGAGGACATCAGGCTGACCGGGGGAGAGCCTCTGGTCCGACGGGATCTGCCGCAGCTGATCAGGCGCATCAACGGGCTTGGCCTGATCCGTGATCTGGCATTGACCACCAATGGGTATCTGCTTGAACGTCATGCCGAGGCCCTGGCTGATGCCGGACTGGACCGGATCAACGTTTCGCTCGATTCACTGGAGAAGGACCGTTTTTTCAGGTTGACGAGGAGGGACGCACTTCCGCAGGTGCTGGCTGGTCTCGAAGCGATAATGAAACAGCCGGGCATCGGTACGGTCAAAGTCAATGCGGTGGCGATCAGGGATTTCACCGAGGAAGAACTCCCGAGATTCTGCGACCTCGCGCGGAGCAGCGGTTGTCAGGTCAGGTTCATCGAGTTCATGCCGCTCGATGGCGATCGATCCTGGGATCCTTCACAGGTTCTCAAGGGGTCTGAACTCCGTGCTCTGATCGAAGAAATCCATCCGCTGGTCGAAGTTGAACGGGAACCTTCAGCTACCGCCAGGGTGTTTCGTTTCGCTGACGGCGACGGGGAAATCGGTTTCATCAACCCCGTGTCGGAACCGTTCTGTTCCGACTGCAACCGGTTGCGCCTGACCGCAGACGGCAAACTCCGGACCTGCCTTTTCTCGCTCAACGAAACCGACCTGCTCGAACCGCTTCGCACCGGTGTTGACGATGCCGGAATCGAATCCCTGATCCGGGAAGCCGTTCGTGGCAAAGAACTCCGGCACCGCATCAACGAGTCCGACTTTCTGCAGCCGGAACGCACGATGAGCGCAATCGGCGGCTAGCCTTTAGCGGCTCGCCAGGTGGTTCTCGGCCCAGGCGAGGTCGGCCGGAGTATTGACGTTGTGGAAGCTGGTTTCGGGATCGCCGAAACGGGAAAGTTCCGTTTCCTCGATAAAGACCGGATCGAGGTCGAGCACTGTGGATTTCACCGACCGGTTCCTTCGCAGTCCCGCTTCGATGACTTCCAGAGATTCGGGTCGGTAGAGGGCGGCGAGCGGCTGTAGCTGGCCGTTCACACGCGGGATCAATGAGGGACCCTGCTGCTCTGCCATCCAGGCAAGCATCGTCGGCGGCAACAACGGCAGGTCGCAGGCAACAACCAGCACCGATGACCCGCTGGCGGCGCGAAGTGCGGTGGTGATGCCAAGCAGCGGATGGCGTGGTCCGGGAGGCTCGATCACTGTCTCGATCCCGGTCATGCTCACCGGGCGGTCATCTTTCGTCACCAGGAAAGGAGTCAGGCCGGCCTGGCGGAGCGCCCTGACCGGATACTCGGCAAGTGGCCGGGCACCAAGCAGGGCTCCCGCTTTTTCCCCATTCATTCTTGATGCGGCGCCACCGGCCAGAACGGCTGCGGCAACTCCATTGTCGATCAGGCCGGGTGGCTGCGGATCCATCGGCCCAGTCTCGCACCATGGCGAAAAGGGGATTGGATCGAGTCGTTCAGCCTGGCAGACGAACTTTGATCAGGCATCCGGCCTCATCGGGGTCATGCGGCTCAAAACCGGTCATTTCAATCGCCGGGTCTATCGATTCGAGCAGGCCGGACGAAACACCGCGATGGAGCGCGCAAATCAACGACTGCCGGTCACGAACCACATCCCGGTAGGGGCAGTTACGCAGGCAGACAGTCACCTCACCATCGTCTTCTGGCTCACTTGCCGGCTGGAAACCCATGGCCGAAAGCGCGTTCCGAAAGCGATCCACCGGACCGGCTTCGGCCGCGGTCGGCTCAATCAGTCCGAGCCCGATTTCCCGGCCACGCACCTCAATCTCCGCCGGATCGACCGGCCCCTGCTCAACCGCCTGCGCCAGCCACTGGCTCAGTTCGAGATAGGCCGTTGGCCTGACACCCCTGGGCTGGGCATCCGGATCAACCGACCAGACATCCCGAGGCCTTCCGCGGCCCTGTTTTTCACTTTCCCGCAGAACCAGACCACCTTCTGCCATCTGCTCGAGGTGAAGGCGAACACCGTTCGGGTGGCGTTTCAGTTCACCGGCAAGTTCATCGGTCGTCGCCGGCCGCCGGAGTTCACAAAGGCGCTCGAAAAGCGTTGCCCGGGTGGGTTGGGCCAGCGAATCGGGTTCTCGGGTGACATCCATGGACGGAGGATTGTCCCAGATCCAGTTAGCCGACCGTTTGAAAAACCCGTCAAGCTGCCCCTGGGACGCCTCTGCCCATCGAACGGGACACGACATTTCAACATTCATGATTCAAAGGATCGGAACCGGGGAAGTACGTAAGTGATGAGTGTTCAGAAAGATGGACAGAGTTCGAATGATTCCCGTCCGGCTCTCAACGGCCTGCGGCGTCTGAATCTGGCCGCAGCGATCTTCTTCGCGGCCCAGGTGGTCGTTTTGCTGGTGCTCGCAGCACCGGTGAGCCTTCCGGTCACCGGATCTTTCCTGACCAACGCCCCCGGGGCCGGTCAGTACGGAACCACCGAACTGTTCAGCCTGCGAATCGACCTGATCGTCGCTGTCTTTCTCGGCCTGGCTGCACTCGATCATTTTGCGGTCGGAACTTTTGTCCGGCGTCAGTACGAGAAGCTGATCCGGAACTGGCAGAACCCGTTCCGGTGGTCCGAATACGCGATCAGCGCATCGCTGATGATCGTGCTGATCTCAATGCTGACCGGGGTCAGTGACGTAGTCGCCCTCCTGGGGATATTCGGGGCGAACGCGGCGATGATCCTCTTCGGGCTTGCCATGGAAAGGGCCAACGCCGGTCAGGACCGGGTTGACTGGGCACCTTTCATTTACGGCTGCATCATCGGCGCGATCCCATGGATCGCGATCGTGATCCAGTTCGCGCTGGCCGAGTCGAACGCCGACGGCGTGCCCGGCTTCGTTTACGGAATCTTCATTTCGCTCTTCCTGCTGTTCAACTGCTTTGCGGTCAACATGTGGCTTACCTACAGGCGACGCGGCAAGTGGCAGGATCCGCTGTTCGCCGAACGGGTATACGTGTTTCTGAGCATCACCGCCAAAACCGCACTTGCCTGGCAGGTGTACTCAGGTGCCCTCGCCGGGTCCTGAGTTCCGCGGCTAGACTGGGCAGCTTCCAATGAACGAACCATCGGCCGTGAGGCGCATCTTCGATCCGTTGCTCAAACTCGTGACGGATCATCGTCTGAAGGTGATTCCACTTGTGGCCGGAGTGTTCATTTCGGTCCTGTTCCTGAGCTTCGGTGGGTCACCGGCGACAACTTCGGACCCGACCTTCGGCTTGCCGGAGAACGCAGAATCAACTGAAGCTGTGCGGCTTCAGCAGAACCTCCCGGAGTCAGGAGAGGCACCGGCAATCGTTGTCTACAGTCGACCGGACGGCAAGCTGAATGCGGCTGACCGCAAGGAGATCAACCGGGACCGGAAGGCTTTTGCCGGCATCGCGCTCGGGAAGGCCGTCGGCCCGCCGGTGTATTCCCCCGGCGATGAAGCGGCAATCGTTTCCGTGCCGCTGAAATCCGTCCCGGAAGGTGGTGGCGGCGAAGGTTCCGATCGCCTCGGGATTGAGGTAAACGAAATCCGGGATGTGGCAGGCCAGGGGCTCCCCGACGGGGCCGTCGCTGAAGTGACCGGCCCGGCGGCGTTCCAGGTGGACCTGAGCGAAGTATTCGAGGGGGCCGACACCCGCCTGCTCATGGCAACCGCAGCCATAGTGGCGCTGCTGCTCCTGATTACCTATCGCAGCCCCTGGCTCTGGCTGGTGCCGCTGACCGTGATCGCGCTGGCCGACCAGGTCGTACTTGCTTTGCTTTCGATTCTCAGCCGCAACACCGGACTTGAAATCGATGGTGCGACCACCGGCATAGTTTCCGTTCTTGTCTTCGGTGCGGGCACCAACTACGCGCTGCTGCTGGTCGCCCGATACCGCGAGGAGCTGAGGCGACACGAGGAACGTCACCGGGCAATGCGAGCGGCCCTTGTCCATGCCGCCCCCGCGATCCTTGCCAGTTCGGGCACCGTTGCCCTGAGCCTCGCCACCCTCTATTTCGCCGAGCTTCCATTCGATCGCAACATCGGTGTTGCCGGCTCTATCGGCATCATCACCGCGGTGGTCTTTGTCCTGGGCATGCTGCCACCGGCACTGCTGCTGTTCGGGCGCAAGCTCTTCTGGCCGGTTGTGCCACGTTATGGCGATGACGATCCTTCGCGTACCGGCCCGTGGTCGAAGCTGGGGGAGGCAGTCACCGCACGGGCGGTCACGGTCACCCTGGTCAGCGTGATGTTCCTGGTGGTGCTGGCCCTGGGGAATACCGGCGGAGATGTCGGTCTGTCCCAGACAGAGCAGCTGCGGGACAGGCCTGATTCGGTTGCCGGCCAGGAAACACTCGCCCGGACTTTCGGGGCCGGAACCGGTGAGCCGGCCGCGGTAATCGTGCCTGCGGCCGAGGCATCGGCCGCCCGGCAGGTATCCGCCGCCACGGACGGGGTTGCGGCAGCGAGGCCCGGGCCAACCGGCGGTGGGGTGGCCCAGATCGACGTTCAGCTCCAGGACGCACCGGGAAGCGATGGCGCCCTCGCGACAATCGAAAACCTGCGAACCGATCTCGACCAGGTAAGCAAAGAAGCCCTCGTGGGCGGCCAGGACGCATCGGATCTCGACAAGCGGGAAGCCGCCGCAAACGACCGTCTGCTCGTGGTTCCCCTGGTCCTGGCAGTTGTATTGCTGATCCTGCTGCTGCTGTTGAGGTCGGTGGTTGCCGCGGTCCTCCTGACCCTGACCAACGTCCTCAGCTGGGCGGCGGCGCTGGGCGCGGCCACCTGGGCTTTCGATCACATCTTCGGTTTCCCCGGCATCGACCTGTCGGTGCCCCTGCTCAGCTTTCTCTTCCTGGTCGCGCTCGGGGTCGACTACAACATCTTCCTGATCACCCGGGCCCGTGAGGAAGCGAAAACGGAATCAACTCGGAGATCGATCGTCACTGCGCTGGCGACCACAGGAGGGGTGATTACCAGTGCCGGAATCCTGCTCGCCGCCGTTTTCACGGTTCTTGGCGTGTTGCCGATAATCACCCTCACCCAGCTGGGGATAATCGTCGGATTCGGGATCCTGCTTGACACCCTGCTGGTCCGGACGGTGCTGGTGCCGGCGATGGTCACCCTGGTCGGGGACCGTTTCTGGTGGCCGGCAAATCCCCGCTCCGAGAAAAGCGGCCGGTAAGAAAGCCGAAGGGCGGCCGGGCGGAGTTACCGCTCGAACCGCCCTCCGGGATCCGTTACTGGGGCAGCAGTACGGAATCGATCACGTGGACCGTTCCGTTTGATGTTTCGATGTCGGCCTGCGCGACGGTCGCGTCTCCGACCATCACCTTGTCGCCGTCAATCTTGACTTCCAGCTTGTCGCCATTGACGGTTTCGATCATCTGGCCGTCCGAGAGGTCGGCAGCTTTCACGTCACCTGCAGCGACGTGGTAGGTGAGGATGCTGGCGAGTTCCTCCTGATTGGCCGGCTTCAGCAGGCGCTTGAGTTCTGCCGGAGGAAGGGCAGCGAAAGCGTCGTTGGTCGGCGCAAACACGGTGAATGGTCCTTCGCCCTCAAGCGTGGTGACCAGATCCGCCGCCACGACTGCGTCCACCAGGGTTGACAGGTCAGGTGTCGCCTGGGCGGTTTCGACGATGTTCATGCCCTGATCTGTCGTTTCGGCTGCCCCGGTTGTTGCTTCGACTGAGGTTGAGTCACCGGTGCTGCCTGAATCATCGTCGTCGCTTCCGCAGGCACCGATCCCGAAAGCCAGAACCGGGACGCACAGCAGCAACAGCATGTTTCTTTTCAACATTTGTTCCTTTCCCACGTAGATTTCCATCTATTCGGGGTTACGGAACGGGTCGCGGAATCGGTTGACTAAAAAGAACAATTGATCCGTAAAGCACTGCGGGCAATCCCGTGCTGATTGATTGATCCAGTCGGCGGGTAGCGGCGTAGTAATCAGGAACACCGTGTTTCTACTTCTCGAGGAGGATGGATGAAGCTCCGCAGTTGCCGTGCCGCTGTCCGATCGGCCGTTTACGCAGTGGTACTGGCCATGGCCGGTCTCTCGCTTGTTGCGGCTTCAGCGATGTCAGCACCAGTCAAATACGTCGCCCTTGGGGATTCGTACAGCGCGGCATCCGGAGTGCTGCCGCTCGATCCGTCGGCGCCGCCGCAATGCCTGCGATCCAGTCGCAATTACCCGCATGTGATCGCCGCGAAGACCGGGGCGAATCTGACCGATGTGAGCTGCGGGGCTGCCGACACAGGTGATTTCGCCGGCTCCCAGTATCCGGGTGTGAAGCCACAGCTTGATGCGCTCAGACCGGACACCGAACTGGTCACGATGACGATTGGCGGCAATGACAGCAGCGTTTTCATCGGAGCGATCCTTTCCTGTGGCAGCGTGGGAGCACTTGCTCTGGGTCAGGGCCACCCCTGTAAGGACAAGTACGGCTCGTCATTCGAAGACACCATTCGCAACACCACCTATCCATCTCTCGTTGAAGCCCTCGGCGCGGTTCGCGAACGGGCGCCGGTTGCGAAAGTCGCGATTCTCAGTTACCCCTGGATCGTCCCCGAAACCCGGGGCTGCTTCCCGAGCATGCCGGTGGCCGAAGGTGACATTCCTTACCTGCGTTCCCTGCAGACCACGCTGAACGACGCGGTGAAGCGTGCGGCGGCCGCTACCGGAGCGATCTACGTCGACCTCAACGGGGTCTCCGATGGACATGATGCCTGCAAGGCGATCGGTACCCGCTGGGTCGAACCGGTCCTGCTCGGCACCAACCCGGTGATAGTCCACCCGAATGCCCTTGGCGAATCGAAAATGGCTGACCAGACGATCAAAGTCCTGTCCGAAGTGAAAGACAGCCCGATTGCCGCTTCGGCACCGGAAACGAAAATCAGAAAGATGACGGTGAGGAAAGCAAAACGGAAAGTCACTTTCCGTTTCACATCCAGTGCTGCCGGATCGACCTTCCGCTGTCGTATCGACAGAAAGCGTTTCAGGGACTGCCGGAATCCGAAGACCTTCCGCGGGATGAAGCCCGGTCGGCACCTTTTCCGGGTAGTGGCGATCGACCCGGCCGGCGTGAAGGACAAGACTCCGGCCAGGAAGAGATTCAGGATCGGAAAGTAGTGCTGCCGCTCTCGCGACGCGGATCTATCCGACGCCAAGCAGCTGGCTGAGCAGGGCCATGAACAGCGAGCCGCCCAGCAGGCCGGTGATCGCCTGCCGGCGGTTGACGCCCCAGGCCTGGGGGATCATCTGGGCGAAAACCAGGGCGAGCATCGCGCCCGCGGCGAAACCGAAAGAAAAAGGCAGCAGCGACGAGATTTCAGTCACGAGCAGGTAAGCGATCACCGCACCGGGAATC
>JBAWHK010000103.1:0-3851 GCA_049593795.1 Solirubrobacterales bacterium
ATCCCCTTCCCTGACCGGCAAGGTCAAGTCGAATCCGGTGACGCTGCCCTTGATGTGTGCCGGCATGTCATCGGCGCCTTCGAGGGTGTGGGTCCACCGGAAGTCCTCCGGGACCGCGTGGTCCGCCCATGTGCGGAAGTCATGGCGTACGTCGGGCGAAGCGTTCTCGTTGAGGGTGAGCGATGCCGAGGTGTGACGGATCATCAGATGGACCAGACCCACCTGGAACTCACCGATCTCCGGGATGGCCGAAACGACCTCCTTCGTGACCAGGTGAAATCCGCGCTGCCGTGGCTCCAGGGTGAAATCACGCTGGAGCATCTTCATGAAACCGGGGTCAGGCCCTCGACATGTATTCGGCGTTCTCGGTGTTGACCTTGATCATCTCGCCTTCGTTGATGAAGAGAGGAACCTGGATCTCAACACCCGATTCGAGCGTGGCCGGTTTGCTGCCACCCCCGGAAGCGGTGTCGCCCTTGAGCCCCGGTTCGGTTTTCATGACCTTCGCTTCAATCGAACTGGGGGCCGCAACCTCGGAAGGCTGTTCGTCGACCAGAAGAATCTCGACTTCGTCGTTCGGCTGGACCCAGCGCAGGGCGTCAGCAGCGAGATCTGCCGGGATCTCAATCTGTTCATAGGAGCGGTTGTCCATGAAGACAACAACGTCGCCGGACTCGTAGAGGTACTGCATCTTGCGCGACTCAGTGTGGACCGGCCGGAACTTCTCACCAGCACGGAAAGTCTTGTCGAGGACGGACCCGTCTTCGATGCGTCGCAGCTTGGTGCGCACGAAAGCTCCGCCCTTGCCCGGCTTCACATGCTGAAACTCGATGATCCGCATGATCTTGCCGTCGACTTCGATGTGAGTGCCGTTCTTGAACTGGTTAGTTGAAATCACGAGATCCAGTCTAGCCATAGGTCCATCGACCGAGTAGCTCCGAACGGCATAATCCTTTGTATGACTACTCCGCCGCTTCTCGACAAGCTCCTCAACACCCCCGGCCCTTCGGGGTACGAACTTTCCGCGGCGAAGGTCTGGCGTGAAGCCGCCGATTTCGCGACGGTCACCACCGACGGCCTTGGTGGAAGCATCGCGACGATCGGCGATGACGAAGACGCACCACTGGTCGCGATCGTCGGACACATCGACGAAATCGGCCTGGTAATCACCCATATCGACGAAAACGGCTTCGTGTACTTCGCTCCGATTGGCGGCTGGGACCCACAGATCCTGGTCGGCCAGCGGGTAACCGTCACCGGCAACAACGGCCAGGTTCCCGGAGTGGCTGGACGCAAACCGATCCACCTGCTCGAACCGGAACAGCGCAAGAAGGTGGTGACGCTCAAGGAAATGCACATCGACCTGGGCGTTGAGGACCGTGAAGAGGCCGAAGCACTGGTTTCGGTCGGTGACCCTGTCGTGATCGACTGCGAACCGCTCGAAGTCGCGGGAGGCCGCCTCGTTTCGCGTTCCATGGACAACCGCCTCGGTTCCTACATCGCGGTCGAAGCCCTGCGCCGGGTAAACGAGAACAAGAAAGCAACTGCCCGCTTTGCCGCGGTCGCTGCAGTTCAGGAAGAGATCGGACTTTTCGGATCCCGCACCGCTGCGTTCACCGTGCGTCCCGACCTCGCGGTCGCAATCGACGTCACCCACGCGACTGACGCCCCCGGCGTTGATGAGAAAGAGGTCGGCAGCCATCCGTTCGGCTCCGGACCGGTCATCGGACGTGGCTCCACCCTTTCCCCCAAGCTCTACGAAATGCTGAAGTCGGCAGCCGAGGATGCGGACATTCCCTTCTCGGTCGGAGCGAGCGGCAACTCGACCCACACCGATGCCGACTCACTCCAGATCTCGCGTTCAGGGATTCCGACCGGCCTCGTTTCGATCCCGCTCAGGTACATGCATTCCCCGGTCGAAATGGTCGATCTGGCGGACGTCGAATCGACGGTTGAACTGATCGTCGCATTCGTAGAGAGCATCGAAGCTGGAGTCGACCTCAGCCGCTGAAGTTTGCTGAGCAATCCTCCGTTTCTGGCGGAGATATGCGATTCAGGCGTCGCTGTTCAAGAACGCCGCCATACCCGAACCACCCCGAAAGTGCGTTCGGGCAGAGCGCAACTTTTTAGTTTCAGAAGGTCTATTCTTTGTGAGTCGCGTCACACAAGCGAAGTAAACATTCGGCCGCAGGGGCGGCCACAACTATGAGGGAGCAGTAACGGAGAATGAACCACCACTCGGGACTTTTGAACGTGCGCCGCTTTGCGGTCATGACGTTCGCCCTGATCATGGCTCTTGCTTTCACTGCAACGGTCGCTGCCAACAGCGCTGACGCAAAGAACAAGAAGTCAAAGAAGGCGAAGGTATCGCTGAATGTCAAGACCAAGAACCAGGCCGCTCTGCTCAAGGCAGGCAAGCTGCAGGTCAAGGTCAAGTCAACCGGCAAGACCACGGTCAAGCTTTTTGCTGTCTATTCAGGCAAGCAGAACCTCTTCAAGAAAAAGAACGTCAAGTTCAAGAAGAACAAAAAGCAGACCAAAACCATCTCCCTCAAGCTGACCAGCAACGGCAAGAAGAAGCTGGGCACCTGTGGCGCCAAAAAGGTAATCGCCAAGGGCAAATACAAGCCCAAGTCGAACAAGAAGAACAAAGAGACCGCCAAGAAGTCGAAGAAGCTCGCCAAGGACTCATCGCTGTGTGACGAGCCGATCGACTACACAACCGTCCCGCTCGGCGACAACCCCGAGCGCTGCGACTGGTTTGACACGACGGTCTGCCTCCAGCCCTTCGCCAACGACTACTACACGGTTGACGCCGATACCGATACCGGCAAGCGGCTGAACATCGCCACCGCGTCGGCCCCGGCGAACACTTCCGGTGTCAACATCGACATGACCGATCAGGATCGTGGAGATGGCTTCAGCCCGGGCAACCTGATCACCCTGAAGATCCCCGGACTCGATACCCCGGCCGCTTTCAGCAACAGCGGACTGGTCCCGATTACCGACCTTCACCAGTACGACGACCCGTCACAGGCGGTAATCGTGGTCAATGCCGACACCGGTGAACGCCAGCCGATCTGGGCTGAACTCGATTCCAATCCGACCACGGTCGATCCGTCCCTGGAGGGCGACGGTGGCATCGGCACCAACCCGACCAACACCGATGACGTAAACCTGATCATCCGTCCGGCGAAAAACTTCGATTTCGGTGAGCGATACATCATCGCTTTCCGCAACCTGAAGGACGCGGCCAACAGCACGATCCCGGCCCCGGTCGCTTTCGAGGTGTACCGCGACAACCTGCCGACCCAGCAGCAGATCGTCGAAGACCGGCGTCCGCACATGGAATCGGTAATCGACGACGTCGTCAACAAGGCCTCTGTTGATCGTTCCAGCCTCTACATGGCATGGGACTTCACAGTTGCTTCGGAAGAAAGCGTTACCGGCCGGGCAGTTGAAATTCGTGACGACGCTTTCTCGCGTCTCGGCGATGACAACCTGGCTGACCGTGTAATCGCCGGCAGCGCCCCCGACATCGACGTGCTCGCTTTCTGCGACCTGTCGGACACCGGAGCCGCAGCCTGTGGCAACAACAACCCGGGAGAGCCCAGCTACAACCCGATGGGAACCCCGCAGTCGCCCGTACCGAATGCGACTTACTTCCAACGGACCGTTTCCGGATTCATCCGTGACGTCCCGTGCTACCTCGACGAAAACGGCTGCCCCACTGGCGCTGAGTTTGCGTTTGACGCAAACGGTGACATCGAATGGAACCCGGCATTCACAATGGACGTTCCGTTCCAGTGTGGAATCCCGCTCTCCGTAGTTGATACCGGAGCAGTTGTTCC
>JBAWHK010000104.1:0-2643 GCA_049593795.1 Solirubrobacterales bacterium
TTTCCCCCGAACGGTCCCGTTGGCTGCGGGAAGAACGCAACGTGGTTGAAGAACTGAACGATGGCTCGGTGGTAGTTGAGCTGCCGTATGCCGGCACTTCCTGGCTGGTTCGCGAAATCCTTCGGGGAGCCGGGGACCTGGTTGTCCTCGACCCGCCGGAAGCCCGCGAGGCAATCAGCCGCGAACTCGCCGTCTGATTCGCAACTCCGCGTCCGGCAGCAGCGACAGCGAACCCGCGTAGGCTGTTCGCATGGAAATGGAAGACGGTGAGGCGCCCGGTCATCCGGAGATCTACCGGGTGATGGCTGACAACCCGGGCCCGATGACCCTGACCGGGACCAACACCTACCTGTACGGGAACGATCCCTGCTGGGTAATCGATCCCGGCCCCGAGGATGAGGCCCATGCGGAGGCGGTCAGGTCCGCGGCCGGCGCGCGCGGGGGACTGGCCGGCGGGGTCCTCACCCATTCACACAACGATCATTCCGGTGGCATCGAAATGCTCGGTACCGGGATGTCGGAGCTGGTCGACGGGCAGGAATACGGCGGATTGACCGCGATCGCCACTCCCGGGCACGCAACCGATCATTTTGTTTTATTCACCGCGGACGGGGTCTGTTTCAGCGGCGACCTGATCCTCGGCTGGGGCTCGACCTATGTGCCGCCGGACGGCGGGTCACTCACCTCCTACATGGAGTCCCTGCGGCTCGTCAGGAAACACCAGCCGACCCTGATCTGCCCGGGTCATGGACCCTGGATCACCGATCCGGCAGCGAAAGTCAACGAATACCTCGAACATCGGGAATCCCGCGAGAACGGGCTGGTCGAAGCCCTGGATCGTGGGGTGAGATCAAAGATGACCCTGCTCGACGAAGTCTGGTCGGACGTGCACGAGATGCTGCGTCCGGCCGCCAACGTGGTCATGGAAGCGCACCTCCAGAAACTCGAGTCTGAAGGGCGCCTGCCGCGCGACCTTGGCGAATAGATGTAGCGGCACCAGTAGTCTGGAACCTGTGAACCGTCGCAAACTGATTGAGATGTCGCCGGAAGAAATCGATGTATTCCTGAGGGAAGAACGGGTGGCGATTGCCAGTTCGATCGGTCCACGGGGCTGGCCTCATTCAATGCCGCTCTGGTACGTGGTCCGGGATGGCACGATCTGGGCCTGGACCTTCCGCAAATCGCAGAAGATCAAGAATCTTGAACGGGATCCGCGGGTAACCGTCCTGGTCGAAGCCGGACACGAATATTCCGAGCTGCGCGGCATCCAGTTCGAAGCCGAAGCTATTTTCCACAACGACCTTGAATTCGTGGTGGATTTCGCCGAAGAGCTGACCACCCGCTACGCCCCCGAAGGCGAGAAGCCGTCGCCGGAAGCGATGGAAGCCTTCCGTGCCCAGGCTGCGAAGCGGACCGTCATCGAATTCAAAGTGGTTCGCACAGTCAGCTGGGACCATCGCAAACTCGGTGGCACCTACTGACGGTAGGCAGTACCGCGGGGCTTCAGCCGGAATGACGCTGGCGGCGCAGCTTCAGCGCCGATAACACCGACATCGATTCCGCGGCCTTGGACGGGATCCGGCGGCGATCATGCTTGCTGACGGCGCGGAAACCTTTGATGCGGCCAGTCAGGCCGGCCAGGGTCCTGTCTTTCACCAGCTGTCCGGCACAGATCGCCAGCTCACGAACCAGTGCGCCTGTCATCAGCCCCGGGTGCCGGTCAATCCCGTAGCGGCGCAGCATGTATCCGCGACTCCAGCCGGTCATCCGGTACTTCGCTGCGGACCGGGCGCCAAGCGTCTGGCTGTATCCATGCGAAGCCCGTGCGGCCGGAGCGAGTTCGCAGCGTCCCCCGGCGGCCCGGATCCTCAACGCCAGGTCGACATCTTCGTAATACAGAAAGATGTTTTCGTCAAAACCTCCCACCTGCTCGAACATGGCGCGGTCGTACAGCGCCCCGCCTCCGGTGGGGCCGAGGGGGGAAGGGGCCGAGGCCAGAGCATCAGTGCTTTCACCACTGAGATAGTCGAAGGCCATCAGGGTCTGGTCAATGATCACGCCGGCCGAGTCGATGATCTCGGGGTCATCCGCCCTGACCATCACTGCGGCGACCATCTGGGCCGGCCCGGATTTCGAAAGAAGATGTTCGACGAAACGGCGGTCGGCGACCGCGTCGTCGTTCAACAGCACCACAGGGCCAACCCCGGTTTCACGGATCGCCCGGTTCAGGGCGGCCCCGAACCCCAGATTGCGGCCGTTGGCGATCCGGGTGACGCTGGGAAAGCGCGCTTCGAGCAGATCGCGACAGCCATCGCCAGTGCCGTTGTCGGCGACAACCACCATCACCGGAACCGTCTGCGCGAGCAGCGAATCGAGGCAGGCCGCAAGCGTCTCCCCGCCAGTTAGCGTCGGGACGTAGACAGTTGCGGCGGGCCGATTCACGCCTGGTGTCCTGTCCGGTGTCGTTCCATGCCTGGCCAGCATAAGGATCGTTCGGCCTGTCACGGTCCTTCCAGATACCCTTGACCGTCGAATGTCTGAGCTCAAAGGTCTTATTCTTTCCGGAGGATCCGGCACGCGCCTGCGGCCGATCACTCACACGTCGGCCAAGCAGTTGGTGCCGGTCGCGAACAAGCCCGTGCT
>JBAWHK010000105.1:0-3818 GCA_049593795.1 Solirubrobacterales bacterium
ATCCCGGCCCGGTTCGTTCCCGACGTAATCTCGGAATCGATCGAGAGGGGCTGCGGCGGCGCGGTGGTCCTCTCGGCCGGTTTCGGGGAAGTTCATTCCGGACGCGAGCACGAGGAGAAACTGCGCCGGATTGCCCTGGCCGGGGGATTTCCGGTTTGCGGACCGAATGGCAACGGGGTGGTTTCCGTTGCCAGCCGGGCATCTGCCTGGGGGGATTCGCTGCCGCACCTGAATCCTGGCGCGGTGGCAATGGTGTCGCAAAGCGGGAACGTCGCGGTCAACGCAATCGGGTCGCGACGCGGGATCGATCTTCATACCGTCGTTTCGGCCGGCAACCAGGCGGTGACCGATTCCGCCGACTGGCTCAACGCGATCGCCGGCCTCGAGGGTGTTCGCTCGATCGCGCTCTTTCAGGAAGACGACGGCGATGGAACCCGGCTGGCCGAAGCTTTAGCTGCCTGCGCCGACAACGGCGTCCGGGTGGCGGTACTCAAGGTCGGCAGCTCGGAGGCGGGCAGCCGTGCCGCAGCGGCCCATACCGGAGCGATCGCCGGTGACCAGCGGGTGTTCCGGGCATTGGTCAGGGAGGCTGGCGCCGCCTGGGCGACCGACCCCCATGAGTTGCTGGAACTGGCCCGGGTACTTTCGATGAAGTCCTGCTGGCCCCGGGCCGACCGGGCCGCCGGTTCAGGCCCGGCGATCCTGACTTGCTCCGGTGGTGATTCCGGTATCGCCGCTGACATCGCTGAAGCGATCGGACTGGACCTGCCCGCGCTCAATCCGGAAACGACCGAGAAGCTCGGGGACCTGCTGCCGGAGGAAGCAACGGCTGGAAACCCGCTTGATTACACGTCGGTTCTCTGGACCGAGCTCGATCGAATGAGTGGCATCGTGAAAGCGGTCGGTGAGGATCCCGCGGTAGACCAGCTGCTGCTTTTCCATGACCACCCGAGCGGCCTTCGTCCCGAGCATGAAGCTGAGTGGGCCGATGTCCGGAACGCGCTGGCAAGCGGAGCCCTTGAGTCGGGGACCGGGGCGATTTTTGCCTCCACCCTTCCTGACCTGATCAGCGAGACCGGCATGGCCGAACTGGCCGAAATGGGGCTGCCGGTCGTTGGCGGCATCCCCACCGCCCTGGCCGCAATGAAAGCGAGCCGGATCCCGCCAGGAAACGCTTCGCATTTGCTCCAGATTTCCTGCTCGGCCCGCGCCGTTGCCGGGCGGGCCGACGGCCATTGGCTGGGTGAAGCGGAGGCAAAGGAGCTCTTGCGGATCGAGGGCCTGTCGGTCCCTGCGGGTGGCGCTGCGGCCGACCTGGGCGGGTCCGTGGCAATCGCGAACCGGGTCGGATATCCAGTGGCGGCAAAGCTCTCGGGCCCCCACATCCAGCACAAGTCGGAGATCGGTGCGGTCAAAACCGGGCTAGAAGACGAACCCGGGCTGACCGCTGCGGCCCGGGAACTTCTGGTCCTTCCGGAAGCGGAAGGCTCCACCCTGCTGGTCGAAAGGATGGCTGATCCGGGGGTTGAATTGATCATCAGCGCCCGCAGCGATGCCGTGGTTCCAGCACTGGTCATTGGACTGGGTGGCATCTGGACCGAACTGCTCGATGACGCGATCGTGATTCCCCTGCCCGCGTCAGCAGAGCGCATCCTTGATGGCCTGAAGGAGCTGCGTGCCTACGCGATGCTGACCGGGGGCCGCGGCGGGCCGACGGTCGATCTGAAAGCTCTCGCCGAGCTGGGCAGCGGGGTCGGCCGGATCCTGCTCGAGAAGCAGCTCACCCTGGTCGAACTGAATCCGGTTTTCGCCACTCCGGGCGGAGCCTGCGCCGCCGACGCCCTGATCACCACATAGGACCGGGTCGGTTTTGCCGCAAGCCTCGCGGTGAAACCGACCCGGTCCCCTGGTGACAGTTCAGATCGGGCTGATTGATGCCGCCTGAGAGCCGGTGGCGTGTTTGGTGACCTTCTGGCTCTTGTCCCAGGTGATTTCCAGACCCTCCCGCAGAATTCCGGCGATCTCGGGGAAGAGTTCGGGTTCGGCGATCAGCGGCGGCGCGATCTGGATGATCGGGTCGGCGCGATCGTCCAGCCGGCAGATCAAGCCACGGTCGACCAGCGCTTCGGTAAGCACGTCCTTGAAGAGCTCTTCAGCGTCCGGGCCGTCAAAAGGTGCCTTGGTCTCCTGATCGCGAACGATCTCCAGCGCCCAGAAGTGGCCCATTCCGCGCACGTCACCAACCAGCGGGATGTCCCGCAGTCCATTCAGGGCCTCGGAGGCAACCGAGTGGTTCGCCCGCACGTTCTCCAGCACGTTCTCGCGCTCCATGATCTCCAGGGTCTTCAGCGCGACAACCGAGCCCACCGGATGGCCGCCGAACGTATAGCCGTTGTTGTAGCTGGCGCGACCGTCGAAGAACGGCTCCGAAACCTTGTCGCTCATCAGGACGCCGCCCATCGAGAAGTGCGCGCCGGTCAGCCCTTTCGCGAAAGTGATCAGGTCAGGCACGTAGTCGAAGGCCTGCCCGCCAAACCATTCGCCGATCCGCCCGAAAGCACAGATGACCTCGTCCGAACAGAGCAGGATTCCATGGCGATCGCAGATCTCACGCAGGCCCTGCCAGTAACCGGCAGGCGGGGTGAAACAGCCACCGGCGTTCTGAACCGGTTCAGCGATCATCATTGCGATGGTTGAAGCGTCTTCAAACTCGATCGTCGCTTCGATTTCGGCCAGCAGGGCAGCGGTGTGGGCCGCTTCATCCTCGCCTTCCGGGTGCCGGTAGGCCCCGGTATTGCTGACATGGACGGTCGGGACGCCGAGCGGTTCGAAAGGCGTGCGGCAGTACGGGATGCCGGTGAAAGAAAGCGCTCCCATGGTCACCCCGTGGTAGGAGTTGTTGCGGGCGATCACTTTCCGGCGATGGGGCTGGCCGTTGGCCTGCTGCCACTGGACCGCCATCTTCCAGGCGGCCTCGACCGACTCCGATCCACCCGAGGTGAAGAAAACCCGGTTCATTCCTTCCGGGGCGAGGTCGGCGATGCGGGTCGCGAGTTCGATCGACGGCGGGTGGGCCACCGTCCAGTTCGACGAGTAGGGCAGCTTCGCCATCTGTTCGTGCGCCGCTTTGCCGATTTCGTCGCCATGTGAATGACCGAGCGAAGCGCAATAGAGGCCGGAGAGCCCGTCTATGTACTTCGTATTGTCCTGGTCGAAAACATGAACGCCCTCGCCCCGCTCGATGATCGTCATGTCGGCATCGTCGTAAGCCGTCATGTCGGAAAAATGGAGCATCAGATGCTGTTTCGCCAGTTTCTGAAGCCGGTCTTTTCCGGCGTTCCCGCCGTCCATCTGTTCACCCGTCATGGACACAGTCTAGTGCTTCAAACCACAGACTTGACCTTGTAGTCAATCGCACTTTGAGGTACATTCCGGCCATGGAGGCCTCAACTACATCCCCTGAAGGCGCCAAGCCCGACCGGAGCCTGAATGGCTCGATTTCTTCGAGTTACGACGCGATCGTGGTCGGCGGCGGACACAACGGACTGACCACAGCCGCTTACCTCGCGAAAGCGGGCATGAAGACGCTGGTCCTGGAACGCCGGCCGATCCTCGGCGGGGCCTGCGTGACCGAAGAGGTTTGGCCCGGCGCCCGGGTGTCCAGATGCTCCTACGTGGTCTCCATGCTCCAGGCGAAAGTGATCAGCGACCTGCGGCTCAAAGACTTCGGTTACGAGGCCTACCCGCTCGATCCGGCATACGCGGCGATGACCGAGGACGGCCCGATCTTCTTCTTCAACGAGGTCGAAAAGACAGTT
>JBAWHK010000106.1:0-4296 GCA_049593795.1 Solirubrobacterales bacterium
ATCGCAACCCTGGCAACAACTTCCTTGTCACCGGACTTGACTGCGACTTCGTCGCCGCGGGAAAGTCCGAGCCGCTTGGCGTCAGGAACGGAGACTTCCAGGCGTTGCGCCGGGATCAGGTAGTTCAATGAGGGCGAGAGGTCCGTAACCGGGCCGGCCCAGAGATCACGGAAAGTCCCCAGCGTGAGCGTGTCACCGATGGTTGAGTCATCGGGCTGATCAGCGGCGCCGGATGGGACATCACGTCCTCGCCGGGACGGCGGCTCCGGGCGCGATGTCCCATCCGACACCCCCTGGAAGCTTTCCGCCTGTTCCCGATCCTGCCAGCGGACTCCTCGGCCGCCGATCACGGCGTCAGTCAGGCCTGCGTAGAACGGAACTGCGTTCGTGATCGCTTTGAGTGCTTCGGGGCCGGAGTGGATGTTCGTTTCGTGGCCGATGGCTGCGCTCAGCTCGGCGAGGACCAGCCAGCCTGGGCGGATGTCTCCGGGGCGCTTGGCGGAGGGACGTACGCGCTGGAGGCGGCCTTCGGTGTGGGTTACCGTTCCGTCCTTTTCAGCGTGGGACTCGAGCGGGAAGACGACTGTGGCCATGTCCGTGGTTTCCGTGGCGGCCATTGAGAAGGCGACGATGTGGTCGACCTTTTCGAGGGCGCTGCGCCACGCGTTGGTATCCGGGAAGTCACGGAGCGGATCAACTCCGTAAAGGACAAGGGAAGTGATTTCCCCTGACTCGATGCCTTCGCGGATTTCATCCACGTTGCGACCGGCCTCGACCTGGCTGAAACCGGGTCCAGCGTCAGGCAGGCAGCCGACTTCGCGCAGGCCGCGGGCATTCGCGGCGTCCGGAATCTCGATCAGGCCTGATTCGGGCTTGCCGGCAAGGCCAAGCGATTCGGAAAGTTCAAGCAGCGACTCGACCGCTTCCGGCCCTGCGGCACCGCGACCGAGGCGTTCGCCCCAGACGATCACGATGTCGTCCGCATCCTTGAGCACACCGGCAATCCCCGCGTCGCTCCCGGACTTGACGTCAGCGGCAAGGCCGGCGACATATTCGGCAGCGGCACCAGGGGCGTAACGATCGGCTTCGGTGGCCCCACCATCAAGCGCGCTCGGACGATCGGTTGCCACAACAAGTTTCGTGCCGTTGCGACGGACCGCCTTGCGGACCCTCAAATCGAAAGCCGGAGCGGAATGGATCGGGTCGGTTCCCAGAACCAGAACCACATCGGCGGTATCGATATCGGCAACCAGGGCGCTGACCGCCGGATCGTAAAGCCGGATCTGCGTTCCGGCCTCGATGTTCGCGGCCTGACGACTGTCGATGTCCTTCGATCCGAGGCCTTCACGGATCATGCGCTGAAGGATGAAACCTTCCTCGTTCGAGGCGTCACCAACCAGTGCGGCGGTACGTCCGCCGGCGGCGGCCATTCCGGAAGCAGCAAGCTGGATCGCTTCAGCCCAGGAAGCCTGGACAGGAATGCCGTCCTCGAAACGGATCGGGTTCAGGACCCGGTCCTTCGAATACATCATCTGGTAGCCGTAACGGCCACGGTCGCAGAGCCAGCCGTCGTCGATCGCTTCGTTGTCGCGAGCGAGAACGCGCTGAACTTCTTCGTCACGAATCGTGAAGCTGACGTTGCATTGGCTCGGGCAGAGGGTGCAGACAGAGCCGCCCTGCTCGATGTCCCAGGGACGCGCCTGGAAACGATAGGTGTACGAAGTGAGCGCACCAACCGGGCAAAGTTCGGTGATGTTGCCCTGGAACGGAGCGATGTAGGGCTGCTCATTGAAAGTACCGACGAAACTGCGGTCGCCACGCTCGAGCAGCTGGAGCTGCTGGTCCTCGGACACTTCCTGGCTGAAACGTACGCAGCGGTAACAGAGGATGCAGCGTTCACGGTCAATCGCGATTAGCGGCGACAGCGGAGTCGGCTTCTCGAAGTGACGCTTGACATCAACCACACGGCTGCGGTCGTTGCCCCAGCCCATCGATATGTCCTGAAGCGGACATTCGCCGCCCTTGTCGCAGACCGGACAGTCAAGCGGATGATTGACCAGAAGGAACTCGACTATCGCGTTCTGGGCTTCCTTCACCTGATCGGTCTGGGTGTGGACGACCATGCCGTCCCGCACCGGGGTCGAACAGGCAGTCTGAAGTTTCGGGATTCCCTCGATCTCGACCAGGCACATGCGGCAGGCACCAACCGGTTCACCGAGCTTCGGTTCGTAACAGAAAACCGGGATTTCGATGTCGCCAAGTTTGGCTGCATCGACCAGCATCATTCCTTCGTCAGCCGCTACTTCACGGCCATCGATGGTCAAATTGATCGGTGTCTTCTTCGGACGGGCCATCAGTGCTCGCTCACTTCCCGGGCGGCCTGGCCACCCTGGGCGACCGACGGTACTTCGCGTCCAACCAGACGATGACGTTCGATCACTTTCGGACCGGTGCCGCCGGAACCGGTGGCTTCACCATCAGCCTGGGCTTCGCGGCCATGGCTCTCCGGAAGTCCGGAGAACACGGCGGTCGCGATCACTTCCTCGAATTCGGGACGGAACTTGTTGACCATCGCGCTGACCGGCATCGCCATCGAATCACCGAGCACGCAAAGGCAATGGCCGATGATGTTCTTCTGGACCGACGAGATGATGTCGAGATCCATCGGTGTCGCTTCGCCGATCACAACCCGTTCCAGCATCTTCACGGTCCAGTTCGTGCCTTCCCGGCAAGGGGTGCACTTTCCGCATGACTCGTGGTGGTAGAAACGGGCAGTGCGGAGCGCCAGGTAGGGGATCGAAACGCTGTCGTCAGCGACGATTATCGATCCCGAACCAAGCATCGATCCGGCTTCGGCCATTGATTCAAAGCTGTAAGGACGATCAAGTTCGTCAGCGGTGAGGACCGGGGACGAAGAACCACCCGGGTAAACCGCCTTGATCTCGTGGCCGTCCAGCGGGCCGCCACCGAGGTCCATGATGATGTCGAGCAGGTTGAGGCCAAGTTCGACTTCGTAATTTCCGGGCCTCTTGACGCAGCCCGAGATCGATACGACCTTGGTGCCCGGCGACTGTTCCGTGCCGAGGTCCTTGAACCAGTCGGCACCGTTCGCGATCACGTGCGGCACGTTCGAAAGGGTTTCGACGTTGTTGATCAGGGTCGGCCCGCCGTAAAGACCCTGGACCGCCGGGAACGGAGGTTTGAGGCGCGGGTTGCCGCGCTTGCCTTCAAGTGCGTCCAGCAAAGCGGTTTCTTCACCGCAGATGTAAGCGCCAGCACCACGATGGACGACCAGTTCGAGGTCATGCCCGGAACCGAGGATGTTCTTGCCGAGATAGCCGGCGGCATAAGCCTCGGCTACTGCTTCGTCGAGAATGTCCGCCTGCTTGTCGTATTCCCCGCGGATGAAGATGAAAGCGTGGCCGATGTCCCCGGCCAGGCTGGCGATCGCGATCCCCTCGATCAATTGATGGGGGTTGCGCTGCATGAGTTCGCGGTCCTTGAAAGCACCCGGCTCGGACTCGTCAGCGTTGCAGCAGAGGTATTTGGCTTCGTCGCCATGCGGCAGGAAAGAAACTTTCTTGCCCATCGGGAATCCGGCACCGCCACGGCCGCGAAGCCCTGACTCTTCAAGCTGATCGACCATCCAGTCGATTTCGAGCTCCCGATAAGCCCGTTCCTGAGTGGCGTACCCACCGTAGGACTTGTACGTGTCGATCTTGTGCAGGGTTGGATCGCTGGCGTGGCGCAGCAGGACCCTGGTTTCGATGATTCCCGCAGTTCCGGTTTCAGGACTCATTGATTCGGTCCTTTCAGGCCGGAAGTCTTGGTGTTCTCGGGGGCTTCTTCACCACCGGGCAGGGGACGGGCAGCCAATGATTTCTCCGGCAGCACCTCCCCGCCTTCCCGCAACTGGTCGATCACAGTTTTTGCGTCGGCCTCTTCGAGGGGGCCAAAGTAACGCTCGTTGATCGAGGCCATCGGGGCGAGGTCGCAGGCACCGAGGCATTCGAAACCGGAAACCATGATGTCGCCTTCCGGTGAAAGGCCGCCGCCGTGCCCGGCTTCATCGCGGTCCGCGCCGGTCGCTTCACAGAAAGCGTCGAGCAGTTCGTCGCCGCCGCGCATCCAGCAGGAAATGTTGGTGCAGACAAGCACCTGGCTGGTACCAACCGGCTTCAGCCTCAGAAGATCGTAGAAACTCGCGACCGATTCGAGATAGGCCGGGGTGACCCGCATGACGGCCGCCGCCTGGCGGATCCCGTCGGGGGTGCACCAGCCGTAGTGGCGCTGGAC
>JBAWHK010000107.1:0-13970 GCA_049593795.1 Solirubrobacterales bacterium
GCTCGCATCAAGTGAAAACGTTGATCTGGCGTCGCCGCGCGCAATGATCGTCGCCCTGATTCCGCAAAACTCAGCCTGAGTTCTTCAGTTTCTCTTCGTCCTTCGACTTTTCATCGTCGGGGACGAGTTCCCCGGGCTGGTCACGGCGGAAGAAATCCACGTAGTTGTCACAGATCTCTGACATCGGAACCACCTTCCTGGGTTCGGCCCTGGTGGCGACCAGGCGTCCCAGTTTGGTTTGCCTCGAGTACCCGGTCAGTTTCTGGAGGAAGCTGGGTTCGGCCGCCTTGACGGTGAAGGTGACCGGCCCGTCCTCTTTCACATCAATCACCCCGGCCGGCCAGAACTGGCCGGTGCTGCCGGTATCCATGTTGGCGAGACGCTGACCGTTGATCGAAGCATCGAAGGTTCGGCTGTAGCCGGGAGCGGTCATGGTCATGCCGTTCGGCGTGAAGTACTGGAAAGACAGCCGCCATTCACCCTTGCCGAGATCCAGATCCATTGAAGTGCTCTCACCGAGGTCAAGATCCGGGCCGGGCAGCCAGTCCGAGCGCAACCCCAGTTCGCTTTCGGGCATGATCGTTGCCCGGCCATCGACCTCGGTCGAGTAGTAGCGGCCGCCCTCATTGGAACAGTCGGCCAGTTTCGCCGGCATCGTTTTCTCGTTCATGATCGGACGGCCCGTAGCCGGAGCCACCTTGCGCCAGAGGCTGAAGGAGTCAGTCATCCCGATCCGTTTGTAGAACGGCGGGGTTTTGCTGGTCCAGGCCGCATTGGTGGTGATCACCAGGCCGAAGTTTCGCAGGGTCTCGAGATCGAAAGAATCAAAATCGATGGTGCTCAACCCGGTGTCACCCTGGAACGGTTTGCGTTCGTTTTCGATCACGTTCGGGTCCGGGAACTCATCCAGTGGCACGCTCACCCGGGCGCCACTGAGGTAATACGGCGCAAACCGGTCCTGATCCGCGTAAAGGACATCCTTGCCATAGACCTGATCGTGGAAAGCGGCAAGTTCAGCCGCGAGACCGGGAGGTGAAACCGATGCGTCCCGCAGCACAACGAAACTCGAAGCGGCACAGCCGACGACGAAAACGGCGGCCAGGGTCATCCAGGCGCCATATTCCATCCCCTGGCTGGGTTTCCACGGTTTCGTCGGACCACTGAGCAGCGCGGTCAGGATCACCACCATGGTGATCGGGGCACTGATCACCAGCGCTTTGGCGAGCGAGTAATCACCGACCCAGGGCAGCGACACGGCGTATAGAACGGCACAGGCAATGAACGCCAGTGGATACACGGATCTCGGCTGTTTCCACCACCAGTGGAGGGCAACAACCAGGGCGGCCAGCCCGATGAACGCCATCAGTCCGGGCAGCGGGGTGGCCGCCGAGCCAGCAAGGCGGTAATCGGAAGTCAGCCAGACACCGAACACTTCGATCACCGAAACCGGTCCGAAAGCGTCGCTGGCGGCGACCTCGGTGAAAGCATCACCGAACCCGAACGGCCCCCAGAAAGCAAGGGCGGATAGCAGCCCGAGCACAATCAGGCCAGTGACCCACACCACAGGTCGTCTGACCACGGACCAGACAGCGGCGGGACGCAGACGGGCCCGCACCCCGGGCTGCGCGATCAGCCACACGATCAGAACGCCGATCGGCCAGGCCAGGCCAGGGAAGCTGTAGGTGAAAACAATGCCCAGCAGCAGCACCAGCAACGGCAGCGAAGCCAACAGCTTCGACCGGCGGCCGGCGGGCAACGGGGTGATCTGGGGCAGGCTGATCGTGAACGCAAGCAGGAACATCGCTGCTGCCAGTTCCTTGAAAGCTCCCTGGGCGTAGTAGGAAGCCATCAGGTACGGCAACGCGACCAGGATCGCTGCCAGCATCCGGCGCCAGTTCCCGAGCCGCTCGACCGCGGCGAAAGCGGTAATCGCGGTCAGCACGGCAATCGCCATCACCTGACCAATGAAAACCGGTCCCAGTGAAAGCTTCGGGACAAACGAAAGCGCTGCGGTGAGGCCATGCGGGCCCAGCGGATAACCGTCACTGGGTTCAGTTCCGAAACCCGAGCGCAACCATTCGGCCCAGGCCAGGTGGAGCCCGAAATCATTGTTGTAACCCATGCCGAGCAGGCCCCAATGGCCGGTCACGGCAAACGGAATCGAAACGATCAGGACAGTGATTGCCGCCGTCGCCCAGAAGAAAGGGGAGGCCGGGAAGTCGTTCCGGCCGATCTTGCGCAGGCCCCACGCCGAAAGCAGGACGAGGACCACCAGGCCGGCGATCAGGGCCGTGTGGGTGCCCGGCAGGCGGGCAAGCAGGCCTTCAACCGCCATCACTGCGGCGAAGCCGACCGCCGGTTCGATCCCGCACCATTTTTCACGTCCGGTTGCCTTCGTGATCGCCCGCCCCACGAGCAGGGACAGGCCGACGATCAGGAGGAGTGTGAGATACGTGCCGAGCATGGTTCAGTTCAGAATTTGTCCGCGGCGGCCAGCAATGTCGGGGTCAGGTCATCACCCTGAAGGGTTCCGCCATGACCGGTCAGGACGATCCTGGGCTTGAGTTCGGCGAGCTTTCGCACCGAACTTTTGGCCTGCTGGTGATCCCAGGCGAAAGCGGGATGCGGCACGCTGGCGGTGCCTTCCGGCAGTTTCTTGCCGAGCTTGGCCGAGTCAATTACATAGATCGTGTCGCTGACCAGGGCAAGGCGGTCGGATTCACGCCAGAGCCCGATCAGTCCGGGCGCATGGCCGGGAAAATGGATGACTTCGAAACCGGCTACCTCATCGCCTTCCTCAAGCGTTCCGTCCACCTCGACCGGACCGCCGTCCCACAGGTTGAGGAGGGGCCTGTAGATCTTGCGGACCGGGGCAGTATCGAGCAGGGAAAGGTCCATGTAAGGGGTGACGCTCGCCGCGGAGGTGGCGTCAGGGACTTCATCGACGTGAACATGGACCGGTGGGCCGAGGTTCGGGGCGGTCCCGCGATGATCGGCATGGGCATGGCTCAGAACCACCCGGTCGATACCACCGAGATCCTGGGCGATTCGCCGGTTCCCCCGAAGCATTGCCCGGGTGCCGGCATCGAACTGGGTGATCCGGCCGTCAGGTCCACGCAGGAAGTAGACGTTCATCTTTTTGCCCAGATCTCCACGCAGCACATAGATGCCGTTCTGTACCTCTTCAAGTCCCTTCGGTGTCAAGTCAGGCTTCTTTCTTCTACTCTGCTGTCAGATGCCGGCCAATTGGAGAATTCTCATGATCGTGATCTGCCTGTTTCTGGTGGCGTCCGTGGTAATCGGAACGGTCAAACTCGTTTCAACGCCGGATGAAATCCTCGGTGCCGGATTTGAGGGAATCCCGAAGTCCGAGTTTCCCAGATAACGTGGACAGGCCGGGAATGGTATTGATCGCCGCGTCCCGCAGTAGCATTGGAAACCGATTGCTGGTCAAACAACAAACGAGGACGGAAGCCGCATGCCACTGTTTGAACGCATAGTCGTAGGAACCGATGGTTCGGATTCGGCTCGCGAGGCCGTGCGTCAGGCCGCCGAACTGGCCCAGCTGACCGGAGCCACCCTTGACATCGTCAGCGCTTACGAGCCCGTGCCTAGCAGCCGATCTTCGGCTGAACGCGGCGGCGCCCCCGACGATGTCCAGCACGAGTTCGGCCCGCGTGAAGATGTCAACTTTGCCCTGGACAATGCCGCTGGCATCGCCAAGGATTTCGGGGTGGAAGTCAAGCCCCACCCGCTCGATGGCGACCCCGCCGACGCGATCCTTCAGGTAGCCGAAGACGTCAACGCTGACCTGATCGTGGTTGGCAACAAGGGGATGACCGGAGCGAAACGGTTCCTGCTCGGCTCGGTGCCGAACAAGGTTTCGCACCACGCTCCCTGCAGCGTGATCATCGTTCGCACGACCTAGACAGGCAGCGTTCCGGGTCGTCTCGCGACCGGGGCTCAGATGCCTGGGGTCTTGACCTTCGGGTTTACTGCGCGGCCCACATCGACGATTCCGGCTCCAAAACCTGATTCCGGGTTGTCCTTGGCGAATTCAGGCAGGCGGGCGGTCTGAAAAAGCCGTTCCTTCACGCGCCGTGGCCCTTTCTTGTCGAGCACGCCGCTGGCGAGCACCATCGCGGCAGCTCCGGCAATGTGAGCGGCAGCCATCGAGGTGCCTTTCCATCCTGGTTCTATGCCGTACCTCGCGGGGTCCTGGCCAACCATGCCTACCTGCAGGATCGGGCGGTTGCCGGTTGCGGCGGGGCAGCCGGAAGTGGTCGATCCTCCGCCCGGGGCAGCGATATCGATCGCGGTGGTACGGAAGGAATAATTGGCGACGCAGCCCGATTCGGTTGATCCACCGACACTGATCACCTGAGGGGCGGTTGCGGGAAGCGAAGCACATGTCTGTGACCCCTTGTTGCCGCTTGAACCGACCAGGGTCACGCCTTTGCTGTGGGCGTAAGCGATCGTGTCTTCAAGCGCGGGGATCGATGCTCCGCAGGCAAAGTTGATCGACATGCTGACTACCCGGGCACCCTGGTTTACCGCCCAGCGCAGGCCGTTGATGATGTTTTCGGTGGTGCCGAAGCCGTTGGCGTCCATCACCCGCACCGGGATGATCTTCGCGCCATAGGCGATGCCGGTCAGGCCGAACCGGTTGTTGGTGTTCTGGGCGATGGTCGAAGTGACATGGGTGCCGTGCCCGTTCCGGTCAAGCGGCATCCGGTCACCATCGACGAAGTCACGGCCGGGCAGGAATGATTTTCTTTTCAGATCGGGGTTCCGGCGGAACTGGCGGCCGTAATTCCGGTATGCGACCCCGGTGTCGAGCACCGCCACTTTGACTCCGCGGGCACCGGGACGGCCTGCTTTCCGCAGTTCCCTCCACGCCCGCAGGGTGTTCATGCCTCCCAGCGACTGCGATCCGGTCGAGGCGCCCGGCCGGCAGAGGCTGAGGCAGGGAAGGAAGTTCCACTGCTTTTTCTGCCAGCCCCCGACCCGTCCTTTCGACGGCGAGTTCTTGCCGGCATCATTTGGCAGCCAGCCAGAGATCCGGGCGATGTAGTTCGGGGTGGCGGTATCCACCGAAGACTTGTTTTCGAGCAGGTCGGCCACGTTCTCCGGGTTGGCCGATTCCGGAATCTCGACCACCTGGGGGGTTCCTTCGCCTTTGTACTGGACGATCACTTCACCGGGAACGAAAGCATCGCCGGTCTGGATCGGTGGTTCCGTGGCCGTGTCCGCCGAAGCGGCGGCCGGCATGAAGACAGCGAGGATCGCCAGGCTGGCCAGGGCGGAAAGCAGGGCAGGTACGAGTGGATGTGGGAGGTAGCTGTTTCTGGTCATATCGAGCCGTGCCTTGCGGGCCCGACATTTAAAGAACACCGCGGAGGCCGCGGAGTTGCTCGTTTCGTACCCTTTGGCGGTGATGACGAACCCGGTTGCGGGCAATCAGGCCGATCTGGATGCGATGGGACTTGCGATCGATCAGGCGCGTGAAGCCGAGAAGCACGGGGATGTGCCAATCGGCGCGGTCATAATGCGCGGCACCGAAATGATTGCCGCGACCGGCAATCGCCGCGAAATTGACCGGGATCCCACCGCCCACGCCGAGTTGCTGGCGATCCGGGAGGCATCGGCGGCGCTGGGTGGCTGGCGACTGCCGGATACGACTCTTTACGTGACCCTTGAGCCATGTGCGATGTGTGCTGGGGCGATCGTGCTTGCCCGCGTCCCGCGGGTTGTGTTCGGCGCCTGGGACCCGAAAGCGGGGGCTGCCGGGTCGGTGCTGGACGTACTCGCCGAAACCGCGCTGAACCACCGCCCGGAAGTGACCGCCGGGGTGCGTGAGCCCGAATGCGCCACGCTGCTCCGCGATTTCTTTGCCGCACGCCGCTGACTGGCCTGTCTCGGTACCCTTGTGAGCCCCCGGAGGGGTGTCCGAGTGGCTTAAGGAGCGCGATTGGAAATCGCGTGGGCGGGATCTCTCGTCTCGTGGGTTCGAATCCCACCCTCTCCGTTTATTCCAGCTGGTCCTTCGCGCCTGGGTCAGGCCGAAGGATTGTTTTTAGCCCAGGCCTGAATTTCCGTGTTTCCGCTTACCCATTCGCCACTGTCAGTTTCCAGGGCTGGCACCCAGCTGGAACCGGTCTTTTCCTTTACCAGCTGGCGTGCTTTCGGCTGGAGGAAATCGGGCAAACCGCCAAAGCTGCGGGCCCGAATGACTTCTGGTTCGTAGCCGGCAGCGGCGAGAGCATCGAAGGCCTGGGCGCAAGGATGGTCACGGCCCGGCAGGTTGAGTTCCTTCTCTGTCCAGCAAACGTAAAGTTTCATTGCTGCAAGGTATATCGGCGCCGCCGTCCTGTGACCGGAATCGCTAGCCTGCATAGGCCCCTGGAGGGGTGCGAGAGCGGTTGAATCGGGCAGTCTCGAAAACTGTTGTGCCTTTCGGGGTACCGTGGGTTCGAATCCCACCCCCTCCGTATCGAACCGGAATCAGCATGCTCCGGGTCGACTTGTCCGTAAGGCTTACGGTGAAGTCGACCCGGACCCGGCTATTGGCTGGTTTCGGAGCTTTTTGCCGGGCGGCCCAGCAGGTAGCTGCAGAGACCGGCGAGAGTGATCGTCGCCACGATGATCAGCATCGGGCCTGAATCTTCGGTGACCGAGCCGATCAGGCCACCGGTGAGGCCACCGAGCAGCGCTGCTGGCCAGATCGGGCCGGCCCATGGCTTGAACATCTCCCGGTTTCTGATCGCGTAGGCCGCGGCCAGCAGGCAGATCAGAGTGACTATCGGGATGTTGCCCTTCCAGAGCTGCTGCCAGGCAAGGGTGGAGCGCCGATTCACGATCTCCCAGAAACCCTCGAATGAAGTGAGCGACAGCACGCTGTTGCTGAGGTGCCCCTGCCCACCTGCGGTGAGCAGATCGAGGATCCCGAGGAAAACGAGGCCGATGACCGGACTGACCACCAGGATCGCCAGCCTTTTACGGGTAAGGCCGCCCGGCAGCATCATCATCGTGGTGACGGCGGTGGCGCTGGCGACGATGATTGCCGCGCCAACACCAGCCCCGAGTTTGCCGGAGCCGAGGATCACGCAGAGGACCAGTCCGGCACCGAGTACCGTGAACGCGGATTTGCGTGATTTCGGACGGTTGGTGAGATACGCGGCAAGTCCGGCCAGCATCAGTACCGTGATGCCCGACTTGAGTTCGTTGCCGACCCCGTAGAACCGGGAGCCGTATCCGGGATTGGGGCCAAGGATCGAGCGGGTGATTAGCTGCGAGCCGAGCGCCAGGTCGCAGGTGATCACAGCGATGCCGACGGCCGCGGGAACCAATGGCGCCCGTGGCCAGCTGAGAAACCGGTCGGTGAGCCAGCCCAGGCCGAGACAGCCTCCAGCCATGACGAAGTATTCGAGTTCTTTCGACGGGTTGCCCAGCGCGGCGGGAACCAGGATCACTGTCGGGATCCAGAGGATGGCCAGGCCGCCGATGCGCCGGACCTGCTGCCGCGTGGCACCCATGCCGCCGATGGCTCCGGCCGCCAGCAGGATGATCAGCCAGCCGGCCGCGACGGCGATCAGGGCCGGGGTGCGGCGGGGGCCCAGTTCGTCGAGCCGGTCACGGAACGGAGTCAGCGCTTCCGGTTCACGATCACCATCGGAGCGGATCACCCGGCCCTTCATGTCGTCAGGGATGCTGATTCCGAGATGGTCAAGGACGGTCGGGGCGATGTCGATCCCGGCAACCAGGCTCGGCATGTTCGTTGAATCCGACGTGATGCCGGCGGGCGGTCCGTCGAGGCCGGCGATTCCCATCGGGAGCAGCGGCAGGATCGCCCCGTCAGGCGGGGTCTGCATCGCGATCACCAGCTGGTCTGCCGGCCGGTTCCTGAGTATTCGGCGCAGTTCGAGCAGGCCGTTTCGTCCTGGTGTGGTGGCGACAACTACCAGGCTGAACTCTTCCGATTCGGCGCTTGCCCGGCGGGCACTGTCTCTCGTGTTGGCGAGGGAAAGTGAGGAGATCCGGCCAACTTCGTCGGCGGCTGGAATTACGGTTTCCTGAAGCCTTGTCGCATCGCCGACGTATGCGGCACCGCCCGGGATCGAACTGGCCAGGAGCCCGGGCACGATCGTTTGTGGCGCGGTGTCTGCCCGGTCCACGATCGCATCCCAGCCTTTGACGGCACCGCTGCCGTTGACCATCTTGACCAGGCCGACCGGTGGCACGTCTTTCGGGTCGTAGGTCGAACGTGAGACCCGGGTTCCCTGCCCGATGTCAAGCAGTGCCTGCTCACTCGAGTAGGAGCCCTGGGTGGAGCTGACAAGGCCGATCGACAGGTCGGGCATCTCGGCCATGCGGTCGAGGATGTCATCGTCGTAGGAGGGCGCTGAGGCTTTGTCCTGTGGAATCAGGACGAGGATCGCCGAGTTCGAGCCGGCCGCTGCTGCGGGACCGGTGAGGAGGGCGAAGCAAGCAAGTGTGGCGATCGCCGCTAAGAGGGCGGCGCCGAGGCGGTCGATCACAACGGCCAGTGTAGCGGGATGGCGGGAGGCCGAATGCCTACCGGTAAGGTGGTGGCATGACCAACGAATCGGAGCCAACAACTTCATCCCGCATCGGCGCACTCGCCCAGGAACTCATGGAGCAGGTCGAAAGGGACACCCCGGGAGCCCGTCTCGACCAGCTGGTCATTTCGGCTGTTCTGAGCGAAGAAGATGGCGACGAGCAGACGATGCATGTCCAGCTCGTCTCCGATTCAAGTGATCCGCTGTCAGTAGTCGGACTGCTGACGGTCGCGCTCGATCTGGCCAAAGGACAGCTGACCGGCGGGGAGTAACCCGCTGCAGCCACCGGGCGTCGAACACCATGGCCGCCATCGGAAGCCCCAGGGATTCTGGGCCGGTTCAGGCCCCACAGGCGGGCAGAACCCGACCCAGAACCGTGGCGGACGATCCGGAACCTTGGCGGACTTTGCTGCAATAAGAAAGGGCGCCCGAGGGCGCCCTTTCCGTAAGTCGTATCCCGGGCTGTTTAGCGCGAGTAATGCTCGACGATCAGGCGCTCTTCAATCGGGGCGCTGATGTCGTTGCGGTCGGGGAGACGATTGACCGTTCCCTTGAGACCGTCGTGGTCGGCGAGCAGCCAGGCCGGGGTCGGTCCGGCAGTTTCAGTTGCCTGACGGGCCATCGGCTCAATTGCGGTACCGGCCTTGACTGCGACTTCGTCGCCAGCCGAAACTTCGTAGGACGGACGGTCGAGGCGTTTGCCATTGACCATGATGTGCTGATGGACCACGAACTGGCGGGCCTGGGCACGCGTGGTCGCCATTCCGAGGCGGTACACGACGTTGTCGAGACGCTGCTCGAGGTGACGCATGAGGTTCTCACCAGCCATGCCTTCCTCGCGGTTAGCGCGGTCGAACAGCTTGGCGAACTGACGCTCGCGCAGGCCGTACATGGACTTAGCGCGCTGCTTCGCACGCATCCGGACTGAGTACTCTGATGCGCGCCTGCGCCCACGGCCATGCTGGCCGGGTGGGTACGGTCGGCGCTCCATTGCGCTCTTTCCGCCAAGGGCACGTTCGCCCTTGAGTCCGAGGTCGACGCCTTCGCGCCTTGAAAGTTTTTCTTTTGGTCCGGTATATCTGCCCATGATTGCGGCGTGGGACAGTACCGGATTGCACTCGATTCTGCGCTCTGCGTGGTTCGAAAGGACGGGCAATCCCGTCAGAAGACTAACTGTGGGTCAGATCCCTGCCGACGCCGACCTCCCGGCGTATAGTCATTTTCAGCATGAGTTCTACGTCTGAAAGCGCACCCGGGCCACCGACCGAGAATGTGGCTCCCCGTCGAACCATGCTCGCGGGCGAACGCACCCAGCTCGCCTGGTGGCGGACCGGTTTCGCGGTACTGGCGGTCGGTCTCGCGGTCGGCAAGATCGTGCCGCATCTGAGTGGCGAGGAGACCATCTGGCCCTACACGGTTCTCGGGGCGGGGTTCGGTGTGTTCGCGGTGGCCCTCACCCTTCAGGGGACACGTCGCCGAATGGATGTGGATACCGCTCTGCGAACCGGAATGCCGGTGGAGTCAGACCGGGCGGTTTCGTGGGCCCTGACCATCGGCGCGACCGTGCTCGCTATGGCAACCACAGCGATGATTATCTTCAACTGATGGGCTCACTGCGCGGAAAACTCCTGATCGCAGCACCCAGTCTTTTCGACTTTTTTCGTCGTACCGTGGTGCTGATAGTCGAGCACACCGATCAGGGTGCTTTCGGGGTGGTGCTGAACCGGCGGGCGGACGCCGATGTAACCGAACTGGTGCCTGACCTTGGCCCCCTGGTGGAACGCGGAGCGCCGCTCTGGGTTGGTGGTCCGGTCGGTCCCGACTCGATCGTGGTGCTCGGTGAATACGAAAATTCCGAGTTGACGGCAGGCGCGGTAACCGATCGAATCGGGGTAGTTGATCCGGACGGTGACACCGACGTCATCCGGGCCCGGGTATTTGTCGGGCATGCCGGCTGGGGTGCTGGACAGCTGGACGAAGAACTTGAACGTGAAGCCTGGATCGTGGCCGACCTCGACCCGGAAGATGTATTTGCCGAAGGTGACCTCTGGGCGGAGGTAGCTGGCCGTACCGGCAAGGGTTCCGCCCTGCTGGCAAGCATGCCCGAAGATCCCACCCTGAACTGATCACGCGTCTCCCGATCAGTGTTTCCCCAACGGGAAACCCGCGTTCGGTGGTATTCGAAATCTGCCAAGTACCCGTTTTGAGTGGTTCCAAACCTCTTGCCGTTGCTACCTAATTTTAGGTATTGCTACGTGACAAATCGCGGTCTAAGTTCGGATTACCGCCGGAGTGGGACGGATTGGGCGGCAGACAATCGGGGGAGGATCCATGGCCCGAATTGCTGAGGCCATGCCTTTTCCTACATAAACGAAAGGAAGGTTCTTCATGTTCGTTTCGAAGCGTTTCAAACGAGTTAGATCCGTGACAGGATTGGTCGTTGGTCTGGTGCTGCTCGGGTGTGGTCTTGCCGCCCTGCCGGCAGTCGCAAATGCGGCATCAACCGAATACCCCGGTGGTAATGCGAGCACCTTCGCAACCACCAATGGTGGATGGCAGTCAAGCGAGAGTTATGACGGCCTTTGCATTCTCGTTCTCACCTGCCCGGTCATGGCCGGCGAATACGAAGGATCAGGCGGCAGCCAGGGAAACGGTGATGGATATCTCCGTACGAAATCGGGGCCGACCACGCTGGCCGCCCTGCTGTCCCGCTCAACCCAGAAATGGCACAGTCCCGCGTTCACTTACAAGGGGATCGGTAATGACATTCCAGCATCACTTTCCCTCGATCTGAAAAAACGGTCGGGTTTCGCCGCCCTGCTTTCCCTTGGGGCTTCGGCCGATGTTTCGGTAAACGCGCTCAACCAGTCTGGTGGACCGGACCGAACCCTGATCGACTCGATGTCGATCGGAAACTCAAACGCCTGGCAGAAGGTTCCCGAAGTGGCCCTGATCCCTGGCAGCCTCAATGTCGGAGACATGTACGTGCTTGAGATCGAGACATCGGTCGGCGGCCTGGCAGCAGTTCTCCCGGGCGGACATGTTGACTACGACGACGTTGTGCTGACCGCTGCGGACAAATCCGGTCAGGGAGGCGGCAACGGAGGAGGCAATGGCGGCGCCGGTTCGGTCAAGCCGCCACCCAAGGTAATCCCGGCCGGGGTGGGTTACTTCTACAAGAACAGGCTATTCGTCCGGGTCAAATGCCCGAAGCGCTTCAAGCCAAGGTGCAGGGTGAAAGCCGTAGCCCTCAAAAAGAAGAAGCGCGGCAAGGTAATGACGAAGAAGATGCGGGCCAACGTGAAGCGTGGCAAGTTCGTCCGCAAAGGACTCCGGGTCAAGCCGAAGTTCCGGGCCAAAGTCCGGAAACTGGCCAAAGTGAAACGAAAGACCCTGGTCCTTCGGATGAAGGTCAAGTCGAAGCGTGGCAAGAAGAAAGCCACGGTTTTCCACCGCCTCCGCGTAATCCAGCGCCGGAAATAGGAGATCGACATGCATGCACCGACACGAACCAATTCAGGTGCCCGGATTGTGGGAGCGCTGACGGCATGTGCCGTCGGCCTCCTGCTGCTCCTGGGTGCACCAGGCCAGGCGAAGGCCGACCAGACCGTCACCTACATCGGTGGCAATGGATCCACATTCGCCTCCAGTGACGGCGGCTGGGCGGGCTCAACCAACTATTCCGGGCTCTGCGTGGCGGGCCTGACCTGTCCCAGCATGGACCCCCACTATGAGCCGGCTAACGGAGTTGATGGTCCGGCCGACGGTTACATACGGATCGACTCCGGCATCACTGTCGCCGGGGTGGGTCTCCTGGCCTTCTCCGAAGGCATATATCTGAGCCCAGCGTTCACATACAACGGAGTAAGCGGGGCTACGCCGGATCGCCTCGACTTTACGTTCGACAAGCGGTCCACTTTTGGGTCGCTGATCGCACTAGGAGTTCAGGTGACCTATGACGTGGACGCGATCAACCTGTCTGGAGGCAGCAACGTCTCAATCATTGACGATGCCGACGCGAATGGAAACGGGAGCTGGCAGGTTGGCGCAGACCAAAGGATGCTTGCCGCCAGCATGGCCGTTGGTGACAGCTACTCGTTGCGACTGACGGTACGGGTAGGCAATCTCGTCACGCTGCTGGCATCGGCCGGAACCATGGGGTTCGACAATGTGCGTCTGCTGGCAACGCAGTTCGGTGCAGGCGGCCCGACCGGGGCCACTGGAGCCACCGGCAGCACGGGTGTGACTGGCAGCACCGGGGCCACCGGCAACACTGGTGTGACCGGAAGCACCGGCACGACCGGCAGCACTGGCGGAACTGGCAGCACCGGATCGACCGGGGATACCGGTTCGACGGGAGATCCAGGGCCGACCGGCAATCCTGGCCCGACCGGTCCGGCGGGACCGACCGGACCCGCCGGTGCCGAAGCCCCCACCACAGTTCCCGACGGCCAGGGAATCCTCGTCGGCAACAAGCTTTACGTTCGCGTGAAGTGCCCGAAGAGGTTCAAGCCGACCTGCAAGGTCAAAGCGGTTGCCCTGACAAAAAAGAAGAAAGGCAAGCCGATGACCAAGCCGGTCAGGCTGAAAGTGAGGAACAACCGGTTCAAGACGAAAGCTCTCGTCGTCAAGCCGAAATACCTGAAGAAGGTCAAGAAGATGGCCACGGTCAACAAGAAGACCCTGGTGCTGCGTCTCAACATCAAGTCTAAGCGGCGCACGCACGGCAAGTCAGTGGCATTCCACAAGCTGAAGGTTCGTAAGTAAGCCAGCCAATGGAAAGGCATCGAAGGGCCGCCGCCTCGCCCGAATAGGGTTAAGCGGTGGCCCGAGATGCGTAAACGCACAGACACACCTCTCAACCGAACTGACCTGGATGAAGATCCGATCGTCCAGTTCCGGTTCTGGTTCAGCGAAGCCGCTGCCGTCAACCCGATGCCGGAAGCGATGAGCCTGGCGACAGTCGATGAGGCCGGTCACCCCGACGCACGCATGGTGCTGATGAAAGGCGTCGACAGCGAAGGATTTCGTTTCTTCACGAATTACGACGGGACCAAGGCAGGGCAAATCAGTTCCAGTCCGTTTGCCGCTCTGGTCTTCCATTGGGTCGAGCTTGACCGCCAGGTTCGCGTTCGTGGTGAGGTTGAGCGCCTGTCAGAAGCCGAATCCGATGCCTATTTCGACAGTCGGGACCGGAAAAGCCAGATCGGGGCATGGGCGTCGCCGCAAAGCCGGACTTTGGACGGCGGACGTGAAGAACTCGAAGAGAGAACGAGTCGGACCGAAGCGAAATTCGACGGTGAGACAGTGGGCCGTCCGGAGCATTGGGGCGGGTACCTGGTCAGGCCGGATCAGATCGAGTTCTGGCAGGGAAGACGCGCCCGTCTCCAC
>JBAWHK010000108.1:0-2171 GCA_049593795.1 Solirubrobacterales bacterium
ACCAACTCGCTCCGTCTGGTATCACCGAAAGGGAACTGGAACGGCAAATGAACGAACGAAAGAGCGCGCCTCAGGCGCTAACCATCGTCGGGCCCGGCAGGGTCGGCTCGTCAATCGCGAACGCGGCGGAAAAGGCCGGGGTTACAGTTAATCTCGTGTCCAGGGAATTCACTGCCAGCCAGGTCGATTCAGAGGCCGTCCTGCTTTGCGTTCCCGATTCCGAAATCGTTCCGGCTGCCGAACGGATCGCGGCCCTCGCGGCGACCCCGAGAATGCTGGGCCACACCAGCGGGGCGACCGGCCTCGAACCTTTGCGCGCAGCGGCAGCGCCGGCAGTTTTCTCGATGCATCCGCTGCAGACCGTGCCGACGCCAGACACCGATCTTTCGGGCTGCCCTGCCGCAGTCGCTGGATCGACTCCGGACGCAGTGGAATTTGCGACCCGGCTGGCCAGGAAGATCAACCTGATGCCTTTCGAGGTCGATGAAAAAGACCGGGCGACTTACCACGCGGCAGCGAGCGTGGCCTCGAATTACCTGGTCACCCTGGAGCAGACCGCGGCGTCGATGCTTGAAGGAATCGGCGTGAAGGAACCCCGCCGGGTACTGGCCCCGCTGGTACGCCGCTCGCTCTCCAACTGGGAGGAGCTCGGTGCGGCCGCGATCACCGGCCCGATTGTCCGTGGCGACGAAGGAACGGTGGAAGCCCACCGGTCCGCGCTCGCCACGACGAACCCCGATCTTCTCGAGATGTATGACGCCATGGCCGACCGGACCCGGGCGATGGTGTCGCTGAACGGAGCCGACCCGGAATGAAAGTCCTGCGCACATCGAAGGAACTGCTCGCGGTCCGGGAAGAGAACCGCAGATCCGGCGTCCGGGTTGGCCTCGTCCCAACCATGGGCTACCTCCACGAAGGGCACAATTCGCTGCTGCAGGCAGCACGGGCCGACTGTGACCTTGTCGTGATGAGCCTTTTCGTCAACCCCACACAGTTCAGGGCCGGCGAGGACCTCAGTGCTTATCCCCGTGATGAGGAACGTGACTTCGGAATCGCTGAAGCTGCCGGGGTCGATTTCATCTACACCCCGAATCCGGACGACGTCTATCCGTCGGGCTTCGCCACGAAAGTCGAAGTGACCGGCCTGACCGAGGTTCTCTGCGGCAGCGATGACAGTCGCGGGCCAGGCCACTTCTCGGGCGTGACCACGATCGTCGCGAAGCTCCTCAACTCGATCGATCCCGATGTTGCCTATTTCGGCCAGAAAGACGCCCAGCAGGCAACGGTGATCAAACGTATGGCCGAAGACCTCGATTTCCGTTGCGAAATCGTTGTTCTGCCGACCATTCGGGAACCTGACGGTCTGGCAATGAGTTCGAGAAACGCCTATCTCTCCCCCGAATCAAGGGAAAGGGCGACAGCCATTCGCGCCGCACTTCTCGAAACCGAAAACGCCTATCCGGACGAAGGACTGGATGCGGCCCTGGGGGCAGGACGCAATCGTCTGGCCGAGGCGGGCATCGAACCTGAATATTTCGAAGCCCGGTACCCGGGAACCCTCGACCCGGCGACCGATGACAGCCGGGAACCGATCCTGGTCGCGGTCGCCGCCAAAGTTGACGGAACCCGCCTGATCGACAACATTCTTATTGAGCCCATGAAACAGAAAAGGAGCACCGAATGAGTTCCGGAAGCAGGGAACAGAACGACAGTCGGCCCATAACCATCACCCGTCTCAACGAGATGAAGAAGGCTCAGGAACCGATCACGATGATCACCGCCTACGACTTCCCTTCGGCCCAGGTAGTCGAAGAAGTCGGTGTTGAAGTCGTGCTCGTTGGCGACTCCGCAGCAAACTGCGTCCTTGGCTATGACAGCACGGTCCCGGTGGGCATGGACGAGATGACCATGCTGACCAAAGCCGTCAGGCGTGGCCTCAAAACCCCGTTGCTGGTTGGCGACCTGCCGTTCGGTTCATACGAAGGCTCCAACGAGCTGGCAATCGCAAGTGCCCAGCGACTGGTCAAGGAAGCTGGCTGCGATGCCGTCAAGCTCGAAGGTGGCGGCGCATCGGTCGATCGTGCCAAAGCGATAATCGGGGCTGGCATACCGGTGATGGGTCACGTCGGGTTGACCCCGCAGACCGCTACCGCGCTCGGTGGCATGAAAGC
>JBAWHK010000109.1:0-5646 GCA_049593795.1 Solirubrobacterales bacterium
GCAGTAATCCGTCAAAACTGACGAATATCCGGGCATAGAAAAGCTGGACGCCACGGACTAAATATGGCGGAGGTAGGATTCGAACCTACGTAGGCTGAGCCAACCGGTTTACAGCCGGTCTCCTTTAACCACTCGGACACTCCGCCAGCTGGTGGCGCAGTTTATTGCATGGGGTCACAGAACGAATTCGGCTCCGCGGAAATCGGCTTCGCGGCAATCCGGTCGCGACGGGATACTCTGCGCCGATGAGCCGTACACGGGGTTTTGCCTCAGACAACTCGTCCGGAGCCCATCCGGAAATCCTTGCCGCCATCGCGAAAGCGAACGAGGGCCACGCAACCTCCTACGGCGGTGATCCCGAAACCGCCCGCCTCGACGAAAGCTCCCGTCGCGAGTTCGGGGAGCGCTCGTTGATCTTCCCGATGATGAACGGCACCGGGGCCAACGTGACTGCCCTGCGGGCGATGGCCCGTCCGCATCAGGCCGTGATCTGCGCCGAGACGGCCCACCTCTCGGTCGACGAAACGGGAGCACCGGAAGCGATAGCCGGACTGAAGCTGCTGACCGTCCCGACCCCGGACGGCAAACTGACCCCGGAGCTCGCCGCGACCCGGCTGGCCGACCCGGCGGACATTCCGCACGTCGCCTGGCCTGCGGTGATTTCGATCGCGCAGGTCACCGAGCTCGGCACCGTTTACACCCCGCAGGAAGTCGCGGCCCTGGCCGACTTCGCCCACGAGAACGACCTGCTGCTCCACATGGACGGCTCCCGGCTCGCCAACGCGGCCGCGTCACTCGGAGTCGGCTTGGCTGAAGCGAGCACCGACAACGGGGTGGATGTGCTCAGTCTCGGTGCCAACAAGAACGGCGCCCTGTTTGGTGAGGCCGTGGTGTTTCGTGAGCCGCTGCTGGCGGCCGGTTTCGAGGTGCTGCGCAAAGGCACCCTTCAGCTCGCGTCGAAGATGCGTTTCGTTTCGGCCCAGCTCAACGCGCTGCTCGCGGACGAACTCTGGCGTGACCTGGCCGGCAACGCCAACAGCATGGCTTCAGCGATTGCGGAAGCGATCGCCTGGATCGACGGCGCGGAACTTGCCCAGGAAACCGGGGCCAACCTCGTTTTCTTCGCCTGCGACCAGCAGAAAGCCGAGACCTTCGTGAAGCGGCTAGAGCCGCACGGGCCGTTGCTTTTCAAGCTGGGTGACGTTGGCCTGATTCGCCTGGTCGCATCGTGGGATACGACGATCGACGACGTTGACCATCTGCTCGTCGAGCTGCGCGACGTGCTCGCTTAATCGACCAGGTCGCGTTCGGCCGCCCAGCGGCTGAGTTCATGCCGGGTTGATAGCTGGAGCTTGCGCAGCACCGAACTGGCGTGGGCTTCGACCGTCTTGATCGAGATCCCGAGCTGCCGGGCAATCTCTTTGTAGAGGTAGCCGCGGGCGATCAGGCGCAGGACTTCCTGCTCACGGGGCGTGAGCTGGTCCAGTTCGGAATCGACCGGGGCGTCGTCGGCTTTGCCGGAAAAGGCATCAAGTACGAAACCGGCCAGCTGGGGGGAGAAAACAGCGTCGCCCTGGTTGACCCTTTCGATCGCATCGATCAGTTCCGGCCCGGAAATGGTCTTGGTGACGTATCCGCGGGCCCCGGAACGAACGATCGCGACCACGTCTTCCGGGGCGTCGCTTACCGACAGCGCCAGGAAACGGGTTTCGGCGTTTTCTTCGAGGGTCTGGCGGATCACTTCCTGGCCGCCACCGTCGGGCATGTGGACATCGAGCAGCACCACGTCGGGCTTCTCTTTGCGAACGAGGTTGACCGCTTCGCGCACGGTTGATGCTTCACCGACCACCACGACGCCGCTTTCGAGCTCGGAGCGCACACCGGCACGGAAGATGGCGTGGTCGTCAACGATCGCAACCCGGGTCTGGCTCATTTTGTCTCCATGGTCAATTCGATTTCCGTTCCTTCGCCTGCGCTCGAGCGTACCTCGGCGGAACCGCCGTTTCGTTCCATTCGTCCAAGGATCGAGTCTCTCACCCCACGGCGGTCTTCGGGCACGGATTCAAGATCGAAGCCCTGGCCGCGGTCCCGCACGAAAACTTTGGTTTCAGCGTCGGTGATCTCGGCGTAAAGGCGCACCGTGCCGGCGTCACCGGCGTATCTGACCGCGTTGGTCATCGCTTCACGGCTGGCGGCGACCAGGGCGCCGCCGCGTTCTTCCATCGGCCGGTCACCGACGGTCACCGCGTCGATCGGCACGCCGTGGCGTTCTTCGACATCGGCCGCTGCGGCTTCAAGGGCACTGGCGAGCGAGGTTTCAGCTTCGGTTCCGGTTTTGCCGGACAGCCAGTCGCGAAGTTCCCGTTCCTGTCGGCGGGCGAGGGTTGAGACCTGTCGCGGGTCATCCGATTTCTTCTGCATCAGGGCGAGGGTCTGGAGTACCGAGTCGTGGAGGTGGGCGGCGACTTCGGCCCGTTCCTGCGACCGGATGCGTTCGGCCCGTTCCTGGCCGAGGTTGCGGCCGAGCCGGGCCCAGAGGGGCGCCAGGACCAGGGCGAGCACAACGATCACGGTGAGCGCGAGCAGAGCGGCGTTGCCGGCCCGGTCGAAAGCACCGTTGATGTAAAGGAAAAGCACGGCGGCACCGATGACCAGAGCGAGGCCAAATACCCCGCGATAAGGCCCAAAACCCCTTCGGGGTCGGTTTTGGCCCCGCTGTCGGGCATTTTCCGACCCGGAACCGGTGGGGGTGGTGGTGCTGGTGGGGTGGTTTGAATCGCTGGATGCTGCCCACGACCGGGTTTCTGGTGTGCCGTCGAGGCCGCCTTCCGCTTCGGATTCACTCGATCCGGAGAACTGCCGCCAGAGCAGCCCGGCTCCCGCTGCGCCCAGCACCGCCGGCCAGACAAGCGCGTCGCTCCACCACAGGCCGACCTCACGGAAGACGAAAAGCAGGCCCAGGGCAACCACGCCGAAACCAGCCCCGATCAACCATGCGTGCCGGCTGGTTTCATCGCCGTCCCCGGCAGTCCGGCGGGCCCGGGGGGCGGCCGGAATGATCAGCCAGAGAACGCCGTAGACGATCGTTCCGAGGCCACCGGTGATCAGGGTGCCGCAGATCCAGGCAACCCGGACCAGCGCGGGATCGACGTCCAGACGGTCGCCGATCCCGGCGCAGACGCCACCCAGCAGGGCGGCGTCCGCGCTTCGTTTCAGTTTCCTGCGCTCATCCATTGGCCTGGGGATTCACTCCTGACTTCTTGCCGGCCTGGGTCGAGCCAAGGCAGGCCGCTTCGGCCCGGTCCCGGCTGGCGGCCAGAACGGAACTTGACTGGTCGACCTGCATTTCGTCCCAGCCCCTTGTGTCGTTGCGGATGTTGATCCGTTTCGCGTCGGTTGCGTCAAGGACTTCGAAGTAACCGAGTTTGAATTCGGCATCGAGGTTGAGTCCAGGGACCCGACCACGTTCGGTGCCCGGGGCGCTCAGGGTCTTTTCAACTCCGACCCCGGAGGCTTCGGTGCCCCGGATCTCGGCAAGGCCCGCTTTGCCTTCGACCCGTCCGGTTACACAGACTTTGTCGGGAACGATGATCCTGGTCGCACCCATGCCACTGCGAACCGGCAGGTTGACGTCCCGGGTTGAATTGAAGGCAATCTCACGCAGGTCGATGGTGATCGCCCCGGCAGCCATCTTGTAGCCATCTTCCGGGATGTCGGAGGCAGTCCGTGGTTCTTCGGTCCGCTCCCCGTAGCTGCCTTCGATCCGCAGGTCTGCGATTGAGATGGCGGCCATCGGAATCGCGATCACCACGGCCGCGGCAAGCAGCCAGATCGCGGTTTTGCGGTGGTTCTGGATGGCGGCGAAGATCAGTCCGGCGCCAAGCAGGATCACGAGGCTGGCCATCGGGATCGCGCCGAAGATCGCGGTTGTTCCGGCCGAAAGGATCCCCAGCACGCTGAACCCGATCAGGGCGGCGATGCCGATTGCGAACCAGACCATTATCCGGCCGATGGTTGATGGTGCGTTGTCGTTCAGGTTGCGCTGGGCGTCGGTTGAGCCGACATCGCTTCGTGGTGCCACCGGTGCGTTCTGGCTCGGGGAAGCGGCCATGGTGGCGGTTACTGCGGTCGCCGGTTCTTCCGGAATGACCCTGGTCGGGGTCTCGTCAGCGTCGGTTTTCCCTTCAACCACTTTGGTGGTTTCACGGGACGGACTGGCAGCCGGGGTGGTGGGGCGGCCGAAAGCCCCCGATTCGGCATTGTCGCCGCGGGTTGATTTCCGGACCAGCCAGTAAACGCCATAGATCGCAAGGCCCCAGATCACGATTCCGAAGAGCGGTCCCGGGCCGATTCCGAAGAACCAGCCGCCGGCGCCGCCGCCATCGATCGAAGCGAGCGCGATGATGCCGACGATCACGGTGCCGGCAATCACGCCGAATCGTTTGAGTCCGCTTGGGGCTTCGACTGGCGCATCCTGATCACCGTCGATCGGGACCAGGGCCAGGAGGAAAAGGTAGGCGATGATGCCGATGCCGCCAAGCGCGATGCTGAGCACGAAAGCGATCCTGATCAGGACCGGATCGAGATTGAAGTAGTTGGCGATTCCGGCTGCGACGCCGCCAATGAAGCGGTCGTCGCGGGACCGGGTAAGCCGTTTGGGTGGATTGGTTTCGTTCATGGCAGCAAGGCTGGCGGTTCGGGCAGAACCTGTCTATTGGGAATGACCCTTAGCCACCCCGGGGTTGACCCCTTACGATCATCTCAGGTGAATCCGCAAACTGAAAATGCTTCGCGTGGGATCACGATCGATGATCTGGCTGCCCGGACCGGGATGACGGTCCGCAATATCCGTGCGCATCAGTCGCGCGGACTGCTGGATCCACCGCGGGTGGTTGGCCGAACCGGGTTCTATTACGACGAACACATCGGCCGGATCGAGTTGATCCGTGAACTCCAGGAAGAGGGTTTCAACCTGGAGGCGATCAAACGCATCGTCGATTCGGCCGGCGATTCACCGGGCGACCTGCTGAATTTCACCCGGACGGTCCGGGCGCCTTACGAGGACGAGCAGCCGGAAATCCTGGAGGCCGCCGAAATCGCTGCGCCCTGGGGTGACACCGTGCTGAACGCCGAACACATGATGCGGGTCGAGAAGCTCGGATTGATGCGGGCGCTCGGCGACGGCCGTTACGAGGTGCTCAGTCCGAAGCTGTATTCGGCCGGTGTGAACCTGGCCGAACTCGGGGTGCCGGCCGAAGACGCGCTGGATGCACTGGAGACCCTCAAGGCCCGTTCGATGGCGATGGCTGAGGTTTTCATCAAGGTTTTCCTCGAGCAGGTCTGGGAACCATTCGATCAGGCAGGCCGGCCGCGGGACGACTGGCCGCGGGTCCAGGAGGCCCTGAAAAGGATGCGTCCGCTGGCGACCGATGCCTTCCTTGCGTCCTTCCAGTTCGCGATGGAAGAAGCGTCCGAGAGGGCGATCAGCGAGGGCATTCGTCGTGACCTCGGCGGGGACGACGGAGCCTCTTGAGTCGTTGTTGGCCCGCGCTTCGGTAATCTGCCCGTCTTCGCCCGGATAGCTCAGTTGGTAGAGCACTTCCATGGTAAGGAAGGGGTCAGCGGTTCGAATCCGCTTCCGGGCTT
>JBAWHK010000110.1:0-2165 GCA_049593795.1 Solirubrobacterales bacterium
TTCGGGGATTGGACCCCCCGTCAAAGCGCCCTTGGATGGATTGAATCCTCTCTCCACGGAGGTGTGACCAGCATGATGTCCGCTTCCGAGGTTCATCTTCCCGGGCGGCCGCATGACCGCGAAGGAGTCAAGGCCCTGGCCATCACTGCCCAGCGTGCCTTTGACTCCTTCCGTCCCGGCGGCGTCAAGGTCCACGCCGGCTCGGTGATCATGGAGCCGGGACTCGAGCCCGGCGATTTCGCCGAGCTCAAAGAAAAGGGTGTCTGGCTGGCCAAGGTCGGTTTCGGTGATTTCAGCCCCCAGGCTGATGCCGCACCGCTCGTCCGGGCCGCCCAGGAACAGGGTTTCGTGGTCATGAACCACACCGGTGGCGCCTCGATCCCGGATTCATCACCGGTCACGATTGAAGACGTGCTCGCCCTGGGCTGCGACATCATCGGTCACGCCAACGGTGGCACCACGGCCCTGCCGGACGCCGACCTGTCCCGGCTGTTCGATGCCCCCGGCTACATCCAGCTGGTCCAGGCCGGAAATCTGCGGTCAAGCATCGAGATCGTCGAGCGGGCCTACGACAACGATCTGCTGTCGCGTCTGGTGCTGGCCACCGACACGCCGACCGGAACCGGGGTGATGCCGCTCGGCATGATCAAGACGGTCTGCGAAATATCTTCGCTCTGCGGGCTTTCCGCAACCAAAACGATTGCCCTGGCAACTGGAAACAACGGCGAAGTCCTGAAACGTCCCGAAGGGATACTCGAACCGGGACGTCCGGCCGACCTCGTGTGCATGTTCCGGCCGGTCGGATCCTCCTGCGAGGGACCGCTTGAATCAATCGAGTTCGGGGACATCCCCGGTATCGCTGCGGTGATGGTCGATGGCGAAGTCAAAGCACTTCGTTCGAGAAACACACCGGCACCAGACGGTGCCTGCGTTTTGAGCAAAGCAAAGTAAGGAGGAGAGTCCATGTCTGAACTCATCGAAGAGGTAATCGTTCCTGCCAGTGAGGCGAGGACCATCAGCGTGAAGCGGGGACAGACCCTCGAGATAGTCGATCTGGAAGGGCAGCAGGTGGGTGACCTCGCGGCCTGGCGCACCGAGGATCCCGCCGAGTATCTATCGCCAAGCCACACCGTCTCAAGTCTTTCCAAGCTGGTGCCAGAAGTTGGCGATGCGGTTCTCTCCAATCACCGCACGCCTCTGATGCGGATCCTGCGCGACGACGTCGGGCGCCACGACCTGGTGGTGCCGTGCTGCGATCCGGAGCGCTACTCGATCGACTATGGCGAACCGGACCACGGTTCATGCCTCGCGTCGCTCGAAACCGCGATCGAAGGCATGGACCTTCCGCTTCGTGGCGAGATGTGCTGGAACGTCTTCATGAACAACCAGGTCGAGGGCGGCAAGATCGTCACCTACGAACCGCCCCACGAAGCCGGTTCCAAGATCGTCCTTGAGGTGCTGGAGGATTTGGTCGTTGCCCTGTCCGCCTGTCCGCAGGACATTTCGGCAGTAAACGCCTTCAACCCGACCCCGATGGCATTGCGGGCGATGGCCTGAGAATGAGCGACCGTCCGGCCGACATCGAATTCGCGACCCCGGATGAAATTGCCGAGGCCGCCCGGATCATTTCCGGGGCCGGCCTGGTCGAGGCCTTCGGTCACGTATCGAGCCGGTCGGCGGATGGTTTTCTGATTACCGCGACCCGGCCGCTCGGTGCGGCTGGTGCCGGCGAGGTTTATTCAGTTGACCCCGAAGGCAATCCGTTGGCGGACGCCCCGGACCTGCCTCTCGAAACACCGATGCATGCGGCCGTTTACGCCGCGCGCCCGGACGTTGGCGCGATTTGCCGGACGCATTCGCCGGCGGCGGTCCGGGCCGGGGCGCGGGGTGAAGTCCCACCTTTGGTTCACGGCCTCGGAGGGCTGGCGGGCTCAGTCAATTTCTGCAGCAGGACCGATCTTGTCACCGATCTCGAGGCCGGCAACGAACTGGCAGCGGCACTAGACGACGGTGACTGTGTGCTTGTACGGGGAAATGGATCTCTCGCAACAGGGCCGAGTCTGGCCCATGCGGTGGTTCGTGCCCGGTACCTGGAAGAAAGATGCCTGATCGGCGAAGAGAGTGATTCGGCAGATGGCTGGAGGGCCGTCGAGCTGGATCCCCGG
>JBAWHK010000111.1:0-3046 GCA_049593795.1 Solirubrobacterales bacterium
GAAGTGATCGGCGCGGCCGAACGCCTGGCCATGCTGCTGGTCAAATTCGATGAGCTGCCGCTGCGCCACCATCAGATACGAGGCAACCCGACCGGACTGATGTCAGGTCTGCTCAAGAGGATCGACCAGCTCAAAGCTGACGGGATCACCCCCGAACAACTGAAGGCCGACAGCGCCAGCGAACCGGAACCGGAAGCGATCCGGGAATCCGAAGTGGCCGACCTGATCGCAATCCACGACAGCATGCTGGCCGAACTTGGTTGCCTCGACCGGGCCGACGTCTGCACACTCGCCGCTGAACTCCTGGCGGGCAACCCCGGCATCACCGCAAAGATCAACCAGGACATGCCGCACCTCGTGATCGACGAACTCGAAGACCTTTCGCCGGTACGGACAAAAATGCTGGAACAGCTGGTCGCCGGGACAGAGTCGGCCGTGATGGCAATCGACGAATCACGTTCGCTGATCGGATCCGGTGCCCGTCAGCGCATCGACGCAATGATTCCGGACCTGCAGGTAGTCAGCCTCGAAGAATCCTTCCGCCTCGGACCGGACTCGATCGATGCCGCCCGCGCTGTACTCGCCGGCGGGGAGATATCGCCCGCTGCCGGCTGGAAAGCGGGGGACAAATCCGGATCGGTCCGTTTCTGGCGCTCCGGTGGTTCCCAGGCAGAAGCCCAGGCGGTCGCCCGGGAAGTGGAACACGCGATTGGCCAGGGGGCCGACCCGGGATCGATCGCAATCACCGTCGGGGATTCAAATCGTGACGGGGGCGTGGTTGCGGCAGCCCTGGCCGAACGGGGAGTTCCGGCCACGGTCGGTGGCGGGGCCGCACTTTTCCGACAGCCCGAGGTCCGCGACACGATCGCCTGGCTGCGGGCGCTCGCCGATCCGAACGACGCCCCGGCCGTGACCCGTGCGATCACCCGCCCCCCGGTTGAGCTGCGCTCGGTGGACCTCGCCAAGCTCACGGTGATCGCCCGACGCCGCAAACTGGACATGGTCACCGCATGCGACGCGGCGCTGGAAAGTCCACAGATTTCACCCGAAGCCCGTCAGCGCATCGAGTCGTTCCTCACTCTGTACAGAGCGGCAGCCGGAGCACTCGATGGCTTCCGGCCGGACGTGTTCGTACGGCGACTGGTCGAAAGGGTTGGTTTTCGCCGCCAGCGCCTGTTCGCGGCCAAACCGGAAACCGCGGAACGACTGCTCGGACTTTCCCGCCTTGCGGACATCGCCACCACCTGGTCGCGACGTGACCCGACCGGATCGACCAGGGAGTTCATCGCTTACCTTTCCGCGCTGGCCGACACCGGACTCGCTGTCACCGAATCACGGGAAATCCCGGATGTCGGAGCGGTCCAGGTGTTCGAGGTGTCCGAAGTGAAAGGACGGCAGTGGTCACGGGTATATCTGCTCGGACTCGACCGGGCCACCGATCGTGACCGGCGGGCAATCGCAACCGCGATCACTTCGGCTGATGAAAGTGCGGTTCTTTCCCGGGTAGATCCGGACCCGAAACGACCGGCTACCAACGGCGGTCCGTACGACGACATTTTCACCGTGGTTGGTGGCCTCGAAGAAATCCATGAAGAAGAACTGTTCGGCCCGGCCGAAGATCTTCACGCCACCTACCGGATGATGCGCGACGAAGTTCTCGAAGCTTCCTGGAAAGCCGGGCGCGAACTCACGGAGCCGCGCCTCGACACCGCGATCGACGTCAACCGGGCAATCACCCGCTACCTCGAACTGCTGAAACTGGCGGCCCTGGCCCAACGTCCCGGCGGCGAGGTCGACAATGAAGCGATCGACGCGGTGAACGGCCTGCTGGCACAGGTCGCGACCCCGGAGCAACTGGCCGAACTCCAGAACTCCACCCTTGATCCTTACCTGCTGGCAAACGAAAGGGACAGAGGGCTTCGTCAGAATCTGATCGACTCGAAAACCGAACCTTCGCTGGCTGCCTTCCTGCCGAAACGTGGCAGTGACCTTCGGCTGTCAGCGTCAGACGTCGATCTTTACCTGACCTGCCCGCTCAAATACAAGTTCGGACGGGTCTTCGGCATTCCGCAGGCACCGACTATCAACCAGCGTTTCGGAATCCTGATCCACAACGTCCTGCAGCGCTACCACGACCCGAAACTCGTCGGGGAAGACGAAGGTGGCCTGCCGCAACTGATGAGCCTGCTCGAACAGGGCTGGCGACGATCCGGATTCGGCGATTCAAACGATGAGCTCCAGTTCAAGGACCGGGCGCACACGGCGATGAAGAACTACTGGGAGTCGGAAAGTAAATCCGACAACGAACCTGTCTGGCTGGAACGGCAGTTCGAGTTCAAGATCGGCCCGCACTACATGCGAGGCCGCGTGGACCGGGTCGATCGCACCGGTGACGGTGGCTATGAAGTCATCGATTACAAAACCGGGCAGAAGGTAAACACCGAAAGGCTGGGCGGGGACATCCAGCTGGCGATCTACCGCATCGGTGCGGCCGAAGCTTGGGATCTGGAAGTCGGCAGCGGCAGTTACTACTACGTGCTGGATGGCGAAAAGGTCGAGATCGCCGCCGGCGAAGGTGAAGTCGAACGGATCGAACGCACCGTGCTCGGGGTAGGCGAAGGGATCCTCAGCCAGGACTTTGAGCCACGACCCTCACCAGGGGTTTGCGGCTGGTGCGACTATCGCCTGGTCTGCCCCGCCGCAGAGGCGTAGGGCTTTGTGCTCCACAACCAGGCTGAAGATCAGTCGGTTGGCGGGTGGAGGGTCGAGTAGGGATGGTTGGGGTAGGCGGGAGACCCTTCATCCACTCGCCCCCATCACTGAGTGCCCTGATCTACGCCTCGGCGGCGGGGCAGACCAGGCGGTAGTCGCACCAGCCGCAAACCCCTGGTGAGGGTCGTGGCTCGAAGTCCTGGCTGAGGATCCCTTCCCCTACCCCGAGCACGGTGCGTTCGATCCGTTCGACTTCACCTTCGCCGGCGGCGATCTCGACCTTTTCGCCATCCAGCACGTAGTAGTAACTGCCGCTGCCGACTTCCAGATCCCA
>JBAWHK010000112.1:0-18119 GCA_049593795.1 Solirubrobacterales bacterium
GCTTCGGGCTCGAACGCTGGATGTTCACCCTCACCGCAACCGACGCCAACCGGGCCGCCCTGAGGATCTGCCGGCAGGTGACCGGCCGTCCGAAAGTCCTGGTTTTCAGTTACAGCTACCACGGCTCGGTCGACGAATCCTTCGCGGTAGCGGGTCCGGACGGCACGACTGTCTCCCGGGCCGGCAACGTCGGTCCCCCGGTCGACCCTTCAGTAACTACCAGCGCGGTCGAATTCAACGACATCGACGCCCTGGAAGCCGCGCTCGCCACCGGCGAGATCGCCTGCGTGCTGGCCGAACCAGCGATGACAAACATGGGGATCGTCCTGCCCGAACCCGGATACCTCGAAGCCCTGCGCGACCTGACCCGCAAGCACGGCACTCTGCTGATCATCGATGAAACCCATACCTTCAGCGCCGGACCGGGCGGATGCACCGCCGAGTGGAACCTGGAGCCCGACCTCTTCACGATCGGCAAAGCAATCGGATCCGGTATCCCGGCCGGCGCGCTGGGCATGACCGCCGAGATGAACGAGCGTCTGTTCAGCCAGGAAGACGCTGACTACGAAGACACCGGTGGCGTCGGAGGAACCCTGGCCGGCAACCCGTTCACCATGGCTGCGATCCGCGCGACCCTGAGCGAAGTGCTCACTGAAGAAGCCTTCAGTCGCATGATTCCCCTCGCAGCCCGGTTCGCGGATGGAGTCATGTCGGTCGTCGAAGAACACGGCCTGCCCTGGAACGTGAGCCAGCTCGGTGCCCGGGCCGAATACCGGTTCGAAAGCGAACCGGCCCGGAACGGAACCCAGGCCCACGAAGCTTCACTGCCGGACCTCGAACGTTACCTCCACCTGCACGCCCTGAACCGGGGGGTCCTGATTACTCCCTTCCACAACATGGCCCTGATGTCGCCCGAAACACGGGCGGCAGACGTCGATCGCCACACCGAAGTCTTCGGCGAAGCGGTGCGGGACCTGCTCGCATAGTCGAATAAGGTTCGGTCATGGAAAAAAGGCCGATCACTGCGCTGATAACCGGAGCATCGAGTGGCATCGGGGAGGGGGCCGCCTGGCGTCTCTCCCGGGAGCCAGGCACCCGGCTGATCCTGGTCGCACGACGTGAAGACCGCCTGCGTGAACTCGCAAAGAAACTTCCGGTTCCCACCACCTACGTCGCGGCCGACCTCACCGAAGCTGACGCGCCCGGCCGGGTACTCGCCCACGTCCAGGAGCACCACGAACAGCTGACACTGCTGGTCAACAACGCCGGGGCATCCTGGCGCGGAACCTTCGAAGAAGGTGGCTACGACAACGTGCGCCGCACAATGGAACTGAACTTCGACGCGGTCGTGCGACTGACCGAAGTTCTGCTGCCCGTATTGCGCGAATCGGCACCCAGTTCGATCGTCAACATCGCCAGCACCGCCAGCCGCATCGCGCGTGGCGGGGCCGGAGCCTACTCGGCATCAAAGTTCGCGATCGCTGGCTGGACGGATGCGCTGCACCACGAAGAAAAGGCAAACGGCGTTCATGTCGGCATGGTGCTGCCCGGTTTCATCAAAACCGAAGGTTTCCCCGCCGATGAACTCACCGCGAAAGCGGCAACCCGCTGGATGGTTTCCGATACGGCCAAAGTCGCCGAAGCGATAATCGAAACCGGTCCGGGCGGCAAAGCCGAACGGTACGTTCCGCGGGCCTACGCGCTGGCTGGCGCGATGCGCATTTTCTCGCCGAGCCTCACCCGCCGGGTACTCGGAGGCGGGGTCGGCAAGATTGCGGTGACCAAGACCGGCGCTGACGCCGCCGACCGTACCGGGCAGACGCAGGACTAGATCGTCAGCGCGACCGCGGCTTCCGGTGTCGCCACCCGGAAACTGAAGCTCTCTTCGATGTAAAGATTCACCTGGTCGGCATCATGGCTTTCGTACCCAACCGAAAGGTCCTGCCCCGACTCGAAAAGGAAGTCGCCACCCCGCAGGCTGGCTACAACCACGCCTTCGAGACCGGGCGCCCAGACCAGAGGACCGCCATCAAGGATCTTCCGCATGTGCTGAAGCAGCGGATAACCACCCTCATTGGTTTCGACCACCCCGGTGTAGGAGTCAGGGCTGAGCGCAACTCCGTACGGGCCTTCGATGCCGGAAGTGAGCAGCATCTCGATCGCTTTGGCGATGTGCTCCGGGTACCGGTCGAAATTGTTGGCAGTCAACGGAATCGGATCGTGGCTACTCATCGCGGCAATGCCATCGATACCGGACGACTCGATGCCGTGGAAGACAGCCACGTTCTCGGCGATCGCTGTCTGCTGCGCCGCCTTGTCGAGCGCTTCGAAATCGGCATCAACCGCACCACGATCAAGGTCTTCCAGTTCGGCCCGGGAAAGCGAGAAAGGGGTTTTCAGTTCGGCCAGAGGCAGGACCTTGCGGGTAGTCAGGAAAACACCCTTGGTCGGGGCCTTGGCTTCCCTGTCGGTTCGACCGAGGTTCGTCGACGAATGCTGCCAGCCGTGCGGCCCGTCGAAATCAACCAGTTTGCGGGCACCGAGAGCCGGTAACAGCCGTTCCTTGGCTTCGGCGTCGATCTGACGCCAGGCTTCGTCAGTGATCGGAGCGTGGCCCCTCATCAGATGATTCAAAGTCCCGCTCCTTTCAATCCGTTGATTCCCAGCGAAGAGGTGGTTGATTCATCGGCAGTCGTCTCGCCGCCGCCATCACCGGAGGCTGCTTCGGCGGCTTCGCCGTGTTCGACGATGTCGCCTTCACGGAACAGAACCCCTTCCGCGATCTGGCGCCAGCGTGGCATCCGCCTCAGCAGAAACTCGAGGTCCATGCAGAAATGTTTGAACTCCTCGCCCTGTGCGTCCTCCATGATCGCCCTTGCTTCGGCATCCGGTTCCAGGGACATGCGCTGGTCGTACCAGCCGATCGCTTCAGCTTCTTCGGTCAGCGAAGCGAACATCCGGGCCCGGGTACGGATCTCGGACGAAAGTTCTTCTGGTGGTTCGTGGTACTGGTCGAATCCCATGGGTCTCCTCTTTCGGGGGGCTAAGCCTTTCTTACCCGATTCAGGTCCGAATGAACATCCGAACTACTTCATCGGTCGGGTCGCTCCGGGTAAACGTCATCGATAGTGGTCAGGGCGGTAAACGGGGCCCCGGCTGCCGCGGAGATCTTTTCGGCGCCCCCAGCCAGGCGGTCAACCACACCCAGCACGCCGGCGATCTCGAAACCTTCGTCCTTGAGGCGCTCGATCGCGGAAACGGTCGAACCGCCGGTGGTGACTGTGTCTTCGACTACCAGCACGCGGTCGCCAGGCTCAGCGGCACCTTCGACCCAGCGCTGCAGTCCGTGTTCCTTACGTTCCTTACGGACAAAAAACCCGTTCAGCCCGCGCCCTTCCGGCACCGAAATCGCGGCGGCAGCCAGGGGGATCGCGGCCATGACCGGGCCGCCGACAGCGCTGGCGCCCAGTTCGTCGGCATGGTTCGCGATCAGCTTGCCAACCGCCGACAGACCGGCCGGACGCATGACTGTGCGGCGGACGTCGACGTAATAGGAAGCGGTCGCCCCGCTGGAAAGAGTCACGTCACCGAGAACCAGTGAGTGCTCCCGCAGGAGTTCGATCAAACGGTCACGGGTCACGTCGGAGTTGTCCATGGGGTGATCCTATGGATTCAGGTCAGGTTGAGGAAAAGCAGGGCCAGCCCGTTGTTGAAGGCGTGCATCAGGATCGTTGCCCAGACCGAACCGGTCTTTTCATAGACCACAGCGAAGATCGCGCCAAGGGCGATCAACGGCACGACCGCGGAAGGACCGGTGGAGTAATGGAGCAGCCCGAACACGGCCCCGGCGGCAAGCGCGGCGGCCCACAGCGGCAGCCGGTTCCGGATACCACCGAAAAGCATGCCGCGGAAGCAAACTTCTTCCGTGACCGGGGCGACGATCACGATCAGCAGGATCTGGAGCCCGATCGGACCGAAATCCCCGGCGATGTCATCCTGCTCCGGGGTGCCGAAGATCGCTGAGTACACCGCGGCGAAAGCGAAATAGCTGAAAATTCCGATCGCGGACCACTTGAGGGCATTGCCGGGCCGGAAGCTGCGGAAGCCAAGACGACGAAGAACCACCTTGAACGAGCCGCCTCCGGAAAGGTACGAAAGCCCGAAAGGGACCAGCAGGAAAGCAGCCCCAGCACAGAGCTGGGCGGCAACCTTGGTGCTGAGACCCAACTGATCCGGATCAAAGCTGCCGCTGAGGATATAGACCGGAAAACTCAGCAGAATGCCGATGATCAAGGCAAGAACGGTCGCGCCGATGGCTTCCCAGGGACCCCAGGTTGCCCACGGGAAGGTCGGTTTCTCCGGTGCTTCCGGGGGGAGTGGCAAGGGGGGTACGTTCGGCATCGAGCTTGGCATTGTCACAGCTTGGCCTGCCTGAGGTCCCGCAACCAGCCGTGCATATCCGAACCCTGAAGCCCACGTTTATCTAATGCAAAGGGCCGGGTAGCTACTCTTTAACCAATGACTAGGCGCCAGAGACGAGTGCGCCGGCATCAGGCTGGTCCGCGAAAGAAGTTGATTGCGGCGGCAGCGGTGGCCGGTGGATTGATCCTTACCGCAGCTTTTGCTGCCGGTGGATGGATCGTCAGTATCGCCAGCGATGCTCCCGATGTCGCTGCCCTCAAGCCAATTGACAAGGGTCAGAACTCAGTGATTTATGCCGGCGACGGCAGCCGGCTGGGGTTGATCAACTCCGATGAAGTTCGTACCCCGGTGCCGCTTTCGATGGTGCCGAAGAGCCTCCAGCAGGCCACGATCTCGATCGAAGACGAGCGGTTCTACGACCACAACGGCATCGATATCGAAGGTGGATTGCGCGCCCTCGTGAAAAACATCGAGTCCGGCAAGATCTCCGAAGGCGCGTCAACCCTGACCATGCAGCTGATGCGCAATCTCTACATCACGAACCCCAAACGTGACTACCAGCGCAAGATCGTGGAAGCCAAGATGGCGCTCGACTACGAAGAGATCCACAGCAAGAACAACATCCTTCAGTCGTACCTGAACACCGCCCCCTACGGCACCAACGAAGGCCGGACCGCGATCGGCGTAGCCGCTGCGGCAAGGGTCTATTTCTCGAAATCCGTGAAGAAGCTGACCGTGGGCCAGTCCGCGCTGATCGCCGGTTTGCCCCAGGCACCTACCGATTACAACCCTTTCCAGAATCCGCGCGGAGCGACGCAGCGCCGCAACGAAGTCCTCGGGTCGATGGCCGACAACGGCTACATCAGCGAAGCCCGCGCGGTGGCCGAACAGAACAAAAACCTCAACCTCGATCCGGCCAACGCCCTTTTCGATCGTGAGGAACCGTTCTTCTTCGATTACGTCGTCAACGAACTGAACCAGAAATATGGCGTGAACACGGTTCGGCGCGGAGGCCTCAAGGTCTATACGACGATCGAACCCTCGATGCAGGAAGCCGGGCTCGCCGCCCTTTCATCGAATCTTTACGCCGGTGGCCCATCAGGCGCGCTGGTCGCGATCGATCCCCAGAATGGTGAAGTCAAGGCGATGGTTTCCACAGCCTCTTACGCTGACGACCAGTACAACCTCGCCGCCCAGGGCAAACGCCAGCCCGGTTCGACCTTCAAAACGTTCGCATTGGCGGCCGCGATCGATGAAGGCATCAACCCGGCAACCACCTATTACGTATCGAAACCGCTCAAGTTCGTCGACCCGATTTACGGACCGATCGACGTTTCGACCTACTCCAACACATATTCAGGAACCGAGAACCTGGTTGCCGCGACCCTCGCGTCCGACAACTCCGTTTTCACCCAGCTGGCCCTCGACGTCGGGCCGGACAAAGTCGCTGAAATGGCGAAAAGGCTTGGCATCAAGACCCAGCTCGACGGTTATCCCGCCGAAACCCTCGGTGGTCTCAAAATCGGCGTCTCGCCGCTGGAAATGGCCGGTGCCTACGCGACGCTGGCCGCCGGCGGAGTGAGGCGCAACCCGACCGCGATTCGCAAAGTGGTCTTCCCCAACGGTGATGAGGACCGTCCCGGCCGCGGCAAGAGCGAACGCGTGATGAGCGAGCCTGCCGCCTACGAGGTCACCAAGATCCTCAACGGAAACATCACCGGAGGCACCGGCACCGGTGCCTACACCGGATGCTCGGGTCAGGCCGGCAAGACCGGAACCACCGACAACTTCATCGATGCCTGGTTCGTTGGTTACCAGCCCAACCTCGCGACCGCAGCCTGGGTTGGATATCCCGAATCGAACAACATCAGCACCGGCATCTCAGGTGGCGAAACCCCGGCCAGCATCTGGCACAGTTTCTACGTCAATGCTGCCGTGCCCTGCGAGTCCTTCCCCGTTCCGGACGAAGCCATGGTCTGGAACAGCGGTTTCAGTGGCGGCTACACGGTTTCAGCCGACACCAAGAGTTCGTACGGCGACGACGACGAAAAAGACTCCGACTCGACTGACGACGAAGAGAGCACCGACGAAGATTCGGATCTCGCCGATCCGGATAACCCCGACGCCTACGAAAACGGTGCCGGTACCCAGGAGCCTTCGAGCCCGGCACCGACGCCTACACCCACACCGCCACCTTCAACCGGTGGCGGGGGAACATCGCCGCCGACTACCGGCGGCGCGTCACCCGGCTGATCAATCGGCCGCGGACTCCGCTGCTTCTTCGGCCTGGACTTCGTGGAGCAGTTCGACCACGTCTTCATCGCCCGCGTTTTCGCTGCGTCGGGCCAACAGGGTGACGATGCCGACGTAGATCAGCTCAACCACCGTCTGTGTTGCCCGGACGGCGATCGCGATCGCGGCCCCGACCCCGAAACTGCCGCTGGGCAAAGCGACCTTGACCGCCCACGCGAATGCGGCGTCACGTACACCGAGGCCGGCCGGGGTAACCGCCGAAACCACCGCTGCCAGAAAGCCGATCATCTGCGAAGCGGCAACGGTCGCGATTTCACCGATGTCGAGGAAATGAACCGAGCGGGCGGCGAAATAAACGCCGAGACCCATCAATGACCAGAGGGCCAGGTAAGACAGGAAGATCTTGAGAACCCCGGAGAACGCCATCGTGTTCGGCAAAGGTGCCCGCCCGAGAGCAGTCAGGACTTTCCGGGAAACGGGCTCAAAGATCCGGGGGTGGAGGAAACCGACCAGCAACGGGGTGACCAGCAGGGGCACCCAGCGCAGCGGGTTGTCCTGAAGGTCAGGATGAGCGATCAGGAAATAGCAGGCGATGGTCATTGCCGCCGCGATCGAAACTGCCTGCTCGTAAACGATGCCGGCAGTCGAGATGCGGCGTGGCACACCAACCTTTTCGGCCATCAGGACCCGGGCCAGGACGAACAGCACGCTGCCCGGGATGTAACGGACCAGCAGGGGCTGGGCCCAGATCTTTTGCGCTTCACCCGGCGCGACCGGGGTTCCCATCAACCTGAGGATCAGACCCCATACCGAAGCGCTCAACGTGTAATAGATGAGCATCGTCGCGATGGCCGGAAGCAGCCAGAGCAGGTTGAACTCAACCCCCTTCTCGCGCAACTCAGACCACTGGCTGACCACCGTGAAAACGAGGAAAGCGAAGATCAGGAAAGCGAAACCACCCTGGATTATCCACTTGGTCGACTTCTTCTTCGGACCCTTCTTGCCGATCGTCGAGCCCAGATTGCCCAGACGGTGCAGAAGGCTCGGAGAGTCTTTCTCTTGTGCCTTGGTGGTTTCCTCGCCCATTCGACGGTCATAGTGTCAGACAACAATGGCCCAAGGCTTTACTGAATTCGAACTGATCGCCCGGTTGAAGGCCGCGTCGCGATCCTCTGCCCGTATTCGCACAGGTATCGGCGACGACGCCGCGGTCACCGTTCCGGGTGGCGCCACAGCGACCTCGGTAGATGCGGTGGTTGAAGGGACCCACTTCCGGAGGGAGTTCAGCACCCCCCGGCAGATAGCCACGAAAGCGGTAGCGGCAGCGCTTTCCGACCTGGCAGCGATGGCGGCTGAACCGGGGGAGGTGTACGTGACCCTTGGGGCACCACCGGAAACTTCGTCCGGATTCCTTGCCGAACTGTCCGAAGGCTTTCTCGCGGCAGCGGACCTTTTCGGCGCGACGCTCGCGGGCGGAGACATGGTTGCCTCGCCGGTCCTCTTCGCCAGCGTCACCGTTGTCGGCCACGCAGAATCCGAGAATGATCTGATTCTTCGTTCAGGCGCCAGCGACGGTGATCTGGTGGCGGTCACCGGGAGTCTCGGGGGTGCGGCAGCCGGCCTCTGGCTGCTCGAAAACCAGTCCGACCTCGCCGACGCGGCCCTGCGGGAAATGGTTCGGCGGCAAATCGAGCCGTCCCCCCGGCTGGAATCCGGACAGCGACTGGCTTCGGCAGGCGCCCGCGCGATGATTGACGTAAGTGACGGACTGGTCGCCGATCTCGGTCATATCGCCGAAATGTCGGGTGTCTCAATCGAAATTGATTCCGGGCTGATTCCGGTCCAGCCCGGGGTGCCCGACCTGTGTGCGGCTTCCGGTCTCGACGAAATCAGGTTCGCCCTCGCCGGTGGAGAGGACTATGAACTGGCAGCAACCCTGCCGCCGGACAGTTTCGAAGTGGCCCGGGAGGCGCTCGGGAAAGCCGGAATCCCGCTCACCAGAATCGGTTCGGTCGTTCCCGGACAAGGCGTGAAAGTGACCGGCAAGGATGGAACAGTCAACGTCGCCGACGGATTCGATCACTTCAGCCGTTAGATCGACAGGTGCACTTCCCTATTCTGGGTCGTCATGCCACGCCGCCTGATTCTCATCGCCTGCCTGACCACCCTGCTCGGAGTTTTCGCAGCTGCATGCAGCTCCGATGACGGAATCCCCGATGCTTCCAGCCCCAGCGGGCAGGCATTGTCGGCCGATCCGCCCGTGGCCGAAAACGACGGCCCGGCAATCACCGACACTGACGGCCAGGCGTTCAATGCCGCCGAGGTTTACCGGGAAGCGGTGCCCGGGGTGATTTCCGTTCGTTCGATCTTCGAAGGTGGAGCGGGCGAAGGCTCCGGTTTCGTGTTGACCGACGATGGCGAGATCGTCACCAACGCCCACGTGATCACCGACGGCGAGGGTGAAGACCGCACCGAAGCGGAGCAGGTGTTCGTCGAGTTCTACGACCAGAACGTGATCTCCGCCGAAATCGTCGGATTCGATCCCTTCAACGACGTTGGCCTGCTCAAGGTCGATCCCGACGAAGTTGATCTCACGCCGCTGCCGGTTACCGACAGCGAAAACGCGATTGTCGGACAGCCGATCGCGGTCATCGGCAGTCCCTTCAGTGAGGACTATTCCCTGTCCACCGGAGTCGTTTCGCAGGTCGGCCGCTCAGTCCGTTCGCTCACCGACTTTCAGATCGAGGGGGCGATCCAGACCGACGCGTCGATCAACCCGGGTAACTCCGGCGGACCGATGCTGGACGGCAACGGCAACGTCCTCGGAATCAGCCAGCAGATCAAAGGATCATCAGGGTCAAGTGACGGAGTTGGCTTCGGGGTTCCTTCGAACGCGATCGTTGGTTCGGTTGACCAGCTGCGGGAAAACGGCGAAGCCAGCTACGCGTACATCGGGGTGAGCACCCAGCCGATCTATCCCCAGCTGGCAGAGAAACTCGGACTCGGTGTTGAAAACGGCGCCCTGGTCGGGCAGGTAGTCGAAGGCGGTCCGGCCGAAAAGGCCGGTATCCGCGGTGGTGACGACTCGATCACCTTCCAGGCCGGCCGGTACGAAACCGGCGGCGACGTGATCGTTTCCGCGAACGGCGAATCGATCGAAAGGGCAGAAGACCTCGGTCGCATAATCGGGGCGCTCCAGCCGGGCGACACAGTCAAACTCGGTGTGGTCCGGGACGGCAAGAAAGCCACCGTCGAAATCGACCTCGAGGAACGTCCGACCGCGCTGAGCGCCGGCTGAACCAAAAGTTTTCACCGGGCCGGTCCCGGGAAACTAGACTTGCTCCTGTGAACGAGGCCGACAAAGAGACTGAACAGCCGCTGATCATCGTCTCGAATCGCGGGCCGGCGTCGTTCGACCGTGACGAAGAAGGCAACCGTGTCCTTCGACGCGGCGGCGGCGGGCTTGTCACCGCGCTTTCCAACCTGGTCGCTGACCGCAACGCTTTGTGGATCGCTTCAGCAATGACCGACGAGGACATCGCGGTCACCGAAGAGAACGATTTCGAGCCACTGGACGTCGAATTCGATGAACTCGCGTACAAAGTCCTGCTGGTCGAAAGCGAAAAGTGGGCTTACGACCGTTTCTACAGTGTGATCGCCAACCCGATCCTCTGGTTCATTCAGCATTACCTCTGGGATCTTTCGAACGCGCCCGACATCCGTGACACCGAACTCCAGGCCTGGGATGAGGGCTACCAGGTGGTCAATCGCGACATCGCCAATGCGGTAGTCCGCCAGATAGAGGGTCGTGAACAGCCTTTGGTGATGCTCCACGACTACCACCTCTACACGGCCCCGGCGATAATTCGTGCCGCCCGGCCTGACGCGTTTCTCTACCACTTCGTGCACATCCCGTGGTCGCAGCCGGACAGCTGGCGGGTGCTTCCCCGCAGGATCAGGGAAGAACTGTTCGCCGGCCTGCTCGGCAACGACATCATCGGGTTCCACACCTCCACCTACTGCCACAATTTCCTTTCCTGCTGCAGGCGTCTGATGGGTTACGAGGTCGATTACGACGAGCTCAGCGTCACCCATCCCGGAGGCAAAACCATCGCCCGGGCCTATCCGCTCCCGATCGACGCCAAACGGCTCGCCCGCTCGGCCGAATCGCCCGATGTCGCTATCGCCGAAAAGGAAGTCATCGCCCGCCGGCGCGAACACCTGATCCTCCGGGTTGACCGGGCCGACCTCTCAAAGAACATCCTGCGTGGATTCACCGCCTTCGACACTTTCCTCGCCCAGCACCCGGAGTTCCGCGAAAAGGTCACCTTCGTCGCCCATCTCCAGCCCTCACGGCAGGATGTGCCGGAATATGCGGAGTACCTCGAGCGCATCGAGGCACTGGTCGCGGTGGTCAACCATCGGCACGGCACCACCGACTGGATGCCGATCGATCTGCGCGTCTACGAAAACTTCGATGAAGCCCTCGCCCGGTACCGGCATTTCGACCTGTTGATGGTCAACGCGATCTTCGACGGCATGAACCTGGTGGCGAAAGAAGCCCCGGCGATCAACCTGCGTGATGGTGTGGTCATGCTTTCCGAGAACACCGGGTCGCACGAAGAACTGAAAGAGCATGTCCTCACGGTCAACCCGTTCGATATCCAGGAGCAGGCCGACGCGATCCACACGGCGCTCACCATGTCGCCCGAGGAGCGCCGCACCCGGGCCGACGGGTTGCGTGAAGTGATCGTGTCGCGCACTCCGGGGGACTGGATCGACGAGCAGGTGGCTGACATCGATGAGTACCGGAAGTTGCTGGGAGCGAAGCGGACGGTCGAATGAAACGGCTGCTGATCCTCGGGTTGGCCGCTCTCGCTGCGACCACAGTGATGCCTTCACCGGCATCGGCTGCCCGTCCGGCCCTCAAGAAGTGCGACATCGGCGCGAACCGGTCGTTCAGGTGCGGCCACATAAAAGTGCCAGCGGTCCGGGGGCTTCCGGAACTGGGCAGGCAAAAGATCGGTTTCGCGATCCGGCCGCGCGGCGATCGATCCCGTCCGTCGAAAGGTGCGATCGTTTTCATCGAGGGCGGGCCGGGGTTCGCGGCAACGAACTTCGATTCGATCAAGCCAATGGGTGCCGTATTCGCGCCGTTCCTCAAACGGCATGAGCTGATCGCGATCGACCAGCGCGGGACCGGCCTTTCCGATCCACTCAACTGCCGGCAGCTCCAGCGCGGACGGGTGCGGCAGGGGAAGGCCCTCAAAGCCTGCGCCAGGCAGCTCGGTCCGAAGTACCAGGGCTATACGACGGCGGAATCGGCTGCTGACGTTGAAGCGGTGCGCCGGTCCCTCGGGCTGCCAAAGCGCAAGATGCTGCTCTACGGGGATTCTTATGGCACCTATCTCGGCCAGTCGTACGCTGCCCGCTACGGCCAGGGGCTCAAGGGTCTCATTCTCTCTTCCGCGTACCCGGGAAACGACCCGTTCTGGCGGACCCTCTATCCGGCTGCGGAGAACGCGATCCGTCTTTCCTGCAAACGGTTCCCGGGGTGTTTCGGCAACGCACTCGGTCGTTACAAACGGACCCTGAAACGGGTTGGTCCGTCTTCGAAGTTCAGCAGTGAGATCATTGGGTATCTGATGGGAACCGCCCCGAGTTACGCGCCGGATGGCTTTCGCAAGCTGAATTCCGCGGTTTCAAAGTTCCTCGGCGGCAATCGCAAGGCCCTTCGGAAACTGACCGACCCCGGCCCGCCCGGCTCCGGATCGCCCCGGTATTTCTCGGAGGGAATGTACGACGCGGTCATATGCAACGACTATCCGACCCCGTGGAACCGTCTGTCCGCAATCGAAGAGCGGCGCCGGCAGATGAACCAGGCGATCGCAGCCTTTCGCCCGAACAACCTTTTCGCGCCGCTGAAAAAGTCGTTCTGGTTCAACGATCCCGCCAGCGATGTCGCCAACTGCCTCACCTGGCCGGCCCCGACCGACCTGATGCAACCTCCGATCCCGGAGGGAAAGTCGATGCCCGGCCAGCTCAAAACCCTGGTGCTGGCTGGTGAGTTCGATGCGATCACGTCGGTGAAGGAAGCCCGCCAGGTGACCAGGAGATTCCCCGGGGGGCGTCTCTACGTTGTGCCCAACCGGGGTCATGCGTCCGAGCTCTATTACCCGTTCAAGTCACCGGCCACCGGCCGTATCCGGCATTTCGTTCGCGGTCTCGACTGACCGTTTCCGTTTCTGTTTCAGCGGGGAGCGAACTCTTCCGAGCCATCGCCGGGCCGTACCGGTTCGGGATCTGGTTGTGGCGAGGGGGAGCAACGGGAAGCGTCGGCGGAGGGGGAGCGGGTGCCGGCATCGCCGGAGCGGGAGCGGGGGCAGGATCCGGCACGTCGGGTGCTTCAACCGCCTGGTTCGGGGCCCCGGATACCGCTTTGTGGCCACTTTGACGCCGATCCGGGGCGTTTCGGGGCCGCTTTTCTTTCGTTTCACGGCGGGAAGTTCCGGGGGCGGTCCTGCCGTGGTCGGTCGCGGCTTTCGGCTTGTCCGCGGGAACCACGGAATCAGGCTTCGTGACATCGCGGGGCGAGGGTTGGGACACAACTTCGGAGGGCCGGAAACCCACGTCTGGAGGCAAATCCGGGGGTTCGGGCGCCCGCAGCAAGCCCGGCAGGATGCTGATCGCAAGAATCAGAAGGCCAACGATCGCGGCGACCTTGATGGCCTGTTCCCGGTCGATTCTGAGGTCCTTCATGATGACCTCAGACGGGGGCGGCAGAGTCTCTCCCCCCAAAGCTCGTTATAGTCCCGCGTCGATTTTGTCTGAAGAAACCCGCCAATACGAACTGGTCCTCATGCTCGACCCCGCGGTCGAGGAGGAAAACCGCGAGAAACTGGTCACCGAGACCAAGTCCTCGATCGATGCTGCCGGGTCGCTCCTGCACGAAGATAACTGGGGCGTCCGTGAAATGGCCTACGAGATTGATCGTAAGTCAGAGTCGGATTACCGCTGGTTCCGCTTCGAAGGATCGCGCCAGCTGCTGGTCGATCTCGATCACACGCTGAAGATCCAGGATGAAGTAATGCGCTTCCGGATCTTCAAGGTTGATCCGGACGCACCGGTACTCCCGGCACCGCCGGCTACCTCGGTCATCATGCAGCCCACGGGCGACGATGACGAGCGTCGCGGCCGCGGCCGTTACCGCGAAGACTGAGATCACTTTTCAGTAAGGTTTCGAAAGGGCGCCCGACGGGGCGCCCTTTCTTTTGCAGGCTGGAAGGACAGCGGGACCCCGGGTTGGTCGGGAGGGCCCCACCCGCGCAGATGGTTCCGGGTCGGTTCTGGCCCCTAGGAGGAGCCTTCTACGACCCAGCACGGGTTGGGCCGATCGGCGGCGCGGGCCTGGGTCGATTTCACCGTTCAGGCGACGGCAAAGTCGACCCGGAAGGTTGCGGACGAACGGGTGGCCTGGACCGGAATGTTGGTTGTCCATGGGACCATCGCTCCGCCTTGGATGCTCTGAGAGCAGTCAAGGAGGAGCGATGGTTGGTTGGCTTTCGGATATCGGGCCGATGGGCATTCCTCCCAAATTGCTGGCTTTCTGTGGGCTGGGGGCGAGATTTCGTGCCTGGCCCCTTTTGGGGTCATCCAGTCTCGGTATTTTCTTTGAGCGGCTGTCAGGTACATGAGGTCCAGCCCGACTGCTGCACTGACTACTGAGATGCACGTAAAGAACGATAAGGAGCGAACACACAATGGCTGAGAACATCAACAGGGTCACTGTCACCGGCAACCTGACTGCCGATCCCGAACTTCGACACACTGGCAGCGGAACCGCTGTCTGCCAGCTGCGCATTGCCGTCAACGGCCGTCGCAAGGATGGCGACCAGTGGGTCGACAAGCCCAACTACTTCAACGTGACGGTCTGGGGAGCACAGGGCCAGAACTGCGCCAACTACCTCTCCAAGGGCCGGCCGGTCGCGGTCGACGGACGCCTCGACTGGCGTGAATGGGAAGCCAAAGACGGGTCAGGCAAGCGCCAGACCGTCGAGATCGTCGCCGAGACGGTCCAGTTCCTCGGTTCCCGCGACGGCTCCGCACCAGGCGGCGGAGGCAACGCCGGCGGTGGCGGTGGCGGCTTCACCCCGAAGTCCGACGTACCGGCCGATACCGGGGACTTCAACCCGGCAGGCGGCGGCGGCGCTGCGGATGACGACATTCCCTTCTAGCGGGCCGAACAGGGGTCTCACGGCCGGTTCCGTACCAAACGGTCCGGTCGTGATGGCATCTGCGTGCAGTAAAACGGTACAAACCGCTAGGATCACGAGTCCGTTATGCCCGGTCGTCCGGGCTAGAACTACGTAAGGCACCGGAAAGTAAGTTGGCTAACACACGAGAAGCAGGATCATCGCGCAAAGGACGCCGCTTCAGCGAGCGAGTTCGTCCGCGCAAGTACACCAAGATTACGGCCGAGAACCTCGATTACAAGGACCTGACGCTGCTGCGTCGGTTCATCTCCGACAAGGGCAAGACCCGCTCCCGTCGCGTCACCGGCCTTTCCCGCAAGCACCAGGCCCAGCTCGGCGTCGCCGTCAAGCGCGCCCGCGAAGTGGCCCTCCTGCCGTACGTGGGTGAGCGGTAATGGCTCAGGCCATTCTCCTCGCTGACGTCGAAGGACTCGGCGACAACGGCACCGCGGTGGAAGTTTCATCCGGCTACCTGCGCAATTACCTTCAGCCCCGCGGTCTGGCCCAGCCGGCCACCCCGGGCGCGCTGGAAGAAGCGATCCGTCGCAAGGAAGCTGCCGAGAAAGCAGAACGCGAAGCGATCGCCCGCGCCAAGGAGAACGCATCACTGCTCTCCAAGACCGTTCTCACGATCACCCATCGTGCCGGTGAAGACGGCAAGCTTTACGGCGCCGTCACCTCCAAGGAAATTGCCGAAGCGATCCGCGATGCCCGTGGCATCAAGGTCGACCGCCGCAAGATCCGCCTGGATGCGCCGATCCACCAGATCGGCACCTACATGATCGACGTTGAAGTCGCTGGCGGCGCGATTGCTTCCGTCAAGACCATCGTCGCCGAAGAGAAATAGCTCAGGTACCACCCCAGAACATCGAGGCCGAGGAATCAGTCCTCGGCGCGATGCTGGTCAGCGAGCCCGCCCTCAACCGGGTAGTCGATGACGTAAAACTGAAAGCCGGCGATTTCTACCTGGATCGCCACCGTGCGATCTACGGGGTGATGGCCGAGCTTTACGGCAGCGACAAGCCGTGCGACGAGCTCACCGTCAACGAAGCGCTGGTCACCGCCGGCCTGATCGACGAAGCGGGCGGCAAAAACTATGTGTCGGAACTCGCGGCGAAAGTCCCGGCTCCCGGCAACGCCAAGCATTACGCGGAGATCGTCCAGGAAAACGCCCTCCTGCGGCGTCTGCTGGACACCAGCCACCAGATCGGGGCCTGGGTCAACGAGCGCGACGGAAGCGGCCAGCAGCTCTCCGAGCGCGCCGAACAGCTCCTCTTCGATGTCGCCCACAAAGAACAGGCCGGTGACTTTCGTCGGCTGAACGAAGTTCTCGACGACGAAGTCGAACGCCTCCACAAACTCTCCACCGGCGAGATCAAGATGACCGGAACGCCTTCCGGCTTCAAGCATCTCGACGAGATGACCGGCGGCTTCCAGCCTTCCAACCTGATCATCGTCGCCGCCCGACCCTCGGTCGGCAAGAGTGCTTTCGTCGCGAACGTTGCCGAAAACGTCGCCGTGAAATCCGGCAAACCGGTCGCTTTCTTCTCGCTGGAAATGTCCGAGATCGAACTCGCCCAGCGATTCATCGCTTCCCAATCCAAGGTTTACGGCGAGCAGCTGCGCAAAGGCCGGGTCGGCAAACGGGACTGGGACAAAGTCGTCCGGGCCTGCGGCGAACTTGACGCAGCCCCGCTCTGGATCGATGTGACCTCCGACCTGGGCCTGCTCGACCTGCGGGCGAAAGCCCGGCGTCTCCACGCCCAGGAGATCTCGCGGGGCGGCCTGGGCCTGATCATCGTCGATTACCTCCAGCTGATGCGCATGGACGAAACCCGGAACAGCATGGTCGAAAAGGTCGGTCAGATCAGCCGTGGGCTCAAACTGCTCGCATCCGAACTCAACGTGCCGGTGATTGCCCTGTCCCAGCTTTCACGCGCAAACGAATCCCGCCCCGACAAACGGCCGATGCTTTCCGACCTGCGTGATTCAGGCAACATCGAGCAGGACGCCGACCTGGTCGCATTCCTTTACCGCGATGACGTTTACCGCAAAGAAGAGGAACGGGACGGCACCGCGGAAGTCATCATCGCCAAACACCGAAACGGCCCGATCGGCATGAGCCCCCTGACCTTCCTTCCGCAATACCCCAAGTTCGTCGAACCGGCACCGCAGCACCCGGCCGGTGAAGGATCGGCCCCCGCCGTGCGGGCCGAACAGGAACAGCATTGATCAAGAACGTCACACCTGACCGGATGGTGGCCTAATGGCAAACGGTTTCGCCCAGAACGGGCGCAGCAACACCTGTCCCTTCGGCAAATGTGACGGCGGCGGCTGGATCCTCGGAGATGACGATCTGGCCTACGTGTGCGAGTGTCGCGCGCCACGCCTCGCCAAAGCACGGGCCTCCGGCATCAATTCGGTGATCCCGCGCCGGTACCGCGGAGTGTCCTTCGACCGGCCGCCGGTCACCGAGATCGAACCGACTGCCGTGAACGCGATCCGGGACTGGATCGATTCGATGGACAAGAACCTCGACGAAGGCCACGGACTGTGGCTGATGGGCGACACCGGAACTGGCAAAACCACTCTGGCCATGCTTGTTTCCAGCGAAACGCTGAAACGTGGACATTCGGTCGCGATCTATTCCCTGCCGAAACTGCTGGCCCGGATCCGGTCGACCTTCGACGCCCAGATCGGCGAGGAATCCTACGCCGAATTCTTCGAGCGCCTCTGCGACGTGGATCTGCTCCACATCGATGATCTCGGTGCGGAAAAGCAGACCGAATGGGTTCTCGAACAGCTCTATGCGCTGATCAACGAGCGCTACGAGCGAGAGAAGCCGATCATCGTCACGACCAACCTCGATCACCTGGAACTCGAAGCCCAGATCGGCGAAAGGACCGTTTCCCGGCTGGTTGAAATCTGCGGTGAAGCCCTGATCTTGAAGGGTGACGATGCGCGTCTCAAGCCAAGACTCAGAGACGCTCCGTAGACTGCTCCTTTCATGCCAGGAACAGCGATAGTAGGTACCCAGTGGGGCGACGAAGGCAAGGGCAAGATCACCGATCTTCTGGCCCAGGATGCTTCCGCCATCGTCCGATTCCAGGGCGGCAACAATGCCGGCCACACGATCGTGCGCGATGGTGAGGAATTCAAGTTCCACCTGATCCCTTCCGGGATCCTTCACGA
>JBAWHK010000113.1:0-4059 GCA_049593795.1 Solirubrobacterales bacterium
GGATGCTTTCGACCCCCAACTGGCTATCGGTCCCGACGGAACGGCGGTCGCAGTCTGGACTTATTACAACGGAGCGGGGTACAGGATCGAGGGTGCTACCCGTCCGCCCGGCGGGTCATTCGGCACCCCGAGTGACCTCTCGGAAACCGGTCAGAACGCTTTCGTCCCGCAGGTCGCGATCGGCCCCGACGGAGCCGTGACCGCCATCTGGCGCCGCAATGAAGGCTCCGACACCATTATTCAGGCTGCAACCCGATTCCCCGCGGGCTCCTTCGGATCTCCGATCAACCTCTCCCAGGCCGGCGGGATGGCCGATCAGCCCCAGATCGCGATCAGCCCCGACGGAACCGCGACCACGGTCTGGCACCGCTCCGAAGGCGCCAGCTCCATCGTGCAGGCGACAACCCGCCCGCCCGGCGGCTCCTTCGGGGCCCCGACCGACCTCTCGACCACCGGTGGAGGGGCTATCGACTCCCAGATCGCGATCAGCCCCGACGGAACTGCGACCGCCGTCTGGTACCGCTTCAACGGCACCAGAAACATCGTCCAGACAGCTTCGACGACGGCCCCCGAATTCACCCTCAGCGTTGACAAATCAGGCACCGGCACCGGCACCGTGAGGTCGACCCCGGGCGGCATCGACTGTGGAGCTGACTGTTCGGAGGACTACACGGACGGAACCAAGGTCACCCTGACCGCCACGCCCGACGCCGGCAGCACCTTCTCCAGCTTTTCGGCGGATGGATGCCTGGACGGGGCAAACACCTGCGAAGTGACCATGAGCGAAGCCAGAGCCGTGAGTGCTGCTTTCACCGCTGATTCGGCGCCGGTCTGTCCGCCAAAGAAGCTCAAGACCAGCGGCTTCAAATCGAACAGGAAGAACGGCACCGTGAAGCTCATGGTCAAAGCCGGAGGGGCGGGCAAGGTCATCCTCAAGGGATCAAAGAACAACAAGAAGTCTTCGGCCAAACTCAACTCATCCGGCAACGGCAGGCTGACGGTCAAGGCGAAAGGCAAGGCCGCGAAGAACCTGAAGAAGCGTGGCAAGGCCAAGCTCACGGTGAAGCTCACCTACAGGCCCGGATCGGGCTGCCCGAACAAGACGATGAAGACCAGGGTCAAGCTGGTCAGGAAGTAGCAGTCGAACCTGCTGCCGGGACGGGGCCTTGCGAGATCATTCCTGTTCCAGGTTGCCCTCGATACCGTCAAGGATCAGATCCAGACCGAATTCGAATTCCTGGCTGAAGTCGTAACCGGGCTGCAGCACGTGACCGGTCGCCATCTCGGCCAGGTTCGGATATTCGTCTGCCGGCATCTGGTCAAGGATCATTTTGGTTACGTCACCGGTCTGTTCCGGGGTGTCGAAGGGGAGGCTGAGTTCCTGCTGGACGAACCCGTAGGTGTATGCGTCCAGCAGTGAGATCGTGTGCGCGGCCATTGCGATCGAGAAGCCGGCGGCACGAAGTTTTCCGATGACCGCGTCGTGATGGCCCAGGGTGGCCGGGCCGGGGTTCAACCGGGAATCCATCAGGGGGGCGGCCCACGGGTGACATCGGAGGACCTCGCGGGTCGAAAACGCAAGGCTGCGCATGCTCAGTCGCCACTCTTCATTTTCGACCGGCAACGCGATCTCGCTGAAAGCCAGGTCGACCATGCCGTCGATGAGGTCATCCTTGCCTCCAACGTGGTTGTAGAGAGACATGGCCTCTACCCCGAGAGCGGCCCCCAGTTTTCTCATGGACAGGGATTCAATGCCTGTCCGGTCGGCCAGTTCGACTGCTTTTTCCAGCACCGATTCCCGGCTGAGTGGCGCCCGTTTTCCTTTCTGGCCGACTGTTCCCGATCGTTTCAAAGGTTCTCCATCCAAGCACAAGCTTACGCTGTATGTATATACTTACACCGTAAGCCAAAGCAATCACGGAGTTGATCCCATGAAGAAAATGAAAGCGATCGTCCAGCGTGAATACGGCGAACCGGAAGACGTACTGAGTCTTGAAGAGATCGCCCCACCCGAAATCGGCGAAAACGAGGTCCTGATCAGGGTGCGGTCAGCCGGAGTTGACCAGGGCGTCTGGCACCTGACGGCAGGCTTGCCTTACCCGGTAAGAGCGGCGGGTTACGGCCTGCGAGCACCAAAGAACATCGTCCCCGGCATGGACGTTGCGGGCATCATCGAAGCGACTGGTTCAGCGGTCGATGGACTCAAGCCAGGCGACGCAGTGTTCGGGATAGCCCAAGGATCCTTCGCAGAGCTCGCCCGGGCTGAAGCGGAGAAGATAGTTCTCAAACCGGAATCGCTCAGCTTTGAGCAGGCTGCGGCGATGTCGATCTCTGGCACGACGGCACTTGAAGGATTGCGTGATCGCTGCCGGGTTGGCCCGGGTCAGCGAGTCCTGATCCTCGGAGCCTCCGGAGGGGTAGGCGGCTTCGCGGTCCAGATCGCGAAAGCACTTGGAGCCGAGGTGACCGGGGTCGCAAGTTCAGAGAAGCTCGAGCTGGTTCGTTCACTCGGGGCGGATCACGTGATCGATTACAAGACTGAGGACTTCGCTCAGGCACGAGGCAGCTTTGACGTGATCATGGACACCGGTGGAAACCGTTCGCTGACCGACATCCGGCGAGTACTGGCCCCAAAGGGACGGCTGCTGATAGTCGGTGGGGAATCCGACGGACGGTGGCTTGGGGGCACCGGTCGACAGCTGAAGGCGATGGCCCTGTCTCCCTTTGTGAGCCAGACCCTCGGCACCTTCATAACTTCGGAAAGCGGGGAGGACATTCACGAGCTCAAACTCATGGTCGAAGCAGGGCAGATCCGACCCGAAGTCGACCGTACGTTTCCTCTTGAGGAAGCAACTTCGGCAATTCGCTACCTGCGTCAGGGACGGGCCCGGGGAAAAGTCACGATCTCGATCTGACCGTCCCGTCTGGGTGGAGCCGTTGAGCCGGTGAACCCGGTGAGGCTGCCCTCGCTGGCGCAAGTTCAGAATGTTTGGTGGCAAGAATTTGGGGGTATAGCTTGTAATCGACTGAATTTATGAGGCTCAACTGATCTCACGAGGCTCACCCATGGACTCTTCAACAGGCCGGAAAGGCAGCGGCGCATATCCGGAAGTCTCGGGACGGACTTCCGAATCGGTACGCCGGCGCCGCGATCTGAATCTCGAACGGGTCATCGAAACCATGCACACGAGCGCGCCACGTCGCGACGGGGAGGCTCCGGCGCTCGAACCCGCCCACGAAAAGCTCGCGGAGCTGATCGCCTACGCGCGTCACATGTCGCGTGCCTGCGAGCGCTTCTCGGCGCATCAGGTGGATCCACGCGCTCTCGCGATTCTGCGGGAAATCAGCCGTTCCGCGCGAATGATCGGTCAGGGCGCAAACGAGCTGGCGGAGACCCTGGAAGAACGTGATTTAGTGCTGCGAACTAGCTGTCGCCTTCATGATGAGTGCGTACTTTCGGCAAAGCGTTTCCTCGGACCTGCGCCGACACCGGTCGAGGAACTCGACTACGTCGCAATGGTCCACGCCGAGGTGACTGGCCGATGGGGGTTGCTTCCCCGCTTTGATGGTGCCACCCCAGCGTTCGGCGCACTTTCCAGGCGGGTTCTTTCCGTGCTGCGTGATCAATTGAGGCAGATTGTCGCGATCGCAGCCGACCTCGGTGCCGAGGGTCGCTGACTTCAGGCGGGGAAGTCGCAAGCCGATACGCATCAGGGTCCGGATTCGACGGCGACCGCCGACGGGGTTCGCGCCGCCTGGCTCGAGCCCGACGGCGAGGCGACCGCACCCGAGGCGATCACTGCCAGGACAAGAAGCCCGGCCGAGATTGCCTTCATGCGTCTGGGGTTGATCCGGAAAGGACGATGAACGCGTAGCCACGCAAGGAATCCGGTCGCTGAAGCGCCCGCAACGACAGAAGCTCCAGTTACGCACTGCATGCACATCGGTCTAATTTCTCCTTGGTGATGCGGCCGTTGTCACCCGGGCGCTCAGGATCATTGGGTGCGTGGATGCTGATTCATTGCGGTTCAAGGTGGTCACTTTCGGACAGCCAATCAG
>JBAWHK010000114.1:0-1721 GCA_049593795.1 Solirubrobacterales bacterium
GAACTCCTCGTAAAAGCTCAGCCATTCGCTTGCTTCTTTGAGCGGTTTTGGCGATAGGGAGCAGATGTGCTGCCTTCCCTTGACCCTTCGGTTCACCATTCCGGCTTTCTCCAGAACCTGGACGTGCTTCGATGCCGCGGCGAAAGACATTTCCGCTGGTTCTGCCAGATCACCAACTGAGCAGGATCTCCGTGAAAGCTGCCGCAGCATGCGCCGCCGGGTGCTGTTTGAAAGCGCGTGAAATATCCGGTCGACCTCTTCAGTTTCTTCAACCATTTAGTTGAAGATAGATCAACTGATCGAGATTGTCAACCTTTTGGTTGAAGATGAGGACCGTGAGGCCGGGGACTATCCTCCGACCATGCCCGAGTCTCCAACTTTTGGCCCCCGGACCCCGCTGCCCAAAGGTCCCAACCAGCTGAGTTCGGCGGAGATTGCCGATTCGCAGCAGGTCCGGCTGATGTCCGCAATCACGAAACTTGTTGCCGAGCAGGGCTGGAATGACGTCTCGATCGCCGACGTGGTGTCCGAAGCCGGGGTGTCCCGCACCGCCTTCTACGAGAACTTCACCGACAAAGAAGACTGCCTGCTGCGCGCCTTCGACATCTACTCGCGGGGAGTCGTCGGGGCCGTGGCCGAAGCAATCGATCCTGACCTCGGCTGGGTTGAGCTGACCAGAGTGGTCATCACCGCGTTCATCGACAAAGTGCAGAGCGACATACCGGCCAGCAAAACGTTCTACGTCGAAATGGAAGCCGCCGGACCTGAAGCGAGGGCCAGACGGCGGACCGGCGCCGGGGCGTTCACCAAACTGCTGAAGTACCAGCACACGATTGCCATTACGCAGGACCCGGAACTCAAACCGGTGCCAACCCGGATCTTCACCGGCGTGGTGCTCGGCATCAGGGAACTGATCCGGGAAGAACTCGACCAGCCGGGTGAACCGGACCTGACCGTGCTCACCGAAGACATCATTGCCTGGATCGTCGCCGTGAACCGCGGCATCGGCTGAAACCGCTCAGCCGCGATCCTTGCGGCTCTCGATGAAAGCCGAAATCCGGTCACGAGCATCGCCGTCTTCGTAGAGCCGTTCGATTTCCGAAAGCTCAAGGTTCCGACCTGTCTCCAGGTCGGGGCCCAATGCAGCATCAACACAGTCGAGGATCGCGTTGCCGGCCATGCTCGAATTCTTGAGGTAGCCCTCAGCCCAGCTCATCGCACCTTCGAAGGCTCCGTCCGGAGCATTGATTGCGAGACCGAGGCTTTCAGCTTCCTCTGCCCCGATGGGGCGCCCGGACAGCATCAGGTCCTTGGCCCGGCCCGCACCGATCCGTCTTGGCAGACGCTGGGTTCCCCCGGCACCCGGAAGGATGCCGAGCCTGACTTCCGGCAGGCCCATCTTCGCTCCGGGGCCGGCAAAGATCAGGTCACAGGCGAGCGCAAGTTCCAGACCGCCCCCCAGCGCGGCACCATCGATCGCGGCCAGAGTCGGAAATTGAAGCGCCGCGATCTCGTCGAAAGCGTCACGGATACCGGCCACGTAATCAACGAACGTCCTGGTGTCGGCACCTCCGAACTCCTTCAACTCCGCCCCCGCACAGAAGAAACGGTCGAGCCCGGAACGAAAAACCAACACCGAAGGTGGGACCTCCCGAACCTCTTCCAGCGCCTTCAGCAGGTCTCCAACCAACTGGCCGGAAAGTGCCCCGACCGGCGGGCTT
>JBAWHK010000115.1:0-10435 GCA_049593795.1 Solirubrobacterales bacterium
CTGGGCACGCAATGACGCCACGCATTCGCGCAAATCATCAAGGCTGTTCCAGTTGGGGATGACCACGGCGATACGTGGTGGCTCATCTCCCTTTTCCAAACCAGACATTTACCGTCACAGCGTAGACACAATTCACGGGCGGAAGTCGGAGGCTTCCGGGGCGGGCACCCATAAAGGTAGGATCGTCCGCGATGACACCGAATTCTCCCCAGCGGCCCCTGGCCCAAAAAGCTACTGGCGCCGCGACCAAAGTCGCCCGCAAACTTGCCAACACGGCCCTCGGGCGGCGTGCGGTCACCACCCTGAAGAGCGAAACTTCATCGGCGAACCTGGACGAATGGCTGGTTCCGCTTTTCGGTGAGGAACTCGACCGGATCGAAGCCGCGATCGAGGGTGCGGGCCCGGAAGGCTACGGAGAGTTCAAAAGCCTTGATGATGACCTCTGGTCGCTGCTGCTGACCAAGGAGTACGAAGCTTTCCCCGGGATTCGCGCATACCTGCCGGATCTGCCGGAACCGGCGCTCCAGCAGATGTGGAACGGAACCAGCGGACCTACCCTTGCCGCCCAGAGCGTCTGTTTTTACCGCAAGGTGAAAGAGATGCAGAAAAAGCACGGTGAAAGCAAGCTCAAAAAGTCGAACGTGCTCGACTTCGGTTGCGGCTGGGGCCGCCTCACCCGGATGCTGGCCAAAGACCTGGAACCCGGCAACCTTTACGGCTGCGATCCGGTTGAAGACATCCTCGATGTGAGTCGAACCAGTCGCGTGCCGGCCACCCTGGCCCGCAGCGAGTTCCTTCCCGAAACCCTGCCTTTCGAAGAGAAGTTCGACCTGGTATTCGCCTTCTCGGTTTTCACCCATATTTCCGAGGCAGCGCACATGGCTTCACTGAAAGCGATCCACGATGGCCTGAACCCCGGTGGCCTTTTTGTGGTCACGGTTCGCCCGCCGGCGTACATCGATTTCAACCCGCTGATGCAGCCGGCAGTTGACCGGCTCGGCCCGGACCGCCTGAAGGAACTGCGCAAATCGAACTATGTTTTCGTGCCGCACGACACCGACGGCCATCCGCAATATGACGATGCCGCCGATGATCCGATGAGCTACGGCGAAACCGTGATCACGCTGCCTTACGTGCGGGAGAAGTGGGCCCCGATGTTCGACCTGCTGGACGTCAGTGTGCTGACCGGTGACATGTACCAGGTCGCTTTGACCCTGCGTAAAGTCTGACTGCGGTTCAGCCTTCGTCGGGCCGGATCAGGACGTCACAGACGTCCAGGGACGGCACGCTTGCCGAAAGCCGCCAGGGAACGTCGCTGTCATCCGCGGGGACGTAGAGCAACATCTTCTTGCCGGGTTCGAGTTGTCCGACCGGAACCGAGAAGCTCTGGCCGAAGCGACGCAACGAAACTTTGCCTGCGGTTTGACTCGTGAGGACCGCACCGCCCGGGGCGAGAGTGGTTTCCACCTTGCCGTTCGGGCCTGCCTTCTCGGTCGGGCGAAATTGACAGAAGCGGCCAGGTTTGTCCGGCACGAGACTGGTCCCGAAAGCCCCGGCGAGGATTGCGTCTGCCCGGGCTGCGAGATCCGGCTGGGCGATCAGATCCGTTTCACTCATCGCCAGTCCACCGTAATCCTTCTGGGCCTGATCGGTGACCGAAACCCCGGGATCGGAAACCAGATCCACCAGCGGCTGCGCATCCTCGCCGGGCAGGTACGGGTACGCCGAATTGACCAGGGCACTGGCAGTGACTTCCATTGAGACTGCCGGGGTGCGCTCACGCAGTGCCCGTCCGCTGTCTTTCACGAAAGCCACATTGGTGGCGAAAGCACAGAAAGCAACGAGCCAGAGCGCGGTGAAAGAAGTGCGGGAGAACTGGTAGCCGCGGAAAGCTTCGGCCAGTACCAGGATCACCACGAATGCCCCCGGGTAGAGGTAACGGGAAGTGGCCGGTGTGCGCACTGCCGGAATCCAGCCAAGGACCTGGGAAGCGAACAGTGCCAGCATGACTGTCACCGCAACCCAGAACCAGGACCTCATTTTTCCGGTCCGGATACGCCAGCCCACCAGCGCCAGGAAACCGAGGGCGAGCGCCGGGCCTGCCATCTCCCCGGGGGCGAGCCAGCTGCCGGTTTCAAAGTTGTAGTTGAAGCCGGTCAGGGCGCTGAGGATCCCGGCCAGCGACTGGAAGGTCCAGGAGGGCATGAGCAGAACGTTGCTCAGGTGGGCACTGCCGTTCGGGACCTCGATGTTTTCCACCAGCAGCCAGACCCGCCAGGCCAGATAGATGGCGATCGGGATTGCCACTACCCAGATTCGCCGCCAGCGTTCTTTCGAAATCAGGATTGCCACCGCGGCCCCGGCGACGAACGGCAGGATGAGTGTGAAACTGACCACGCCCAGGGTCAGGGCCGCGCAGGCCACGATGTCACCGCGGCGGTCAGCCCGGTCAAGGGCAACCAGAGCAAGCATGCCGAGCGAAACGGCCAGCATGATCGTGAAACCAATGCCCTGCAGCAGGTTGCCGGCATCACTGCCGAAGAAGAGCAGCACCAGGCAGGGGGCGAGGGCCACCCATGGCCCAACCCGCCTGCGGGTCCAGATGAAGAGCAGCCCGACCGCAAGGAAAACCGTGCCGAGGGTGAGCAGGCGGAACGTGAGGTAATCGGTGCCGATCGTGTTGAGGATCGCTTTGTAGAGCCAGAGGGTGGTGAAGATCAGGTGGCCGGAGTGCGGTTCGATCGACACCCGGAAGTCCTGGAACGGGCTGAATGCGATCCAGGCGTATTCGTCACCGGTGAAAGTGCTGCCTCGGGTCATGTAAAGGCAGTAGACCGCCGACACAACCATTGCCGCTCCCAGCACCATCCATGCGTACCGGGGGTCGAGACGCCCCGCGACCATGTCGTCGAAAATCCTTCGCAGCTTCGGTCCGTTACCCATTCGCTACTAGAGCTCCTCGGCGATACGGGGAGCTTCGCGGCGGAACACCCAGACCGCGAAAACACAGATCGCGATGAAGATCGTGATCGACGGAACCAGGTGCAGCCAGCCGCCGGCGACTTCCACGGCACTCGGGGCGTTCGGGTCGATGATCCAGTGGCGGGCCTGGATAAAGATCGGGGTCAGCGGGTTCAGAAGGACCCACTTTATGTACTGCTCGGGGACGGGAGGGGTGGCCAGCGGGTAGAGCACCGGGGTGCCGTAGAAGAGGGCGGTGACCACCACACCCCAGATGATGCCAACGTCCCGGTACCGCACGTAAAGCGAAGAAAGCAGCATCGCGCAGGCGAGGGTGAGGACGAAGAGGCTGAGCAGGATCAGCGGGAAGAAAAGCCATGTCCAGACGATCGCAACGCCGAAAGCAACCATGAAAATGATCACCACGACCATGTTGGTGCAGAGGTTGAATATGGCCGTGAGCACCGTCGCCAGCGGGATCACCAGCCGGGGGAAATGGGTTTTCCGGACCACGCTCTCCTGGTTCACAACCGACATCACCGACGCCATCGTTGCTTCCTGGAAGAAGGAGATCAGGACGATGTTGAAAAGAAGCAGCACCGGGTAAAACGGAACGTCATCGGTGCCGACCCGGAAGATCTGGGTGAAGACGAACAGGAGAACGGCAAAGAGTGCCAGCGGCCGGAGGAGGCTCCACAGGTAACCGAGCACGGTGCCGAAATAGGTCTTCTTGAAATCGTTGACCGAGATCAGGTAGAGCAGATCGAAGAACCGTTTGCGGCCACCGCCGAGCGCGGAAGGCCCCGGAACATCGACCAGGACCGGTGCCGGTTTCGTTTCGGCTGTTTCCGGTTGTTCGCCATTCGGCGTGCCCGGGTCCATCAACCTTTTTCCTTGCGGGTGACTTCGACTTTGTCGACCAGGGAAACCACACCAGCGTCGATGCCGGTTCCGAAAATGACCCAGTCGATCACCCGGAGCACCTGCATGCGGATGTCGTTCAGCGCGCCATGCTTGAAGCCGCGGGCGCTGAGGAAATACCGGCCGGGCTTGAGGATGTTGTTGACCTCGGCCGAAAACCTGATCGTTTCGCCTGCCTTCAATGACTCGAACTCGGAGCCTTCGGCAGCCAAATCCTCGGTGAACCCGAAAACCTGCATGCCGGATTCATCGGTGACTCCGAAGCTGAACATGGGGCCGGGCAGATCACGGATGCCTTCGACTTCGACATGCATGCTGAACGGAGCATCCTTTTCGATGTTCAGAACACGCTCGCCTTTGGCGTCCTCCAGCCAGGCATCAACGATGTGGGCGTCATCGCCCTCCTCCGAGGCTCCCGGGTGGAAACCGGGGCGTTCGTCTTCTTCGCGAAAGTTGGCTCGCAGGTACCACTCGGCAACCTCCTGCGGGCTGCCCATCTTGCTCACTTTGCCATCGTGGATCATCATCGCGCGATGGCAGAACTTCTCGACCGAGTTCATGTCGTGGGTAACCAGGATTATCGTCTTGCCTGCCGCCCGCATGTCGTGGAAAACGTCTTCGCACTTCTGCTGGAACGAGGCATCACCAACCGCGAGGACTTCGTCGATCAGCATGATGTCGGCTTCGGCCTGGACCATCACCGAGAACGCCAGGCGAACCATCATGCCGGACGAATAGTTCTTCAGTTTGAGTTCAGCAAAATCTTCGAGGCCAGCGAATTCGATGGCCGGGGCTATGCGATTCCGGGCTTCCTGGCGGGACAGACCCATCATCACCGCGTTCAGCACGATGTTCTCCTGGGCGGTCATCTCCGGGTTGAAACCAACCCCCAGTTCGATGAAGGGGGCGATCCTGCCAGCTACACGTATACGGCCCCGGTCGGCCCGATAAATGCTGCCAAGAATTTTGAGCAAAGTGCTCTTGCCGGATCCGTTCAGGCCGACGATGCCGAAAAACTCGCCTTCATGGACTTCGAAGGAAATGTCCTCGAGCGCTTTCAGTTCGCGGTAAGGGTTCTGGCGAAACGGATGGACCGCCCGTTCCTTGAACGAATCGACCCGATGTTCAGGTATCCGGAAGGTCTTGCCGACGCCTCTCGCTTCGACCACAACCGGGCCTTTGGCGACCTCCCGGGCGATCTCGGCCGGGGTCAGGTTCTGTTGTGCTTGCGAGGAGTTCAAGGGCAGGACCACGCCGCTCCGCTTGTGGACAGGCGGGCAACGGGCGAAGTGAAGGCTACCCGACCGGGGTCAGCATTTCGGCGATGCTGCCGAGCAGTTCATCATCGAGCGCTTCGTTCCAGTCGCACGGCCAGTCGACGCCAGCCCCGGCAACACGCCCGGAATGGTCCCCGACCCGGGCCACCGCAGCCCCAAGTGCAACTTTGACCCCGGCAACGTCCGGGGTTCCGGCGATCAGGTTGGGGGAGATCTCCTCAAGCCTGGCCGCTGTCTTGCTGTTGCCGTAGGTCGTGGTTACCACCAGCATCCCGGCGGCGGCCATCTCCATGGGAACGAGGCTGGGATGCGGTGCGTCCATAAGCGCCAGACCAAGGTCGTGGCCGGCAAGGAAACGGCCATATGAATCCTGGTCGGTTCGCGGCAACAGTTCCAGTTCACGGCCAGACCCGAGTTCGATCCGTTGCCCCGAACCGGTAGAACCGATCGCAAAGAAACGCCATTCATCGCCGAAGATGCCTTCAGCGACCGCCTGTTTCAGGGCATCGATGCCGACCTCATAGAGGTTGCGTGCGGCGTGGGATTCGGGCCGACCATAGAAAACCAGGCTCGGATTTTCCCTGGAGGTGAGGCTGTCGATGTCCGGGGTGGCAACCGGGGTGATCGCGTTCCGGAACTCGAGCGAAAGGCGGTCTCCTTCTTCTCTGCTGCCGCCAAAAACACCGATCTTCTGGTCGACGAAGAAGTCCTTGAGGATGCCGGTGGAAAAGAGTGCCTGGTGCGGGAAGGTGTACGACTCTTCGGCCAGGTCGGCCCAGGCCCCCGACGGTACGGTCAACGGTTCGTACTCCTGGATCATGTAGAGGAAACGATCCTGTCCGGTCTGACGGATCAGGCGATTCGCGAGGTGGGCGGTCCACCATGTGGTCGCGATGAAGCGATCCTCCGGGCTGATCCGGAACGGCTCCTTGCCATCCCGGGCAAAGACGACATCGACCTTGTCAAAAAGTCCATCCAGCTGGGCGTAGGACTCAACCTGCCGCTTCCAGTCCTTCGGCAGCGGAGGGGTCGGATCAACGGTCACTATCCGGACGTTCAAACCGTGTTCGGCAAGCCGCCGGGCCAGGTTGAACTTGGCGATGTATCCACCGAACAGATGGTCAAGGTCGATCGTCGGAATCAGCAGGTTGATTCGCGGTGGCTGTGTCTTTGACACAACCGGGAAGAGCGGTGCGACCTTCTGTCGCATCTGCGAAGTGAGGCCCTGCTCTGATTCGAGGGCGGTGGCCCCTGAGAGCTTTACTTTCACCGGTTTCGGCAACCGCCGTTTGACTCCGGCCAGATGCCGGTAGAGCACACCGCGGGCCAGCACTCTTTCCATGCCCATCGTTTCGTTGTGTCCGGCGAAACGCCGGAGGGGGCGCAGCGCCAGCCAGAAATATCCGGTGACTGAACGGTCGCTGCCCGCGAAACGCTCAAGGACTTTCTGCTTGCCGGACGGCATCTGGCCGGCACAGCGTTCCAGCACCGTCAGTGCAATCGCTTTGAGTCGCAGGAACACATCGAAATAGGCCGAGGCCCAGCCACCGAGGATCTGGCGCCAGAGCCGCGGGTCGACCCGGCGCCAGCCTGAACTCTGCAGACCGGCGTTCGCACCTTCATGGCCAAGCACCGCATTGCCGTGCTGGACGTAGTCGTAAAGCGGACGGTCCACGTAATGAATCTCACCCAGGGAAAGGGCAATCATCGCCAGCCAATGGTCGTGGTACTGCTCACCCGGAAGTTCTGGGAATGGCAAAGCCCGGTCCACCACCGAACGACGGAAAAGCGACGCTGCCCCGGTCACGGTGTTCGCCACCAGCAGGGACGCGAGGTTGGTGAAGTTGTTCTGGCGGGTATCCCAGTAGGTCTCGCTGATGATGCTGCCGTCTTCAGTCACCAGACGCTGGTCGCTGTAAATCAGCTGGGCATCCCCGAGTTCCGCAGCAAGCACCTTCAGCTTGTCCGGATACCAGCGGTCATCCTGGTCGGAAAGGGCGATCAGTTCATATTCATCCGTAGCCATCGCGATCGCCCGCTCAAAGTTCCTGTAGAAGCCCAGGTTGAGTTCGGTGCGGGAAAAAGTGAAGCGCTCGTCATCGCCAACGATTTCTTCAATGACGGCAACGGCTTCCGGCCCGGAATGGTCATCGCTGATGAAGCAGTGCCATTCACATCCTTCCTGGGCCCGGATCGATTCGACCTGTGCCCGGAAAAGCTCCGGGTCCGGCTCGTAGGTCGCCATGCAGACGGCTATCACGGGAGAGCCCACGGATTCAGGTCCGACGGGCATACAGAACGAAAACATCGGTCCGCTTCATGTTTTCCTCCTGCCCGAGATGGACATCGAAGCCTTGTGATTCGAGCAGGGTGCGGATCTGTCCCAGCCGGTCGCCTTCGTCATGGACTTCGGCGACGACCTGGCGGACCAGTGACCAATGACGTTCGTTGATTCCACGGAGCACATCGAGTTCGGCCCGCTCGACATCGACCTTCAGCAGGTCGATCCGGGCGATCTCCTCGGCGTCGATCACCGAACTGAGCGGGCGCAGCTCGCAGCTGACCGTCTGCGGGAGGAAATCCCCTTCGAGCCGGTCGTCGGCCTCGGCTTCACTGAGGCCCATCCCCAGCAGGACTGTCTTGACCATGTTCCGATCCCGACCGGGCAGGGCATACCGGCTGGACATCGCGGTCGCGCCTTCGTAATACGTGAAGTCCTCCTGGCTGGCCGTGTCGGACAGACCGAACTGGTAGGTGCGCGCACCCGGCAGGGTTTTCACGTTTTCGACCAGCATTTCGTGGATCGCCGGCACCGGTTCGAAACTGTGAACCTCACCCGCCTGACAGTCGGTGAGGAAGAAAGCGGCGGCCACCCCGACGTTCGCACCGACGTCGATCACGACGTCGCCCGGATCTACTTCAATTCCGTGCTGAAGATAAGTCCGGTCGTTCACGATCTCGGCCAGTTGAAACCAGAGCTGTGAGGGGTCGCGATGGGTGAGCAGGTCCCTCAGATCGATCGGGTCCGACGGTCCGTTCATCCCGGGTTCCTGGCGAAAGCCCAGACCTGAACCGGGATGTCCGGCTCGTTGTGAAGCGGGTGCCACTTGCGGAAGGCTGCCCAGCGATCGAGGTTGCCAAGCACCACTTCGTGATTGCCCCAGGATCCGACCGTCTCGACCTCGAGGCCGGCGTTTTCCAGGAGCAGCCTCAGGCCGCGCGGGGTGAAACGCCAGTAATCGAACATGCCATACATCGGCAGTTCATGAACCTTGATCAGGAACGGGGTCGAGACGATCACGGCGCCGCCCGGACGGCAAAGTCCCCGCAGGTTGGCCGCAGCCGCGTTCGGGTCAAGCACGTGTTCGAGAACCTGCTCGCAGATCACCACATCGAAACGATCCTTGACTTCAAGCGGGGCGCAAAGGTCGAAAGCGGGGTAATCGAGCGAAGTGAAGCTCTTCCAGCCGAGCCCGGATCGGCCAGCGCCGCTGATCTCGGCCGCATCGAGTCCGGCTGGAACAAGGCTCTCGATGTGCTCTTCCACCGAGCGGCTGAGCATCACCCGCTGCCACATCTCGTCCGGCCCGGATGCTTCCGGGAAAGCTTTGCGGCTGAGAGCAGCCAGGACAGCGGCGAGACGAACCCGCAGCTTTCTGAGGACGTTTCGTTTCAGAAGGTACCTTTCCATCGTTCCGGGATCCGCTCCACTCGCAGCGGAAAACCCTCAAAGCCAGTGTCGGTGAAGAACCAGCGGTCGAACTCTTCTTTTTCGGTGATTCGATTGTGGGCCGCCCAGCCGGACTGCTCGTCTTCGACTTCCCAGGCGCGATCCTTGCGCAGCAGATGGCGGTCCAGGCAGACGTCGTAATCGGCGCGGTGCAGATGCACCATGAACAGGTCGGGGTCACCTCGGAAGTGCTTGTCCTTGCGGCGATGGAAACCCGGCTCCCAGGACGATGGCCGGGTCGCCATGGCCGACTTGTTGTAGGCGGCGTTTTCGGTCCAGTAACCGCGCTGTTCGGTAACCGGACGCTTCGGGTCAAGCGGGCCTTCACGGTCCGGAAGGTGGATCAGTTCGTAGCCCATGCAGGTCACGAACTCCTCGACCATCGTGTCCATGTAGGTGCCGAGATCGCCGAGCGAAGGGTCGGGCACCACCAGTTCATCGACATCGGTAACCAGAACCAGGTCGTAACCACCTTCCAGCAGTTCACGCTGTTTCTTCTCGATCGTTTCCACCATCCAGGTGTGATCGACGCTGTTGTGTTCAACTATCTCCCGGTTGTAGTCACCACCGTTGGTGGAGCCGTCAACCGACTGGTTGTCAAGCACATAGATGTCGGCCGGATCGAAGAAGCGCGAGTAGTAACGAAGCCAGATCGGCAGGAAGAAAGCCTCGTTGTAGACCATGGTGATGATCGCCCGGGACCGGTTCAGGGTGCCGTCGGCAATCGCCCGGTCACGCGCCTGTTGCCGTTCTGCCCGGTGGTCATCGAACCAGTCGGCCAGTGGGTGCCGGGGCTGCTCGAGGATTTCGGGGATCTGAGCTGAATCGGCGGCCATCAAACCCTGATTCTATGGTCCGACGCAGTTTGTTCCCTCCTCCTCGTTAGGATCGCGCTCTATGTGGTCTGGAGAAACCGTATCCGTGGTCCTTATGACCTACAACGAGAAAGATTCGATCCGCAGGGTGATCAACGATTTCTTCGAGACCGGTGTGGTCGACGAAGTTCTGGTCGTCAACAACAATGCGGCCGCCGGTACCGCCGAAGAGGTCGAACAGACCGATGCCCGCCAGGTGTTCGAATCGAAGCAGGGATACGGCCATGCGGTGCGCCGCGGCCTTACCGACGCCACCGGTGACCTGATCGTGCTGGCCGAACCGGATGGCACCTTCCTCGCGAAAGACGTGATCAAGCTGCTCGCCTACAGTGCCGACTGCGATGTGGTGCTCGGCACCCGGACCACCCGCGAGATGATCTGGGATGGCGCCAACATGGGCTGGTTCCTGAAATGGGGCAACTGGGCGGTGGCGAAAATGGTCGAGGTGATGTTCAACACCAGCCATCTTTCCGATGTCGGCTGCACCTACCGGCTGATGCGCAAAGACACTGCCCGCTGGATGGCCGACAACATGTCGGTTGGAGGCAGCCACGCCGGCCCGGAAATGATGCTGCTGGCCATCAAATCCGACCGGCGGATCGTCGAAGTCCCGGTGAACTACCTGCCGCGGGTCGGCACCTCATCGGTGACCGGCCATCCGGTCCAGGCTG
>JBAWHK010000116.1:0-5053 GCA_049593795.1 Solirubrobacterales bacterium
GCGATCGCTGCCGGAACGAAGTTCGCCGCACCGACCTGGGTGTGACTGTGCTCGATCGAGGCCCCTGATTCAGGACCCTGGTTCAGTACTAGCTGGACGTAAGCGGCATCCTCGTGGGCGAGCATGCGACAGCGCCAGGCGGCAACTGCCGTCGCCAGTTCAGCTTCATCCAGTTCGGTGATCGAGGCGATGTGCCGGGGTGAATTGATTATCACCTCATGGGCGCCGTAAGCCGGCCGGGACGCGAACATGTCCGGCTCCGCTGAACGGGCCGAAGCCAGCAGCGGGTCCGCCGTGCTGGCGAAGGCGGCCGACGGATCGTTGCCCTGCGGCTGGCCCGCTTCAGGTTCCGGCACCAGCGCCGGGTAAAGGTTCGGCACCGTGCGGGTAGACCAGCCGGGGCCATCAGCGGCCGAGCCGTCGGGCCGCCCCGCATCCAGTTCGGGCGGGGTCAGATCCTCCGATCCTTCGCAGAACGGACATCCGTCCGGGCCGTGCGGTTGCCACGGCTTTACCTGGAATTGGTCGGGTCGTTCGGCCCGTCCGGGAGCGAGGATTACCCTCGCCCCGGTGAGCTGGTCTATCCGGATTTCAGGCTGGGCCAACGTCTACAGGCCGGAAGGCGGCGGGGGCGGATCCTCGGCGGGTGTGTCCGGGGTCTCGATGTCTTCCAGGCTGGGCTTCACATACTCGGGGTTCGCCGGGTTGTCGCTTCGTCCGACCACGCTCGGCAGGTTCTTCATGCCGTCCTGGAAAGCAGAGATCAGATCCATCGGCAACGGGAAGATCACGGTTGAGTTCTGGTTGCCGCTGATCTCGAGCAGGGTCTGGAGATAACGCAGCTGCAGCGATGCCGGGTTGCGGCTGATGATGTCCGCTGCCTGGGTCAGCTTCTCGGCCGCCTGGTATTCACCTTCGGAGTTGATGATCTTGGCGCGGCGTTCACGTTCAGCTTCGGCCTGGCGTGCCATCGCGCGCTGCATCTGTTCGGGGATCTCCACGTCCTTGATTTCAACGGTGGTGACCTTGACGCCCCATGGCTCGGTCTGCTCGTCAATGATCTTCTGCAGCGATTCGTTGAGACGCTCGCGTTCAGCCAGGATCTCGTCAAGCTCGGCTTTGCCGAGAACGGCACGCAGCGAAGTCTGGGAGATCTGCGAGGTTGCGATCAGGTAGTTCTCGACATCGGTGATCGCTTTGTTCGGATCGATTACCCGGAAATAACAGACTGCGTTGACCGAAGTCGGAACGTTGTCCCGGGTGATCACTTCCTGCGGCGGGATGTTCAAGGTCACGGTTCGCAGGTCGATCTTCACCATGCGGTCGATGAAAGGGATCAGCAGGATTAGTCCCGGACCCTTCTGGTCGATCAGGCGGCCGAGACGGAAGATCACACCGCGCTCGTATTCACGCAGGATCTTGATCGCCGAAAAAAGAACGATCAGCACGAAGATCGCGAGGATCACTACAAGTGCGCCGAGTACTTCCATTACTGACCAGCTCCTTCGGTGTCTGTTACTGAAACGGGATTATCTGAAGTTTCAATCCGGCTGACCGCGAGGGTCAGCCCGTTTACTGCATCTACCCGGATCTTCTCGCCGTAAGCGATCGGGGTGGTCGCGAGGTCGGTCGCTTCGGCCTGCCAGAGCGCGCCATCGATGAAAACCTGCCCGGTCGGGCTGAGGCTCTGGCGCACATCGCCGGTCAGTCCGACCAGTTCTTCCGGGCCGTATCGGATCGGTGACGCTTTTACCCGGCTGACCCGCTCGATGACGAACACGAGGAAAGCACCGAGTACGACGCTGCCGATCACCACTGCCGGGATCGAGGTCGGGTCGTCGCTGCGATCGAACATGAAAACACCGGACAGGATCAGGGCGATCACCCCGAGTATCGAAAGTGGCCGGTAGATCTTTAACGCTACGGCGGCAATGAAAAACGCAATCGCGAGAATGAGCAGGCCGATGCCACCTGCTGTCGCGCCGATGTCGAACGCTCCGACCACACCAAGCACGAGGGCGATCACGCCGATGAGTGCGGGAAAGATGCCGCCGGGGGTGAGAATTTCAATACCCACGCCGAACAACCCGAGGGTGATCAGAAGGAATACGAGTGTTGGGTCGGTTATCTCCACAAGTCGAGCGTAACGACTCAGCCTTCGCCGCCGCCAATGGCATAGGTATTCACGTCAGCTTCGAGTTCTTCCTGGCTGGTGTAGGGCCCGAACCTGGCGTAGGTCCGCTCACCTTCGGCATTGAAGAACACGGTGCCGGGAAAGCCGTGGGTTACATCCAGGAACTGGCTTATTTTCTTGTCGGGATCGGAGAAGCTCGGGTAGGGCACCGGGTTGTTCTCGAGGAAGGTGGCGGCCGCATCGGCGGAGTCGTCCGAGTCGACCCCGAGGAAAGCGACTTCGCTTCCCATCTCGGCCGCTACATCCTGGAGGTGAGGGAACTCGGCCCGGCACGGACCGCACCACGATGCCCAGACATTAACTACTGCGGGATGGCCTTTCAGCTCATCCATTCGGGACTCAAAAGCGTCGAGGCCACCGTCCAGCAGTTCGTTTCCCTGTTCGTAGAGCGCAGTGAGTGCTGGCGGCGAATCCTCGGTCAGCCGGGAATAGTCGGGGGGAGTTCCGCCCTCGCCATTCGATGTGTCTTCGCCGCACGCAGCCAGAAACAGAGCCAAAAACAACGCAAGAATCGCGAATGCTGTGATGTGAATCCGGGTGTGTGAAGGCTTCTCTATGCTCATAAGTGATTAAATGATCGCATCTGGTTCGCGTAGGAGCGAATCACGGAGGTGACCGTGGCCGACTTTACCTTGTCGCCGTCGGGAGCTTTCATTTATCCAACTCGTCCGGGCTGGACCCAAGTCCATGGTCCGGACTACCCCAAAGGCTTAATGGCCCCGAGTACAGCAACACCCGTCAAAGTGACGGTTCCTTCAGCAACAGATCTGAAACGCGCGGAAGCATTCAGCCGCGAACCTTTCCTGCTGGGCGATGAGAAGCCGGCTTCGCTGCTGCCTGGCACCGCCCGCCGCCGTGCTCTCGACGCAGCGCTCGCCGAAATTGACGCCGGGCTCGAAGAACCTTCACTTGAATGGCGACGTAATTTTTCCCTGCTGCTCGGTCTCGAAAGACTGATCAGCCAGGAGCCGCCGACCCTTCGTGACGGGGCCGAGCTCAACCCGCACCAGGTCGACGCGCTTTCCGGCACCCTGACCGAACTGCTCGCCGAACAGCAGGTCGCCGCCGACAACGACGCGATCGAGTTCTCTGCCGTGGAAGAGCCCGCCGAGTCGCCCGTTGCGGAAGAAGACAGCGACGAGGATACGGACGAAGAAGAAGACGACGAAGACATCGAAGGCGAATCCGATCAGGAAGAAACCCTCGAGATCGCGGTTGAAGAAGAAGAACCGCAGGACTGGGCCGAAGAGAAGAGCGACGAAGACGAAGACATCGACGTCGACGCCGGTGATGACCCCGGTGCCGATCGCCGGTTCTGGTTCGAACATGCCACCGGTGCCGGCAAGACGGTCGCCGCGGTCGGTTTCATCGATGCGACCCGCACTGGCGGCGTCCTGATCCTGACCCACCGTCGCAACCTGGTCGATCAGTTCATCGGCGAGATCTCCGCTCGCGGATACAAAGAACGGCTGCGCCCCCCTTTGCTGGATGGTCGCGACGAAGCTGACGGCCCGGTCACGGTCGAGACTTACCAGTGGTTCGTACGTAACGCCAAGCGTGTGTCGGACGCTTACACGGTGGTCATCTGCGATGAGGCCCACACCGCCCTCGGCGAAAAGACCAGCGCCTGCATCCGGGCCTGGACCGGCCCGATCTTCATCGGCATGACCGCGACCGGCGCCCTGATCGCCCGTCACGTCGCTGATCTTTTTCCCACCCAGACTTCCCGTTTCGACCTGGCCCAGGCCGCAAGGCGCGGCGTGATTTCGCCGCTACGTTGCCTGCGGATTCCACCTGGCCCCGGGGTGCGTACGATCGCCAAAGTGCCCTTGCGCAAGGGTGAAGTCGATCAGGATTTCGACCAGGATGAACTGGCGAAGCTGCTCGACCAGGCGCCGTTCAACATGGCGATCGCGGATCTGTACAAGTCGCGCTTCCGCAAGGCGCCCGGCGTGCTTTATACGGCCGGTGTCCAGCACGCCAAGAACGTGGCTGCCGCTTTCCGCGAGTTCGGTATCAACGCACAGGCGGTTTCGGGTGAAACCCCGAAACGTGAACTGACCGAAACCCTTGCCGCTTTCGAGCGAGGTGAAGTGGATGTTCTATGCAACGCCCAGTTGCTGGCCGAGGGCTGGAACTCCCCGCGGGCAACTATCTGCATGCATCTGGCACCAACGGCCTCCAAACGGATCTATCAGCAGCGGGTTGGTCGTGTGACCCGTCGTGCGCCCGGCAAAGAAGCCGGTCTGGTCATCGATTTCGTCCATCCGGCCACAACCCATGATGAATCGATCGTGACCCTCCACAGCCTGCTCGATCGCGACGTCTACCGTGGCGGCGCGATCGTGGTCGGACCGGTGCGCCGCGGGCGCGGCCGCAGGGTCCGGGTCGAGAAGCGCGTGATCCCGGTCTCCGCCGACCCCGAGCGCCGCATGCAGGTGCTCGAGCGTGAACTCTGGCGCACCGCAGTTGATCGGCTTGATTTCTCCGAGCAGCACGTCTGGTCAGCACTGGCCGGCGCCAAGGTCCAGCCAAACTCCTGGCGCAATGCCAAGGCGATGCTGCAGCACGACCAGGCCAAGGAGCTGCGCCGCCGCTTCCTGCTGACCTGCATCCAGCGCAACCGCAACCATCAGCTCAAGCTCAAGGCGCTGGGTGAGATCGCCGACCTGCGCGAAGCCGAAACCTTTGACGAATCGATCGACATTGTCGGAACCTGGCCACGCGATCAGAAGAAGTCCGGGACCCGGGTTCTGCTCCAGGCCCTGGTCGACAAGCGGATCGGCCGGCGCGACCAGGCCCAGGCCTGGGTTTGGCGGCTTGCCGAATACACCCGCGAAACTCACGAGGAGTACGCGG
>JBAWHK010000117.1:0-13825 GCA_049593795.1 Solirubrobacterales bacterium
TACCCGACCGGCACCGAAGCCCTGCGCGGCGTTTCGCTCGAAATCAAGGACGGCCAGTTCTTCGGCCTGCTTGGCCCCAACGGGGCCGGCAAGTCAACCCTCATTCATTGCGCGACCGGTCTCGCCGTGCCAACCGACGGCAACATCAGGATTTTCGGCCACAACGCCGTCGATGATTACGCCGAGGCCCGGGAAGCGATCGGCCTGGCACCGCAGGACATCAACCTCGACTGGTTCGCTTCCTGCGAAGAGGTGCTCGACTACCACGGTGGTTATTTCGGGATGAACAAGAAAGACCGGAAGGAAAGGGTCACTGAACTGCTGGATGCGTTCTCCCTCACCGCCAAGCGCAACGAAAGCACCCGCACGCTTTCCGGTGGAATGAAACGTCGCCTCACTCTGGCCCGGGCCCTGATGCACCGTCCCCGCCTGCTGATCCTTGACGAGCCGACTGCCGGGGTTGACGTCGAACTGCGCCTCGAACTCTGGCAGTACGTGAAACAGGTGAACACCGAGGGCACGACGATCCTGCTGACCACCCATTACCTCGAAGAAGCCGAAGAGCTCTGCGACCAGATCGCGTTCATCAACGACGGACAGGTGGTCGCCGAGGGCACCAGCACAGAACTCGCCAACAAGTTCGGCGTGAAATCACTCGAGGATGCCTACCTAAAGCTGGTGGGCCGGAACGAGCTTTCCCGGGCCCACATCGAAGGTGTCGCACCATGAGCCCGAACATGATCCGCTTCGCGACCCTCACCCGTCGCGAAGTCAGCCGCTGGGTGAAAATCTGGAAACAGACGATCGGCGCCCCGCTGCTCGAAACCTTTCTTTACATCTCGGTTTTCGGGGCCGCCCTGGGCTCGAGGGTCGGCAGCCTCGACGGCGTCGACTACACCGTCTTCGTGATCCCCGGCCTGATCCTGATGGCCTGGGCAATAAACGCCTTCACCAACAATTCCTCGTCGATCCTCCAGCAGAAGTTCCAGCATTCGATCGACGATCAGCTCTCGTCACCGGCCTCGCCGGTACAGCTCCTGATGGCTTTGACCCTGGGTGGTTTCCTCCGGGGAATGATGATCTCGGTGATCACCTTCATCGTCGCCAGCCTGCTGGTTGACCTGCCGGTCGAACATCCGCTGGTGCTGATCGCCGGCCTGTTCCTGGTCGGGTTCTTCTTCGCGCAGCTCGGCGTTCTGGTCGGGGTGCGGGCCGAACAGTTCGATGATGTCTCTTTCGCCCAGACCTTCATCCTGCAGCCGCTGATCTTCCTTGGCGGTGTCTTCTATTCGGCTTCCCTGCTGCCGGAGCCGTACCAGACCCTCACCCATTTCAACCCGGTCTACTACATGATTTCCCTGGTCAGATACGGGTTCCTGGGCACAGCCGATGTCAACGTAGCCCTGTCGCTGGGGCTGCTCACGGCGGCCACGATCGCCCTGTTCCTGCTCAACCTCAGGCTCTTCACTACCGGCTACAAACTACGCGCCTGAGCCGGGGAGATTCAGCCGAAAACGGCTTCTTCAACCACGCTGATCTCGTTGCGGCAGGTGATCACGGCCGGCGCTTTGCCGAGCGCCGTGTCCGGATCCTTCAACCCGTGGCCGGTAAGTACGCAGACCACGGTTTCGGGTTTCTCCATGCCATCGACCACGGGCAGACCATGAGTGAGGATGCCTGCCACTGAAGCGGCCGAGGCCGGTTCGCAGAACACTCCTTCATTCGAAGCGAGCCAGTGATAGGCATCGAGGATCTGTTCGTCAGTCACAGCCTGCACCCGGCCGCGTGAAGTATTGAATGCGTTCATCGCTTCTTCCCAGCGAGCCGGGCTGCCGATACGGATTGCCGACGCGATGGTCTCGGGCTTCAGTACCGGCGCACCATCCACCAGCGGGGCCGAACCGGCCGCCTGGAATCCGTAAAGGATCGGTGATGCTTCCCGTTCCTGAAAGCCCTTCCAGTAAGCGGTGACGTTTCCGGCATTGCCAACCGGGATCGCCAGGGCATCCGGTGCCTGGCCAAGCTCGTCGATCAATTCGAAAGCAGCGGTTTTCTGCCCCTCGATCCGCCAGGGGTTTACCGAGTTGACAAGTTCAATCGGATGACGTTCGGAAAGCTCACGGACCATCACCAGGGCGTCATCGAAGTTTCCTTCGATCGCGATTACCCGGGCGCCCTGGATCAGGGCCTGGGCGAGTTTGCCGATCGCGATCTTGCCTTCCGGCACGATCACCGCACACGTCATGCCGGCCCGCACCGAGTAGGCGGCCGCACTGGCCGAAGTATTTCCGGTCGAAGCGCAGATCACAGCTTTGGCTCCACGTCCGGCCGCGCGTGAAACCGCGACCGTCATGCCACGATCCTTGAAGCTGCCGGTCGGGTTCGCGCCCTCAACCTTCAGCCAGACCCGGGCACCGACCCTTTCGGAAAGGCGTGGTGCTTCGACCAGGGGGGTCGAGCCTTCGTTCAGGCTGACCACGGGATCGCCCGGTTCGAGCGGCAGTGAATCGCGGTATCTCTCAATCAGCGGTAAAGGCATATCTCCCTAGCGGTCGTCAGACGACGAATTCTTCTTCGATGACACGGATGAAGCGCGGCCCCGACCGCAGCGCGTCAAGGCTGGCGATCTGGTCGACAGCTTTCTTGAAACGGGATTCGGGACATTGGTGAACCACCATTACGAGTCTGGCATCATCGCCGATTCCCTTCTGGACAACGCTCTTCACCGAGATGCCCTCGTCCGAAAGGAGCTTGGCGACCGTGGCCAGAACACCGGACTCGTCGGCCACTTCGAGATGAAGGTAGAAGGACGAAGTTACGTCCGTGAGGACCGGCAGGTCGTTCGGAGCGGAGTTGGCCGGTGCGTCACCGGTAACTATCGAAACCAGATCGCCAAGTACCGCGGCGGCGGTCTGCAGGCCACCGGCGCCGGGGCCGGACAAAGTCACCTCGGTGATTTCCGGGGCTTCGACCGTGACCGCGTTGAAAGGTCCTTCGATCGGCGAGAGGGGATGGCCCTGGTACAGGAAGCAGGGGAATACCCGGACCGTGATGCCTTCGGGGAGACGCTCAGCCACACCGAGCAGCTTCAGCGATAGCCCCAGTTCCTTGGCGTAAGCGAGGTCATCGGGCTGAACTGCTTCGATGCCTTCGAAATCCACCTGGTCGAGCGTGACCGGTGTGTGGAACGCCAGTCTGGCCAGTATCGCCATCTTTGCGGCCGCATCGGCACCGTTCACGTCATCGGTCGGGTCGGCTTCCGCGTATCCCAGTTCCTGTGCCCGGACCAGGGTGTCTTCGTAGGAAGCCCCGGTTGACGCCATCTCGGAAAGAATGAAGTTGGTGGTGCCGTTGACGATGCCCGAGACTTTCGTGAACTCAACCGAACCGAAGCTCTCCTGAAGCACCCTCACGACCGGTACAACTGCCGCAATTGCCGCTTCGAAACGAAGCTGCACCCCGGCTTCTTCGGCGGCCGCGAAAAGTTCCGCTCCGTGCTGCGCGAGCAACTGTTTGTTTGCCGTGACAACGGGTTTGCCGGCAGCGAGGGCGGCCAGCACGTAGGTGCGGGCGTGGTCGGTGCCTCCCATCAGTTCGACGATCACATCTGCGTCGCCAAGGATCTCGTCGAAGTCACCGATGCTGGTGGTCAGCACCCCGGAGATCTCCGCTTTGCGGCCGGTTGCCGTTTCGATCGATGTGGCACGTTCGGTGACCAGTTCGTCGAAGGCACCACCCACGGTTCCGTGGCCGAGCAGCCCGATCTTCAGCGGCTCGCTCATACGTCCCTCGAAAGCAGGTCGGCGTACGTTTCCCGTCTCACGACGACGGTGGCTTCACCGTTCTCGCAGAAGATCACGGGCGGCCTCGGCATACCGTTGTAGTTATTAGCCATGGAGTGACCATAAGCCCCCGTGGCCGGTGTGAGCAGAATGTCATCAACTTCGGGTTCTGCGAGAGCAACGTCACGGATCAGGATGTCGCCCGATTCGCAATGGGAACCGGCGACCGTCACCACCCGTTCGGCCGGCTGGTCAGCACGGTTGGCAATCACTGCTTCGTACTTGGCGTCGTAAAGCATCGGACGCAGATTGTCGGACATTCCGCCGTTCACCGACAGGTAGGTCCTTACCCCCGGGATCTCCTTGATTGTGCCGACCGAATAGATCGTCACCCCGGCGGTGCCGACCAGCGAACGGCCGGGTTCGATCAGGATCTTGGCTTCGTCGCCGAAGAATTCGCGCACGGCAGCGAACTTGAGGTCAACGTAGCTCTCGATCTCCGGCGGCTGGTCAGTCGAGGCATATGAAATCCCGAGCCCGCCGCCGAGGTCCAGGACCTTGCACCAGTCACCCCGAAGCTGCGAGAGCGCCTGGACCGCAAGTCGGAAAGGTTCGATCTCGAAGATCTGCGAGCCGATGTGGAAGTGCAGCCCGACCAGATCGAGACGGCTCGAGGCCAGCACCCGGTCAACCGCTTTCTGCGCGGTTCCATCTTCCAGGCCAAAACCGAACTTGGAGTCAAGCTGGCCGGTCTGGATGTAGCTGTGGGTTGAAGGTTTGATTCCCGGGGTCACCCGGACCAGCACCTTCTGGTTCCGGTCGAGCACCCTTTCGAGGCGATCGATCTCATCGAACGAATCGACGATCAGGTGACCCACCCCGGCCGATGCGGCAAGTTCGATTTCCGTATCGGTCTTGTTGTTGCCATGCATGTAGATGCGGTCCGCCGGAAAACCACCGGCAAGCGCGATCGTCAGCTCGCCTCCGGAGGCGACATCCACCGAAAGACCTTCGTCAGCGAACAGCCGGTATGCCGCCGTGACCGGCAGCGCCTTGCTGGCGAACAGAACCTCGAAGTTGTCGGTATGGGCCTCGAACGCAGCCATGTAGGCGCGGGCCCGGTTGCGCATCTCTTCGACCGAAAATAGATATGCGGGCGTGCCGAACTCGGCGGCAAGATCAACGACATCGCAGCCCCCGATCTCGAGGTGGCCCTTTGCATTGGTGACTGTTCCGACTGGGTAAACCATCGTCGCCATTCTTACGACTTCCGCCGAGCGATACGGTGTGGGCCATGTCAGGCTCAGGGAGACGCCCCATCAACTCACCCGCCGGTGCGCCCAGCGCGGCCGGTATTCCGTGGGTGGGACTCGGAATATTGGTGGTTCTTGCCCTGATTCTGGCTGCGTTCGTGGCCTATTTCTTCTTTGATGTCGGAAGGGAAACAGGCACGTCAAGCGACACCGGTCGCGCCCCGGTGATCGTCACCGACGCCCCGGAAGAGAACGGTGGCGCCCTCGAAGGCAACAGCAGCGAAGCCCTCGGCTACCCCGCGGTAGCAACCCGTAATACGACGCGGATCAACGGTTCCGACCCGGCCGCGATCTCGATCGCGGCGGCGCTGGCTTCCTATCCGACGATCGGTCCAGGCACTCCGCCGAACGCGGTTACCGTGGTCAGCAGCCGGCAGTGGCAGGCGGGAATCGTCGCTTCGACCCTCAGTGCCGCGCCGGTCAATTCTCCGATCCTGATCGCTACCGATGGCGAACTTTCTGAAGATGGCATCACCGTTCTGAACGAGTTCGATCCGACCGGCTCTCCCCTGACCGGCGAAAAGGATGTGTTCGCGATCGGCAAAGTCGCACCGCCATCAGGTTTCGAAACCGAGGTCGTCAACAGCAACGACATGGCGAAACTGGCAGTGAAGGTCGCCGAACTCAAAGCGGACCTGACCGGCGACCCTCCCGGCGCTTTCGTTGTCGTTTCTTCCGAGGAGGCCGAGTTCGCCACCCCGGCTGCTTCCTGGGCGGCCCGGTCGGGTGACGTGGTGCTTTTCACCGGTCCGGATGAAGTGCCCGCCGCGACCCTGGATTTCCTGAAGAAGAAAGCGAACCGCGATGTGCCGGTGTTCGTACTCGGTCCAACCGATGTCGTGTCCGCTGATGCCCTGGCCAAGCTGGGGAAGGTAAGTGATTCGGTTGAACGGGTCGGCGGTGACAATCCGGCTTCGGCGGCGCTCGAACTGGTCCGGTTTTCGAGCGGATCTTTCGGCTGGAACCTGAATGATCCCGGCCATGGGTACACGATCGCCCGTAGCGACCGTCCGCTTGACGCGATTGCGACCACTTCCCTTTCGACCGGTGGAACCTGGCCGGCGCTGCTGCTCACCGATTCCAGTGATCAGCTTCCGGAGGACGTCGGCGACTATCTGCTGGATGTAAAACCCGGCTATGACACGGATCCGACCCGCGCCCTGTACAACCATGTGTGGATAATCGGTGATGAATCACTTATTGACGTCAACCAGCAGGCCCTGATCGACGATGCTGTCGAGCTGGCACCTGTAGAAACCCTCTCGAGCGGACCATGAGCGAAACAGAACATCTTGGAGTCCTGAACTCCGACATCGAAACTACTCCGGAGCACATCCGTGAGCTGACCCACGCGGTGACCCCGCATTTCTCGCTTCAGGTGAGGAACCGGGTACGAAGGCTGATCGAGCCGCTTCCGGAAGGTCATCCCGCGCGGGCTGAAGGTGAACGCCAGATCGCCCGGCTTGAGGCCCTGTCACAGAACAGCGGCCAGCCCGGTGTCGACCCGACGCCTTTCTCGCACTAGGACGCAGTGAAGCGGCTCGCACCAGGGGTCGAGAGGCTCGGGCAGTTTCCCCGTCCGTTGGTCAACGTCTACCTGGTCGAGGATGTCCTGATCGATGCGGGCACCACTTGGGACAGATGGCGTATCCCACGTCAGGTCAAGGATCGCAAGCTCTCGATGGTGGCCCTGACCCACGTCCATCCTGACCATCAGGGTGTCGCCCGCGATATCTGCCGCGACAGGGACATCCCTCTCGCCTGCCATGCCGATGATGTCGACGCGATGGAGGGGCGCCGTCCGGTTTCGGAAGAACAGCCAACCAACCCGATCCTCGCCCGTGTCCAGAAGTCCTGGGAAGGTCCGCCGCACAAGGTGAGCCGGGTGCTGAATGAAGGTGATGAGGTTGCCGGTTTCCGGGTTATCCATGCCCCGGGCCATGCCCGCGGCGAAGTCATCTACTTCCGCGAAAGCGACCGGGTCGCGATCTGTGGTGACGTAATCCGGAACATGAGTTACGCCACGAGCCTGGCCGGCCTCGATGAACCCCCGGAAGTCTTCACCTACGACCCGGAGGAAAACCGCCGGTCGATCAGGAAGCTGGCCGATCTGAACCCGAGCCTGATCCTCCCTGGCCATGGTCCCGAAGTCACCGACATGGCTGATTTCGAAAGGTTCGTCAACGACCTTCCCGCTTAGGGAACGAGGAAGGTCGGTTCGTTCGCGGCGAGGATCCACCAGCCTGCAGCCGCCGCGGCCGGCCACACGTGGTACTCGACGTCGAGGTCTTCTTTGGTGTCGGTGATCGTCTCGTTCGACTGGAGCGGAGCAGCACTTGCCCCTGACGCGGTCACCGCGCGCCACTCTTTCGATTCGGCATCCATCTCTTTGACCGACCCTCCGGTGGCGGCGGTCGCAGCACGGACCTCGGCGGTTCCTTCGAACCAGATCACGTCCGGTGCCTGATTCGATGCGTAGGGCTTGAACCCGGCGAACTTCTCTTTCGACGACCAGGTCTGGTTGTAGCTGGACGGCTTGTCGGAAAGCCGGATCCTCTGGTTTTTCACCCCGAACTCCTTCGGGATCCGGTCCACGACTTCACTGGCCGCACGATCCTCCCCCCTGCCGAGCAGGTAGAGCGCACCGATTGCCTGCGTGTCGAGCGCATCAACCGAGTCGTTCAGGCCCTGGAGGAAATGAAGCCCGGTCTTGTCTTCCACGAGCAGGTTCGAATCGATCCCGGCGGCGATCTCATCCGCCACGGAGGCGTACTGCTCCGAATTGGATTTGTCTTCAGCGGCCAGCCGGGTGAAGAAGGTGTAGGCGATCAGGTTGTGGAGGGTTGAACTCCAGCCGATGCCGGGACCGCCTTTGATCAGGCCGTTCTTTGCCTGCAGTCCGATCAGGAACTCAGCCGAGCGGCGCGCCGCCTGCAGGTATCTGCTGGATGAAAATCGCTGATCGAATGTGGTTGCCGCCAGTCCGAGCCAGGCCGTATTGCCGGATCGATAGAGACCGGTGCCGGATCCTGAGACCACGTTGAAAGCAATGTCGATCGCGCCCGTGTTGAACTGGAGGGCTGTCAGCTGGTCGAGGATTTGGACCGCCTGGTCCTTGTCGCCGAGTGAGATGAAGGCCGAGGCCGTGACCGCGGAGTCGTAGGTGAAGGACCAGTTCAGCAGGCGATCGTAGTCCGGATCGTCTTTCGGGATCTGGTAGGAGCGGGCAAGCAGTACCGGGTCCGTTTTCGCTGCGGCGACGCTCGCCTGAAGGTTCCTCGTTGCCGTGGCCGGAGCGCCCGGGTCACCACCGTCACTGGTCGTGGCCGTGCGGGCCTGAACCCTGATCCGCTTGTGCCAGCGCAAGCATTTGCGGCGGCGCTGGTTGGCCTTGCGGCGCTTCGCCCTGGAACCGGCAACCTTTTTTCTGCCGCATGGCTTGACCGGTCCGACCTGGCGTGCGAGCCATTTGCCCAGGCGTGTCTTTGGCGGAGCGCCGACCCTCGGCCAGGCCTTTTTCACTTTGCCGCCGACGCGATGCTTGGCGGAAACCTGTCCCGTTTCGGCATTCACCGGGCCCGGGGAACCGGAACCCACCGCGAAGACCAAGAGGGCAAGAACGATTGCCGAAGCGAAAAACCGAATGATTTGACGGCTTCCCGCCGGCTGGGGAGTGGCGGTCATGAAAGACACACTACGCCGATCCAAAGCCAAAACAACCGTTTAGGCGTTTATGGGTTCCCGGCTTGATTCGTTCCGAAGGCTTCGATGATTCTTTCGTTGTATTCGGTGATCTGTTCGTTCGGAATGAAATAGGTCGGAGCCCCGGGGAAGATCGCGTCGCTGAACTGGGCCACCTCTTCGACCTTGGCTCTGACCTTGTCGACCGAACCGACCGCGCAGTACTGCTCAACCATTTCGTCAGGGATCGCCGCGGCAACGCCATCGATGTCGCCTTTACGGAAAGCGGCAGCGGCATTTGCCGCGTTCTCCCCAAATCCGTGGAGTTCGTAGAGCGGCATGTAGGTCTTGACAGTTGAGTAGAAAGCGACCGTGCGCCGGGCCGCATCAAGTCCGCGCTGATAATCGTCGTCGATCGCGACGCAGATGCTTGGCAGGTACGTGAAATCGGACCGCTTGCGGCTCGACCGGGAAAGACCAAGTTCGAAGGCGGGAACGATTTCCTGTTCGATCCATTGCGCTGAGCAGAGCGGATGTCCGATCAGGCCGTCGGCAACATCACCAGCCATGCGTGCCATGCCTTTCTGGACAGCCGCCGTGTAGATCGGAATGTCGGCCCGGACTGGCGGTGTCGAGCGATACCAGCCCTTGATGTCAAGGTCGTAGTACTCGCCCTTGAAAGCAACTGATTCGCCGGCCGCGGCTGCCTGGATGATCGCGCGAACCGCCTGAATGGTTTCCCGCAGATGCGGGGCCGGGCGGCCATATTCGGCGTTATGCCAGGTTTCGTTGAGGCGCTTGACCCCCGGGCCGAGGCCCAGTTTGAACCTGCCACCGGAAATTTCATCGATGTCCATCGCGCTCATGGCCATGGTCATCGGACTGCGCACGAATCCCCAGGCAATGGCTGTACCGACGCCAACCGATTCGGTCTGGGTGGAGAGGTAGGTGGTCTGGGTGAAGGCGTTGCGGAACAGTTCGATCGCCCAGATCGAATCGATTCCCCCCGCTTCCGCTTTACGGGCCAGTTCGGCCATATCCGCGGGCGTGGTGCCCATTACCCCCAGTGAAACACGGTCCATTGCGCTCATTGGCGCAGGCTATCTGCTGAGTGATTCCGCTGCGAGCAAATCCCATGTTTGAGGTAGCAGCCGACCGGGAAACATCCAGTTCACGGAGCTGCATCAGGGCCGCAGCATCGGGACGGAAAGTCACAGGGTACGGAGCCTTCCGATGGTTCCGCGCTATGCGAAATCAACTCCAACGTGGGAGGAACATTGATCATGCGAAGCGAAGTTGGGCAAAGGACCAAGCCGATCCCGGTACTCGGAGCGACCTGTGCGTTGCTTGCATCACTGCTACTTGTGCTCGCTGCTTTTGGACCGGCGAAAGCATCGGCTGAACCCGTAAAATTCACGCTTGATCGCGGCATCATCAACCTGGGAACGGATCCCGGCACCAACGGCGTCAAGCTAATTGATCCCGACGGATCTCCCCCCGACGCGGCCGCCGTCATCAACGGCTCGGTCACCGGAACAACATTCACTTCGCCGCAATCGGGCTTCGTATTTCCCTCCAAGACCATCGAGAACGTCTCCGGCAATTTCGACGCAACCATCAACATCAGCGCGACCGGGCCCGGCACCGGGACCTTCGACGGCAGTACCGGTGCCGCCGACATCGATATTCCGATCCGGGTCCAGGTATCGATCTATGACGGCAGCACCCTCTATGGAGAGTGCTCAACCAGTTTCCCGCTCGGGTTGTCAACCACCGGAACGCTGAGCGATCCCGGCGATCCGGGCGCGGCCCCGCCGCGGCCGGCAGCTGACTATGACGCAGAGGAATTCGCACCTCCAGCCAAGGACGGAGCGATGGTCGCTTCCTGGGCCAGCCTGCCAGCCACCACTCCCGGCGGGGGGCTCGCCCCCGGAACTGTCTGCCCGATCGTCGATGGCCTGATCGGTGGTCCCGGCGCGATCTGGCTGAGCGGTAACGGCGGAATCGACGAAGGCGTGAGCTCGACATACGTTGGCGGCGAAGGGACAACCTTTGACACCTCATCCGGTGGGTACACCGGTTCCGTCGACAAGCCGGTTACCTGCATCCCGCTTCCGCTGCTCTGCGCTGACTTCACAAATTCATTCCAGGCAGCAGGAGGCACTGGAGGTGCCGGTGACGGCTTCATCCGAACCGCCAGCTCAGGAACCACGGTGGTTGCTTTGCTTGGCACAACCACAGGCACGTGGACCAGTCCCGTGTTCACCTACAACGGCGCCCAGGGCCAGGAGCCCGATTCGCTCGCTTTCTCCCTCGCCCGGAAAAGCAACGCTTCCAGCCTGCTTTCAGCCGCAAGTCCGCTACTTGACCCGCTCGACATCACCGTCGATTACAGCGCCACCCTGGTCAAGGTTTCCGACAGCTCCGAAACGGAGCTGATCGAATCGGCGGCCCTCAGCGGGGCTGACGTCTGGACCAACCAGCCGGGGGTCTCCCTGGACCCGACCAGCCTGGACCTCGGGGCGCAATACCAGATCCGGATTGATTCGTCGATGAACGTGCCGCTGGCGGGGATCCTGCCGAGCGCCACTTTCGACTACGACGATGTAGCCCTGACAGCGAGCCGAGTTCCCGAAACCGGCCCTACCGGCTCCACCGGATCGACCGGGTCAACCGGTTCAACCGGTTCGACCGGATCGACTGGTTCGACTGGTTCGACCGGTTCCACCGGAACGACAGGAACCACTGACGGACCGGTCGGCCCGACCAAACCGGGGGCAACCGAACCGCCGAACTTTTCGACCGCGGTCTTCGACGGGAAGTTCCTCTACATCCGGCTCAAGTGCGCGGCAAGGTTCAAGCCGAAATGCCTCGGCCGCGCAGTCGGCGTCAAGAAGAAGTCAAAGAAGCGCAAGGTTGCGAAACCCATCACCAGGGCAGTTTCGGCCAAGCAGAGGGCGAAGAAGTGGAAGGTCGCCAAGCTGAAGGTGAAGGCGAAATACCGGAAACGGGTAGCCCGTTACGCGAAGAAGCCAAAGAAGAAGAAGCTGGTTGTACGCCAGACGGTCAGGGCCAAGAAGTTCAGGAAAGGCAAGCGCCAGGTGGTTTTCCACAAGTACCGCGTGCGCAGCGCTTCCTGACCGCTCCTCCCTCACAGAAGAAAGGCCGGCGCCCCGTTCCTGGGGCACCGGCCTTCTTTTGTTAAGCCACTTCCGAGGGTTTAGCTGATGCGCTGGAGCAACGTGCCGGTACCGATTCCGCCTCCGCAGCACATGGTGAGCAGGCCGATTTCCCGGTCGTCACGTTCCATCTCGTGGAGCAAGGTCGTCATCAGGCGGGCACCGGTCGATCCGAGCGGGTGGCCGAGTGCGATTGCGCCACCGTTGACGTTGACCTTGTCCATGTCCGGGTTGAGTTCCTTCTCCCAGGCCAGGACCACCGAAGCGAACGCTTCGTTGACTTCGACCAGGTCGATGTCGTCCATGCTCATCGAGTTCCGTTCGAGCAGCTTGCGGGTCGCCGGGATCGGACCGGTGAGCATGATCACGGGGTCAACCCCGATCGAGGTCTGATCGAGGATCTTCGCGCGGGGCTTCAGGCCGAGTTCGTCGGCCTTCTCGCGGCTCATGAGAAGCAGTGCGGCAGCACCATCGGAAACCTGCGAGGCGTTTCCGGCGGTTACGTTGCCGTCTTCTTTGAAGGCGGGCTTCAGGCCGGCGAGGCCTTCGACTGAAGTTCCGGGACGGATCCCCTGATCGGTCTTCAGCACCTCTCCATTGACGGTGACCGGGATCATTTCCCGGTCGAAGCGGCCTTCTTCCGTGGCCCGCAGTGCGTTGGCGTGCGAACGAACCGCGAGTTCGTCCATGTCGGTGCGGCTGATCCCCCACTTGTCGGCGATCATCTCGGCCGAAATGCCCTGATTGACCAGGTCGTACTGCTCCAGGAGTTCCGGTGAGTAGGCGTATCCGTACTCGCCCATGACTTTCGCGGCATCGCCGAACGAAATCGCGCTCATGAATTCAACGCCGCCGCCAACCATCACGTCATGGACGCCGGAAGCGATCATTGCGGCCGCGTAGTTGACTGCCTGCTGGGCCGATCCGCACTGACGGTCGATCGTGCTTGCCGGTGTTTCGATCGGGAAACCAGCTTCAAGCCAGGCGTTGCGCCCGATGTTGATGCTCTGCGAACCAAACTGCTGGACACATCCGGCAACGACGTCTTCGACCAGGCCGGCATCGATTCCGGCGCGCTCGATCAGCTGCTTGTAGGTGTGGGCCAGAAGGTTCGAGGGATGAAGGTCTTTGTAATAGCCCTTTTCCTTGTGACCGCGGCCGACCGGGGTCCGGACTGCCTCAACGATGACGACTTCGCGTCCGCCAAACTTGCTCATCGAAAACCTTTCGTCAAAATCTCTCGGGATGCCCGTCGTTCACGGGGATACGTGGAGCCAACGATACCTGATTGACTCGTCAGTCAATACAGGCTTCTGACACCCTCTGGATGAAATTTCAATGACCGAAAACCCGTACCCAGTCCTCGCTGTCGCCGGCAGCGGCGCCATCGCCACCGGACTCGCCGCGCTCGCCACAAAAACCTCGGAAAAGGTTCTGCTGCTCGCCCGCAGCGAATCTTCCGCCGAGCGGGCAATGACCGCGATCGAAAAGACTTCCGGCCGGATCGACGGTGCCGATCCGTCAAGGGTGGTGACAACAACCGAAGTCAGTGACCTCGCCGACGCCAGCCTTGTGGTCGAAGCGATAATTGAAGACCTCGAAACCAAAGTCGAACTGCTCGCGCGGGTCGGGAACGCCGCCCCGAACGCCGATCTTTCAACTACGACTTCATCGCTTTCGGTCACCGACATCGGCGTTGCCTCCGGTCACCCCGAAAGGCTATTCGGGCTCCATGTCTTCAACCCGGTTCCGGTAATGGACCTGGTCGAACTCGTACTGCCGGACGCGGCTGGCGAACGGATCGGATCCCGGGCCTCCCGATGGTGCGAATTGATCGGCAAGACCCCGGTTACCGTCCCTGACACCCCGG
>JBAWHK010000118.1:0-2532 GCA_049593795.1 Solirubrobacterales bacterium
GCCGCTTCCTGCGGAGTCGCGTGGTAGTCCCAGACATCGGCCAGGATCTGCTGCCGCTTGTCGAGGCCCGCGTCGCCCGCGGCATCTTCGGCCAGTTTCAGGAGTCTGCGTGACAGGGCATCATGGACCAGCAGGTCAGCGCCTTCCGATGCTTTGACAAGCGGCGGGGCGTAAACCGTGTCGCCGCTGATCACCGCGCTGCGACCCTTGTAATCGAAGCGGAAACCGACAGCCGGTTCGACCGGGGAATGATCAACGACAAAAGTCGTGACTTTCAGACCATCGTCTTCGAGCACGACCTTTGATTCTCCGCCTGCGGGCAGCTCGAACTCTTCCGCGACCATGGCCGAAGTCGCGGGCTGGGCGACCTCGGATCCGTGATGAGCGGTGCGGTATGAGCTGTCCAGCGCGTAGGCCTCATTGAGTCCGTTGACCACCCGGTCAACCCCGGGGGGCCCGAACACCTTCAGGGCTGGACGTTCACCCTGGGCGATCCACCTTTGGAGGTTGATGCTGCCGAGGCCGCCGATGTGGTCCGAGTGGAAGTGGGTAAGCAGCACGGTTTCGATGTGTCCAGCATCGATCTGCATGCGGTTGAGGGTCTCCGAGGACTGCTCGCCGGCATCGACGATGTAGACCTTCTTTCCGGCGATCACGGCGACGCACGGATTGCCGCGTTTTGGATCCGGCAAAGGTGAACCGGAGCCGACGATCGCAACATGGAGGCCGTCCGGCAGCGCGGCGACAGGGTCCGCCGCCATGATCTTCGGCAGCTGCTTTTTGACTAGAGCCAGGGCGACCCGCGACCGCAATGAGGTGTGCATGGCAACACCTTACTGGCAGATTGCCAATAGTGGGTGATTATTTGTGCGGAACCCTCAGGGTCGCGAGAGCTTGCCAGCCCAATCTTCCGCGTCATCGCAACTGACCAGGATGTTCGACCATTCCGAACTGGCAGCCATCGAGATCTTCAGGCTCGGCCGGTTCCTGCGGGCCGCCACGAAAGCTTTCTCTCCGGATCGCCGCCAGGTCCCTGTCTTCATGTACCCGGGAATGGAAAGGCCCGGTGCCCTGATGCCACGTGCAGTAGCGAGTCCGTCGGCAACAACTTCCACGTCGGTGATCTCGGTCAGGGGTACTTCGATGTCTCCGCGTAGCGCGAAGATCCGTTCGGTCAAGCTGGGTTCGACCAGAAGATTTCCATCTTCTGTGGTGAGGCGGCTCATCGAGTGTCTTTCGTAGTTGGCTGAGCCAACATAAGGGAGAGATCGACCACAAACGACGGAGGGGCAAGCGAAGTCTTCAGGTACCGGGCAGTAGGCCTATTTCGTCTAGCGCTTCTTCCGGGCGGGAACGGTCTTGACCTTCACCTTCCTGGTGAGGCTGTTCCCCAGCTCGTCGGTGAGCTTCACCGTGATGGTGGTCTTGCCCTTGCGGCGGGTGGCGACCCGGCCCTTCTTCTTCGACTTCGGGCGCAGCTTCAGCATCCGGTACTTGCCTGCACCTGACCGGGCCTTGAGCGTCTTGAGGGCAACCTTCTTCTTGACCCCCTTGAACTTGACGCCTCCACTGGCCCGGAGATCGACGGCCTCCGCAGCACCTGCCTTCACCTTGATCAGCAGGCCTTTCTGCTTCTGAATCTTCTTAGCCGTGACCTTCGCCCCCGTGACGCGACTGTCGGCGACCGCTGTGGCTGCCGCCTTCGCAACGTCGGAGCCGTTGCAGTAGGCGGTCCGGCCGGTGAAGATCATCTCGGTAGAGCAATTGTCCACGTCGGTCAGCGTGACGGTGGCCGTGTAGTCGCCGTCGGTGGCATAGGTGTGAGTGGTTGTCGGCGTGGTGGTCTCGGCGGTCTGGCCATCGCCGAAGTCCCAGGCGTAGGAAGCGATCGGCCCGTCGGGATCAGTCGAACCCGAGGCGTCGAAGGAGACCTGGGCCTTCGATCCGGACTGCGTCGTGAGCGCCGCCACCGGGGGCTGGGCGGGACTCACGACGAGGGAGTCGGAGTCCGGACTGATGAACTCGTCGAGGGTGAGTGGCGTTCCGAACGGAGTCAGGGTGCCACCTGCGCCTACCGAATAAGTAACCAGTCGGTTATCCACGCTGTTTGCATCCACGCCGTTGTACAGACGCGTGCCGGCGGGGTTCAGCGCCAACGGAGCGTTGTAATCGCCGACCATGATGGTCGGGCCGGCCGCGAGGGCACCGTCCGGACCGACTGTTGCGGACTCGATCCCATCGTTACTGCCACTCGAATAAAGGGTGCGGCCGTCCGGGGAGACCGAAAAACCTCCGTAGGTGTCGGTCATTACCGGAAAGGGAGATGCCGCGAGCTCCGTCGGAATTCCTTCGGCGTCTAGCGAGTAGACAGATACGTCATCGCTCCCCCCGTTGGGGGCGAACAGGTACTTGCCGTCCGGGGAGACCGCGGCGTGGTAGGACTGGTCCCCAGTGGCGACGGGGCTGCCGGCCGGTTCGGTCAGCTTGCCGTCCGTCGCAATCCGAAAGAAGTGCATGTTGTCGTTCGCATAG
>JBAWHK010000119.1:0-10879 GCA_049593795.1 Solirubrobacterales bacterium
CGGCCCGTTCGATCAGCAGGAGGTTCTCTATACGTAAGTCACGCAGCATCGACACCCTGTTTAGCACCGGGGGCGGACGAACATCCCCGGTTAAACAGCTAAATGCCCGAACTTCTCTCGAATTCGATGGTAGAAATTCGACCCTGGCAGCTGCGCGATTCTCGCTACATCCCGGCGGTATCTCACTTCTGCTTCGGCTCCGGGCGACAGTTCACCGACCTGGGCGCCGTCAACAGCCGTGTCGACACCGTCCCGGCTGCGATGGTTGGTCACGTGAAGGACATCTCCCGGGGCGACGACCAGTGCCCGGGCGGTCAGGGTGTGCGGCGCGATGTAGCTCACGACGTATCCGTCCACGCCCCAGGCCAGGATCGGCCCGTTGTTGGCGAGGTTGTAGCCGGTAGATCCGGTCGAAGTCGCCGCGACCAGTCCGTCACAGCGAACGTGACCGACTTCTTCGCCGGCGATCCGGTAGCTGAGTTCAGCCACTCCGCCCCGGGGACGGCGGCTGAAAGAGACATCGTTCAGGGCGACCGACTTCTGGTCTCCCATGGTCACATCGAGGCCGGGCAGGTCGATGGTTTCGGTGTCGCCGGCAAAAGCGCGATCGAGCCCGAGTTCGATCTGGTCGGCTTCGACCGCGGCAAGAAAACCAACCCGTCCGAAGTTGATGCCGAATACCGGCGTTTTCGTCCCGGTTGTTGTACGCAGGGCACTGAGCATCATGCCGTCGCCTCCGAGCACGATGCAGAGTTCCGGCTGGAGTGTTCCCCGGTCTTCACTGGCCACGAGGTTCCAGCCATGCCGCTCTGCCGCCGCCTGGCAGACCTCGGTGGCCCGCTCGATGCCCTCGGCGTGACTGTGCGTGAATAGAAATGCGGTCGGGGCGCTCACAGGTCCACACCTTCGCAGAGAACGGCACCGCTTTCTGCACCTTTTCCGCTGCGGCCCAGGAGGAGGAAGGTTTCAAGGTTTCCTTTGGGGCCGGGCAGTCCGGTCGGAGCAACGCCGAGCAGGGTCAAATCTAGTTCCAGAGCGAAATCTGCGATGCCCGTGACGGCCTCGAGGCGGTCTTCGGGCTTACGGACAACTCCGCCGCGACCGACCCGTTGCCGCCCGAGTTCGAACTGAGGTTTAACCATCGCCATGATCCGGCCGTCCGGCGCGCTGGCGGCAACCACGGGTTCAAGCACCTTTCGAAGCGAGATGAACGAAACATCGATCACCGAAAGGTCCGGCCGGTAGTCGAGATCGGTCGGCAGCAGATCGCGGGCGTTCAGGCGTTCTATGACTGTCACCTTCTCGTTGTGCCTCATCGAATCATCGATCTGTCCGTAGGCAACATCCAGCGAAGTCACGTGTTCCGCCCCTCGCTGGAGCAGGCAATCGGTGAATCCCCCGGTGGACGCGCCGACATCAAGGCAGTTGAGGCCGGTCACATCGATATCGAGCGAATCGAGCGCATTTACCAGCTTGACTCCGCCTCGCGACACGAATCGTCTCGCTTCGAGGATCTCGATTTCCTGGTCCGGTTTGACGTCCTGGCTCGGGCGCAGGGCCACGGGGCCGTCGACCCCGAGCTTCACCTGGCCGGCGCGCACAGCCCGTGCTGCTGCGGTGCGGGATGAAAAGAGACCACGCTCAGTGAGCAGCAGGTCGAGTCTTGATCGTTTCCGGGCCATCCGGGAAAGGTATCTGGCAGGTCGGGCAAGCGGGTTTGGGCCGGTTTTCTGATTCTTCCGTGCCACTTCCAGGGGTCTACCTAAAATTGACTACTTCTATGTGACTCGACTCACACACAGAAGTACCCCAGGGGCGTAATTTGATCTCAGGAGAACATGACTATGAGCAAGCGAACAATTCCCCTCGAAGCACACAACGCGATGATTCTCGCTTTCGCGCCGCTGATGATGGTCGTGCCTTACCTGCTGACCTTCAGCCCCGCGGTCGGTCTCATCTCGTTCTTCCTCGGAGCCCTCGCAATGGGTGGCGCGCTCGCCAACTCCGCGAAGGTCCTCCCCGTTTCAACACATGAAGGTTTCAACTGGGTCCTCGGACTCAGCACCTTCGGTATCGGCATCGTTGCCGGCATCGTCGGACAAGTACCCGTAGCAGCCATCTTCCTGGTTGGATTCGGCGCCGCTCACTTGGCACTAATCGCTTCAACGCGATTTAGCGCCCGCGGCGCATGAAGAGTCCGCCTACCTCCCAATGATCAAAACATATAAGAGATCATAGATCTCTCTCCTCCCCAAGATACACCTGTAAGCCCCGCCTTCCCAGCGGGGCTTACATCCTTTAACGGACCGTTTAACGAACCCGGCCGGGGCGACATTTTGCTGTCGGGTCCTTTCTCTAACCTGTGTTGGTGAATTCCTTTTCTGATCAGGCCGAACTGGTCGTTTCGAGACTCGAAACCGAAGCCCTGAACGGGGTCCGGGACGAAACGATCAACGCCGAACTCTCGGCCCTGCGCGAAGCCTGGAAAGCCCTCGAGCCGCCGCAGCGTGATTCCGTCGCCCCCGACTCCACCCGGATAGCCGGGCTGGTCAAGTCCCGCCCGGCCGCTCCTCCTTTCGAAGGCACCCCGATGCCCGTCTCCCGCGACGAGACCGCGGAAGCCACCCTCGCCCTTCAGGGGCTCGACGGGATCGAACGCGACGAAACCGCCCCCGTCCGGACCTTCGACGGTCCGGCAACACCCAAAGCCCTGCTGACACACATGGGCTACGACAGCTTCCGGCCAGGCCAGGAAGAGGCCGTTCAGGCAGCACTCGACGGCCGCGACAGCCTGATCGTGATGCCAACCGGCGGAGGCAAAAGCCTCTGCTACCAGCTGCCCGGACTGGCGGGTACAGATCTGACCATCGTGGTCAGCCCCCTGATCGCACTGATGGCAGACCAGGTTCGCCGCCTCAAGAAGGAAGGACACCCGGCCGTCATGTTCGCGTCAGGCCTGTCCGAAGACGTCTCCCTCGCTTCGTATAACGCTGTCCGGAACGGCTCCGCCCGGATCGCCTACTGCTCGCCGGAACGTTTCGGGTCAGCTTCCTTCCTTGACCTGATCGCAACCCGCAACGTTGATCTGCTCGCAATCGACGAAGCCCACTGCCTGTCCGAATGGGGCCACGACTTCCGGCCCGACTACCTGCGCCTGCCCAAAGTCGCGGAACGCCTCGGGCGACCCCCGGTAATGGCCTGCACCGCGACCGCCACCCAGCAGGTAGCGGACGAAATCGCCGAACGCATGGGCATGGACTCACCGGAGCAGATTCATTCCGGTTTCGACCGGCCCAACCTGAGCTTCGACACGGTCGCCCTCGAAGGCAAAGGATCCAAAGCGCGCAAACAGGCCCTGCTCGAACATGGGCTTTCCGACCCGGCGAACCGCCCGGCGATCGTTTATTGCGGCACCCGTCGCGACACCGAGGAGCTCGGTGACGACCTGCGCGCGTCCGGCCTTGCCGCCGTTTCCTACCATGCCGGCATGCCGCCGGACGACCGGGCATCGGCCCAGTACCGGTTCATGGAAGGTGACGCCGAGGTGGTCGTCGCAACCAATGCCTTCGGCATGGGAATAGACAAAGCGAACGTTCGATCCGTGTGGCACTGGGCGATTCCTTCGAGCGTGGAGGCCTATTACCAGGAGGCTGGACGTGCCGGACGCGATGGAGATCCGGCCCGCGCGGTGCTGCTCGCGATGCGATCCGACCTCGGGCGACTGGTCCGGTTCAACGAGCGGCGCAAGGTGGACCCGGAAGATGTCTACAACTACATCGATTCCGTCCGACACATGGCTGACAGCGACGGCAGCGCCGTGATGGACGCCCCGCGCCAGGACGAAGAACGCACTCGTCTGGCCGTTGCCGAACGGGCCGGTGCCCTGGCAGTGGATCCGGCGAGTGGTGGGCGTTTGCTGGTCCGGGTGATCGACGGCTTCGACCCGAGCGGAATTCCGGCTGCCTGCCGGGTCGCGCAGGATCGCGGCTGGAAGGCCTACCGGGCAGTCGAAGCATTCAGTTTCTCGGAGGAACTCTGCCGCCGGCGGCAGCTGCTCGACCACTTCGGAGACAGCTCCCCGACCGCCCCCACCGGCAGGTGCTGCGATGTCTGTGATCCGGACGGATGGCTGCCCGACCCGGGAAGCCTGATGGTCAGGAAGTCACGGGCCAACCCGAAGCGCGGAGCGGCCCCGATGCCCGACCTGGCGCCTGACGATCAGGTGGTCTTCGAAATCCTGCGCAAATGGCGGCTCGGAGCAGCTGGTGACAAACCGGCCTTCCATGTCGCGAGCAACCGGACGCTCAGCGCAATCGCCACGGTCAAGCCGACCGATGAAGATTCGCTGCTCGAAATCTCCGGGGTTGGCCCTTCCTTCATGGAAAAACATGGTTCTGACGTGCTGCGAATCATTTCCGACAACGCCTGATCAGACTCAGGAAATAAGGCAGGATTCCGGGCGGCCCAGCGACACCTGCCAGGAAGAGGGAAACGCGCGCGCTAGAGCGCTCGCGATCTCACGGCTCCTCACCGTGTAGCCCTCGGACGTGAAGTGGATCCCGTCAGCCACGAACCATTCGTCCTTCACCTTCGATGCCCAGTCGTACACCCGCATGTTCGGATAACGGCCGCAGGCTTCCATCAGCGCGTCGTTCCACGCTTCCATGTTGACTTCCGCATAAGGCCCGCTCGTTTCCAGCGAGCGCACGTTCACCCACATCACCGGATCGTCACCGACCACTGACATCATCTGCTCGATCCGGGCGGCCGAATCGATCGTCGAGCCGACGAACTGATTCGCGGTGTCATTGGTCCCCATGCCCAACGCCCAGCAGCCATCGAAACCAGCCAGTTTGATCGCGTTGCCGGCGTCGTACGCATTGGGGTTGCCATCAACCGTCTCGTAGATGGAACGGGCGCCGGAAATGTCGAAACGCTGATCCGCTGCCCCGACCCGGGCGAACTGGGAATCAAGGCGGGTGCCATCTTCCGGCAGGTAGTCGAACGACATCAAACCGACCGAGGTCGAGTCGCCGATGTAAGCAACGGACGCGCATGAAGTCAGAGGCAGCTTGCCGTCAACCGTCTCAACAACCTTCTGGGTGATCACCGGTTCCGCCGTTAGGATCTCCGGGGATTCCGCACTGATTTTGACCGCCAGTGGGGCAATCCGGTTATTCGGTGCGACACCGACAAGCGCCAGAAACGCGATCAGGGTCACCAGCGCCGAAGCTCCGATTGCCACTCCGGTCGGTGATTTCCAGTCAGGTCGCCAGGATGAACCACGCAGTTTCGCCCAGATTCGGCCAACTGCCCCATGTCGAACCGGGTCCTCGATGAACTTCCATGACAGCGCCGAAATTCCGAAGATCGCAATCACCTGGAGCAGCGCCCGCAACGGATTGAATTCGTTGTTGATCGCCGGTGTGGTCAGGGCAATGATCGGCAATTGCCACAGGTAGATGCCGTAAGAACGGACGCCGATCCAGCGCAATGGTTCCCAGCCAACAGCGCGTCCGAGGCGTGATGCCGGATGGGCCATCACGGCGACAACCACAACCGTGGCCAAAGTCAGGATCACCAGACCGCCGCGATAAAGGAAGGCGGAATACTCATCGGTTTGCCAGATCAAGACAGCAATTACCACGAAAGCGAAAATGCCGGCACCGTCCAGCTGGTTGCGGGCCTTCGCGGGAATCCGGTTGCCGAGCCTGCGACTCGGCCACATCATCGCGAGAGCGGCACCCAGGAGCAGGCCGAAAGCACGCGTATCGGTGCCTTCATAGACCCGGGTCATGTCGAAGCCGGGCTGGTACAGGACGGCCATCAGGATCGCGGAAACCACCGCCAGTCCGACGGTCACTGCCGCCAGGCGCGGACGGATGCGTTCCCGCTGGCCTCGTTTCGTGGCGCGATCCCCGGAAGGAATGAATCGCAATCCGAGTAGCAGCACCCAGGGCCAGATCAGGTAGAACTGCTCCTCGATCGCAAGCGACCAGAGGTGGCCCATCGGCGAAGTCGGACCAAACCGGTCGAAGTAGGACTGGTCCTGGAAAATCACCCACCAGTTGCTGGTGAAAAGTGCCGACGAAACCACCATGCCACGCAGGTCATCCAGTTGCTCAGGTGCCCCCAGCGACACCCATGCCGTGACCACGATCAGCATCACGAACAGCGCCGGAAGCAGACGTCGTGCCCGGGCCAGCCAGAACTGGCCGAGCTTCAGTCGTCGCCCGGTCCAGGCTTCGAGCAGGATGTCGGTGATCAGGTAACCGCTCAGCGTGAAAAACATGCCGACGCCAAGCAGCCCTCCTGGAGTGAAAGGCACTTCCAGGTGGTATGCGATCACCGCAATCACCGCGATGGCCCTCAGGCCATCAAGTCCCGGCATGTACCGCTGGCCGGACTTTCCTATCGGTTCAGGCATTCAGCTGACCATTCGCAGAATGGCTTCGCCGACCTGCATTTTCACGAGCAGAATTCACGATTGGACGGACATGAGGGGAGGTACTGCCAAGCGAACCATTTTACTCCGGCATCAGGTCAGAACATCAGGCGCCTCAACCGCCGAGGGTCAGGAAACCACGCAGGGAGGCTGGTAGCGACGCAGCTGGAGGGTCGGGAACGCTTCCGACAGGGCACCCGCGATCGCGTGGCTGCGGGCGGCGTAGCCCCTGGAGGTGAAATGAATTCCGTCCTCGATGAACCAGCTGTCTTTCACCCTTGACGGCCAGTCGAACACCCTCATGTTCGGGTATTCAGCACATACCTCCCGGACCGCCTGGTTCCAGCGGCGCATGTTCGCGTTCGAATATGGCCCGCTTCCCAGCAAGGTCTTGACGTCGATCCAGAGCACAGGATCATTGCCGATCACCGACATCATCCTTTCGATCCGGTTCTTCGAATCGAATGGTGAACCAACCGCCTGGTTCGCGCTGTCATTGGTACCGAGCCCCAGTATCCAGCAGCCATCGAATCCGCTCCTGCGGATAGTTTTCGCCGCATCGAAAGCGTTCGGAATCTTGTCCACCGTTTCGATGATCGATCGTGCCCCCGCAATGTCGAAACGCTGACGCAGGACTCCCTGTCTGGTGAGCTGAGGTCCGAGGCGGTGCTTCCGTTTCGGCAAATACGATTTGGATGTCAGGCCGACCGAAGTCGAATCACCGATGTAGGCGGTTGCCCCGCAACTCGTTACCGCCTCGATTCCTTTCCGGTTCCTGATCACCCTTTCGATCACCACTGGTGGCGCTGAAAGTTCAGCTGCCAGCTTGCCGGCCTGGTCGCTTTCTGAACTCACGGCGAGCGGGGCCACACGGTCGGATGGTCCAAGCCCGAAGAGGCCGACCAGTGCGATCACCGTGACCACCCCCGCGCCGGCGATCGCTCCGCCCTGCTTCGATTTCCATCCCGGTCCCTTCTCACCCGACCGCATCCGCTTCCAGGCACGGCCGAGCGCGCCCTGACGCACCGGATCCTCGATGAATCGCCACGACAGGGCTGACACGACGAGGATCGCCGTCACCTGAATCGCCGACCGTTTCAGGTCGAAACCGTCGGCATCCAGCGGCGTTGTCAACGCGATTATCGGCAGTTGCCACAAATAGATGCCGTAAGAGCGAACACCAATCCACCGCAGGGGTCCGATCCCGATGACCGGACCGAGCCGGGCTGACGGATGGGCCAGCACAGCGACCAGAATCACGGTTGCCAGTGAAAGCAGAACCAGCCCGCCCTGGTACAGGAAAGATGAGTACTGGTCGGTTCGCCAGATCAGCAGCGCGATCGCGAGCAGGCAGAGCACGCCGGCGCCATCCAGCAGGTTTCTGATCCTTGGCGACACCCCGGATTTCAACCGGCGACTGGGCCAAACCATTGCGAGCGCAGCACCGATCAGCAGCCCGAAAGCCCGTGTGTCGGTCCCTTCGTAGACCCGGGTGGTGTCGAACCCCGGTTCGAACAGGATCGCCATCAGAACCGCTGAGCAGGCAGCGAGGGTCAGGGTTACGGCGGCAAGTCGTGGCCGCATCCGGCGAAACGGGTTGGCCCCCGCGATCCCCTTCCTGCCGGGTACGAACTTCAGTCCCAGGAGCAGAACCCAGGGCCAGATCAGGTAGAACTGCTCCTCGATTCCGAGCGACCACAGATGGCCGAGCGGCGAGACCGGGCCGAACCGGTCGAAGTACGACTGGTCCTGAAATATCACCCACCAGTTACTGGTGAAAAGCGCCGATGAAATCGCGACGCCACGAAGCTCGCCGAGCAGCGACGGATCACCAAGCGTGACCCAGGCGATCACCACCGTAAGCATCACGAAAAGGGCCGGCAACAGGCGGCGCGCACGGGCCAGCCAGAACTGGCTCAGCTTCAACCGCTGGTTCGACCAAGCCTCGAGCAGGATGTCGGTGATCAGGTAGCCGCTGAGCGTGAAGAAGATGCCGACCCCAAGCAATCCGCCCTGGGCCCAGCCAATATCGAGGTGGTACGCGATCACCGCAAGCACGGCTATCGCACGTAGCCCGTCCAGTCCGGGCATGTAGCGCTGACCGGTGCGCCCTACCGGTTCAGGCATGATTCATCCAGCACCCTTCAGGTCGAAGGAACCGTCTGACCGGTGGCGGCGAGGACCTTGTTGACCACTTCCGCTGCCGTGAACCCGACTTCGTCGTGCAGCAGGTTCGGCTTTCCGTGGGTCACGTAATGGTCGGGCAGGCCGATCCGCAGGACCCGGGCGCGCTCACCGGGATTGTGGAAATTATCTTCGAGGTGCTCAAGCACCGCCGAACCGAATCCGCCCTGGAGAACGCCTTCTTCGATGGTCACGATCAGATCGTGACCGAGTGCGAGGCGTTCGATCAGTTCACCATCCAGGGGCTTCACGAACCTGGCGTCAGCGACAGTCGGTTTGACCCCGTGTTCACCGAGCATCTCCGCGGCTTCAAGTGCCAGGCCGACACCGCTGCCGTAGCCCAGCAGCGCGACCCGCTCGCCGTTTTTCAGGGTTTCCCCGGAGCCGATCGGAATGAGTTCGGGTTCCGTGGGAAGTTCGACACCTTCGGCGGCGCCCCTTGGGTAACGCAGGGCTGCCGGGCCGTTGTGGCTGATCGCCGTGTGGAGCATGTGAACCAGCATCGCTTCGTCGCGTGGGGCCATCACTGCGACGTGAGGAATCGGCCGGAAGTAAGCGATGTCGAATACTCCGTGATGGGTCGGGCCGTCGTCGCCGACCAGTCCGGCCCGGTCCATGGCGAACGTTACGTCCAGTTCCTGGAGGCAGACGTCATGGACGATCTGGTCATAGGCACGCTGGAGGAAAGTCGAGTAGATGGCACAAACCGGCTTGCTGCCCTGAAGCGCCATGCCGCTGGCCATCAGCACCGCGTTCTGTTCAGCGATGCCAACGTCGTAGTACTGCTCCGGCCGGTCATCGGCGAGCTGCTGCAGGCCGGCGCCACCGGCCATGGCGGCGGTGATGCCGATTACGCGGGGGTCGTTTTCGGCCTCACGGACCATCGCGTCGGAAAACACCTTCGTGTATTGCGGCGGGTCAGCTTTCGGCGCGGGCGGTTCTAGGATTTCCGGAGCGATCGATGCCGGTGCGTCTGATTCCTGGATCGGAACCAGTTTCGGTTTCGCTGCGGGCGCACCGTCAACTATCGAGCCGGGCTTGGCTGCATGCCACTGCTCCATGCCGGAAAGCCCGCCCTCTTCTGCCGGGGCGAACCCACGGCCTTTGACGGTGTGAACATGGACCACTACCGGGCGGTCCGCGGCGAATGCTTCGGTCAGTGCTTCGCGCATCGCAGCGACGTCATGCCCGTCGATCACACCCATGTAGGCGAGGTCGAGTTCTTCGAACAGCAGGCCGGGGGCCCAGTAAGCCTTGATCGCCGATTTGAGTTCGGGGCCGAGCCGTTCGATCCGTTTGCCCAGTCCGAGCGGCAGCTTGGTCAGTTTCTCCTCCACCCCTTCTCGGGCGTGGAACAGTCCTGGTTTCAGGCGTGTCCGCTGGAAGTAGCTGGACAGGGCACCGACGTTGGGCGAGATCGACATGCCGTTGTCGTTCAGCAGGATCACCATCGGTGTCTGCAGGCCGCCCGCTGCGTGCATCGCTTCGTATGCGACTCCGCCGGTCAGCGCGCCGTCACCGATTACGGCAACAACTTTGCCGTCCTGACCGATTCCGTGACGCATCGCTTCTTTCAGGCCCACTCCGTAAGAGATCGAAGTCGAGGCATGTCCGGCACCCATGATGTCGTGGTCGGATTCCGGGATCGAGCAGAAAGGAGCAAGTCCGTCGTACTGCCTGATCGTCGGCAGTTCGTCCCGGCGACCGGTGAGGATCTTGTGAGGGTAGGACTGGTGGCCGACGTCCCAGAGGATCTTGTCCTGTGGGGAATCGAGCAGGCTGTGAAGCGCGACCGCGATCTCGCAGGTTCCGAGGTTGGCACCGAAGTGGCCACCGATTTCACCGATCACATCGATGATGTAGGTCCGGACTTCTTCCGCGACTCGCTGGAGTTCCTCATCGGACAGTCCGTTGAGGTCTGCGGGGGAGTCGATTCCCGGAAGCAGTGGTCGAAGTGGCTTGTCCTGTTCGGTGCTCATTGTTCTCTCAGATAAATGTAGTCGGCTATGCGGCGCAGGTCCCCCGTCTGGCCGTCGGCCTCGGCGAGGGCGGCGAGAGCCTGCTGGTGGGATTGCGACGCGAGGTTGCGGGCCTCCTCCAAACCATAGAGGCTCACGTAAGTCACCTTTCCGTGTCGTTCATCACTTCCCTGGGGCTTGCCCAGTTCAGAGTCGGTTCCGGTCACGTCGAGGATGTCGTCAACGATCTGGAAAAGAATGCCAAGTTCGGCAGCGAACCGGTGGTATGGGC
>JBAWHK010000120.1:0-29016 GCA_049593795.1 Solirubrobacterales bacterium
CGAGTTCTTCTTCGATCTCGGCGTCGGTGACTTCCACCCCTTCAGCGTCGGCGACGGCGACCAGCACTGACTCGCGCTTGATCTCCTGCTCGGCGTCGGGCAGTGATTCTTCGATGATCTCGTCACGCGTCTTGCCCTGCATCTGCAGGTAGGTGTCGGGGTTCATGCCCTGTTGCGCCATCTGACGCTCAACACGATCCCAACGTTCCTGGCCGCGGGCCATCTTGATTTCGTCCGGCAGGTCCACGGTGGCGTTCTCAACGGCGGCGTCCACGGCGGCGATGCGGAAGTCCTGTTCGGCCCTGGTTTCGGCGGCCTCGGACATCTTCACCCCGATGTCCTTCTTGAGTTCTTCGACGGTGTCGAATTCAGATGCTTCCGAAGCGAAGTCGTCATCGAGTTCGGGCTGCTTCTTCTCGCGCACTTCCTTGATCGTGACCGCGAAGTCGGCGTCCTGACCGGCAAGTTCCTGAGCCCCGTATTCCTCGGGGAAAGTGACCTTGACTGCGACTTCGTCACCGGCTTTGGCGCCAATGATCTGTTCTTCGAAGTCATCGATCAGCTGGCCGGAACCAACTTCGATCATGTGATCGGTTGCGGTTCCACCTTCGAATTCGACGCCATCGAGACTGCCGACGAAGTCGACGAGCACGTGGTCCCCGTCTTTGGCTTCACGCTCGACGGTGTCGAGGCTGGCCATGCCTTCGGCGAGGCGTTCCAGTTCACGCTCGATGATTTCATCGGGCGCGTTGGTGTCTGGCTTCTCGACTTCGAGGCCGAGGTATTCACCGAGTTCGGCTTTGGGGCGCACACCGACTTCGAACTGGAACTCGACCGGTTCGCCTTCAGCGGTCGGGGCGCTGGTCACTTCAACCTCGGGATCACCGATCGGGACGATCCCTGAGCCGTAAACGGCGGCCTGGTACCACTCGGGCAGGGCGTCACGCAGGGCCTGTTCGAATACTGATTCGAAACCGAGGCGCTGGATCACCAGCGACGGCGGAGCTTTGCCCTTGCGGAAGCCCGGCAGGCGCATCTCGCGGGCCAGCCCTCGGGCGGCTCGCTGGGTTTGAACGGCTACGTCTTCGGCGGGAACTTCGGCCTTGACGAGAACACGCGAATTCTCAAGTTCTTCAACATTCGTCTTCAAGATGGCTCTGACACTAGCGAGTTCGGGTTCTCCACATAGTCCAGATCGCCCTGCCGAAATCCAGCAGAAAGCCATACAGCCGGCCGGGCGGGCCGGTGATCAGCCAGGCCCGGAACGGCGCCCTATTCATCGACGTCCCCGGGCAGGCATCGATCTGTCAGCCACTTGACCGGCGCTTTGCCCTGGGTCCGGGCAGCAACAACACCCGTTGCCTGCCCCTGCCAGCGGGCGGCCCGAACGGCCATGTTCTTCCGGGGCGCGGGCGGACAGGTCACTTGTCACCGCTCATTTTCCCTGCCCTGATGCGTTTTTCGAGAAGTTCGGCGTGCCCCGCTTTGACCGCACGTTCAGCCCGGGCTTCATCCAGGACCGCACCTTCGTTGTAAGCGAGGTCAAGTAGTTCCTGTTTCTGCATGCTCTGTTTGGCCGACTCGAAAAACGAGTATGCGAGAACCGCAAGGATGAGGAAGGTCCCTTCCACCATCATGAGCACCCCGGCGGTGCTCTGATCCTGGATCGCCGAGATCCCCCACTTCAGGTGCCCGGCGTCGTAGTTCTGGTAGAGCGTGAAATTGGTCCACATCAGGATGTTGCCGAGTACCGCTGCGGTGAATCGGACTACCACCGTGTAGACGATTTTCCAGCCGGGCCCGAACCAGTTCGGCGTGGGCAGCGGGCCGAGGACCGGCATCCACATCATCATTCCGAAGAAAAGGAACATGCCGTGCTCCACCCCGTGGAGAAGCGCGCCTCCGTAGGCCGCGTCGTACAGCACCGGTATGTGCCAGACGAAAAGGTTGATCGTCCACAGGGGAAAGGCAACGAAGGGATTGGCCAGCACCTGCAGCCGGCCGAGGTATGGCAGCGCGAGGATCGGCTGCATTATGGATCGGGTCAGGCCGAGCACGATGAATAGCGACGCGATGTCGCCGATCACAAGGTGTTCGATCATGTGGGCGATCACGAGTTCTTCCGCCAGGTATCCCCACGGGCTGAAAAGAACGAAGCTGGCGAGGAAGAGCCCGAAACCGAAACTGCATTGGCGCCAGACCGGTACCGGGCGCCCGGCCCAGGAAAGGGTCATTGCCCGGTGCCAGTAGAAAACCACAGCGGCAGTCAGCGGAATCAGCTCCAGGCCTGCAACCACTGCGGGGCTGAGGCCGGCCAGCGGCAGTGTGAGTTGCGACAGCACGGCTATCCAGCGTACCGGGACCGATGGTTCGGGCCATGCCCTGCGGCGATGGTAGGTTGGCCGGAATGTCCGGCTCAAACTTTCCGTCAATCGGAAGCTACGCGTTTCTTTCCGATTGTCATACCTCTGCCCTGATAGCCCCCAACGGTTCGGTCGAGTGGCTTTGTGTCCCGAGATTCGACTCACCGAGCGTGTTTGGTTCGATCCTGGACCGGTCTGCCGGCCACTTTCGTTTCGGTCCGGCGAATATCGCGGCCCCGCTCAGCCGCCATTACGCGCCGGGCTCACTGGTTCTGGAGACCACCTGGTCAACCGACAAAGGCTGGGTCGTGATCCGCGATGCCTTGACGATTGCCGAGTGGAGTCCTTCCGGCGGCACCGATAACGGGGGCGTGCGTCACGAAGCGGACTGCACCCTGGTCCGGACCGCGGAATGCATCGAAGGAGAGGTCGACCTGGAGCTGGTCTGTTCACCCCGTTTCAACTACGGGGCCGAGGAAGGCGTCTGGGTTGCCGGCGGGTTCGGGGAAGCTGAGGTCCGGGCGGACGGTGACGACACCCGGCTGGCACTGGCGACCGATCTCGACCTTCATCTGGAAGAGGGCCAGGCGACCGGCTCGATCAAACTCAAGGAGGGCGACCGCGCATTCGTTTCGCTCTCCTGGGGCCAGGGTGTCGATACCCATCCACGCAGCGCCCCCGAGTCCGCGGAACGAATCGCGTCGACCACCGAATACTGGCGTGAATGGCTGCTCCAGGGAGACTTTCCCGATCATCCGTGGCGGGTCTACCTTCAGCGTTCAGCTCTGGTCCTGAAAGGACTTACGTTCGAGCCGACCGGCGCGATGCTGGCGGCAGCCACCACGTCGCTGCCGGAAACCCCGGGTGGCGAACGTAACTGGGATTACCGTTACAGCTGGATCCGCGATTCGACTTTCGCGCTCTGGTCGATGCATTCGCTGGGTTTTGACACGGAAGCCAGGCGCTTCATGAAGTTCGTCCGGGCACGGGCCGAGGAGCAGGACGGTGAGCTGCAGATCATGTACGGGATCGGCGGCGAACATGACCTCACCGAACGGACGCTTGATCACCTCAGCGGTTATGGCGGCGCGAAACCGGTTCGGGTCGGCAACGGGGCGTTCGACCAGCATCAGCATGATGTCTGGGGCGCCTTGCTGGACGCGATTTACGTGCATCGCATCGCCCTTCAGGACGAGGGCGTTGATGACACCCAGAAGAACCTGGTCCGCCGTCTGGTCGAAGCTGCGATCGAGGCCTGGCCCACCCCGGATCAGGGGATCTGGGAGGCCCGCGGCGAACCGAAGGATTACGTTTCTTCGAAACTGATGATCTGGGTGGCGGTGGACCGTGGCGCCCGTCTGGCGGAAGGCTACGGAAGCCCGGAACTGGCAGCGAAATGGCGTGACATCGCCGCGGACATCAAGGCCGAGATCTGCGAGAAGGGAGCCCGGGACGGAATTTTCCGCCAGCATTACGAAACCGATGCCCTGGACGCATCTGTCCTGCTGATGCCGCTGGTTCGTTTCCTGCCGCCGGACGATGAGCGCATCAGGAAAACGGTGCTGGCGATCCGTGAAGGACTCGACGATCAAGGCATGGTTCTGCGCTATCTGACCCATGAAACCGACGACGGTCTTCACGGCAAGGAGGGCACCTTCATGATCTGTTCGTTCTGGATGGTTTCCGCGCTCTCCGAGATTGGTGAGTTCGATGCTGCCCGGCGGCTTTGCGAACGGCTGCTCAGTGCCGCCGGGTCGCTTGACCTTTTCGCTGAGGAACTCGAAGCTTCGACCAACCGGCATCTCGGCAACTTCCCCCAGGCTTTCACCCATCTCGCTCTGATCAACGCGGTCTCACACGTGATCGGTGATGAACGCCGGGAGAACCGGAGTCCGGGCGAGCGCACCGCCCTCTTCTCGGAGATGCGCGGATGAACCAGATGGCGTCCGCGGCCGCAACGGATTTCGATCCGGAGGCAATTCGTTCGAACATCAGGACTGTCCGGGACCGGATCGCGGTGGCCTGCGAATCGGCCGGCCGTTCACCGGATGAGGTCCGCCTGCTCCTTGCAACCAAAACGCAGCCACCTGGACCGGTGCGGGTCGCGATCGAAGCCGGGGAAACCCTGGTTGCCGAAAATCGGGTGCAGGAAGTCCGGCCGAAGTTTGAAGCCCTCCAGGATCTCGATTATGAACGGCACTTCATCGGGCATGTCCAGTCGAACAAAATCAATGCTCTGCTGCCATATGTGAGCTGCATTCAGTCGCTGGACCGGCTGTCCCTGGCCAGAAAACTTCAGTCGAAACTGGAACGCGAGGGCGAGCAGCGCGATGTCCTGCTGCAGGTAAACACTTCCCGCGAAGACAGCAAATTCGGGCTAGATCCGGAGGAACTGACCGCATTTGCGGAGGAGGTAAGCCAGTTCGATGCGCTGCGCATCAGGGGATTGATGACAATCGGTCTTTTCACGGATGACCCGGAACTGGCCCGGCCTTCCCTGTCGCTGCTGAAAGATCTTCGAGACCGGGTGCGGGAAATGAACCTGGACGGCGTCGAGATGACCGAACTTTCGATGGGAATGAGTGGCGACCTTGCCGTCGCGATCGAAGAAGGTTCGACGATCGTCCGGGTTGGCACTGCGATCTTCGGCAGTCGCTGACCCACGCAAAACATGGCCCCAGAGCCGGGTTGGCGCTCAAAGCCAACCCGGCCCGGGACCAATTTTTTAGTTGATCAGGCCGTTAACTCCCACCCCTGCCGGATATGGCAGGCCAGACTAGGAGTACGAGTCCGATCACGATGCATGCGATTCCAAGACCCCAATGGACGAGGATCGCCAGGACTATTCCGATCACGATTAACAGCAGTGCTAGTGGCATGTGAAACAGATACCCCCGAAGCACATCGCCTCAAACCCGAATTTCGGGTGAAGAACTTCAGTCAGTTAATCGAGCGAGCCAGGTAGTAACCGGCGGCGGCAGCACCGAGCCCGAGCAGCACTGAAACCGCCACATAGGCCAGGGCGCGAATTGGCTCCCCGCCTTCGATGTCGGTCCATGCCTGCACCGAAAAAGTCGAAAAAGTGGTGAATCCTCCGAGGAAACCAACCCCGAGCGCGGTGCGGGTCTGGTCGCTCAGCCAGTCGCCGGAAACGACGAGGAGCATTCCCAGCAGGAATGAGCCGACAACGTTGATCCCTACCGTCACCCAAGGCAGCGCGTCACCGTGAACCGTGGAGGAAATTCCGTACCGGGTGAGCACACCGAGACCCCCGGCCACGAATACGTATAACGCGATCATTGCCCCTGATTATGCCGGGGCCTCCGGTCGCCAGCTCAAAGGTCGAGCACGTAAAGCGTGTGGGCAAGCCCGGCGTGGGTCACCTCGCTGGCCTGGATCAGCCCGATCTTCTCCATCACCCGCCTTGATGCCCGGTTCTCGGGGAGGGTCAACGAAACGACACGTCCCAACCCCGCTTCCCGTGCGGTTTCGATTGCCGCCCTAGCCTCTTCGGTTGCGTATCCCTGCCCCTGGAAGCGGTGATGGACCGCCCAGGGAAACTCAACCATGTCCTGCCCCTCCACCCTGGTCCAGTTGAGGCCTCCGCGACCGATGAATTCCCCGGATTGACGATCCATCAGACACCATGGCCCGAATCCATGTGTCTGCCAGTGAGACCGGTCGCGGGCCAGCATCCGTTCGAAATCAGTGGGCTCGAAACTCTTCATCGGTGGCGGACGCAGCCACTGCTCCACTTCGGGTTCGGTGAAAAGACGCTGGTAGTCAGCCGAGTCTGAAGGCTGCGGCCGCCGGCAGATCAGCCGTTCGGTTTCAGGTTCGACCGCCGACACGACCGGAACTTTTCAGTCAGATGACGCGAGCAGTTGCGCTGATTCGGCACGGACTTTCTTTTTCACGATCGGGCTCCAGCCAAGAAGCAGTCCGGGTACCCCGAGCGCCTGACGGGACCACTTCCAGAAATCGAAGGTATCGATGTGATCGATGATCAGACCGTCTTCGAATTTGAAACTGGCGTCGATTTCGTTGACGACATCGCGACCCGTCTTGGAGAACTTGTAGCGGGCGGTCCAATGCGCCGACCCGGTTTTTCCGTTCGCTTCCGGCACGGTCAGTTCCAGATCAAGACCGCTTGACTTTGACAGCAGCGCCCGCCACATCTTCATCACTTCCGGACCGTTCAGGTCAGTGAAAACCGGATCGGAAAAGTGCACGTCCGGGTGGTAGCAGGTTGCCATGGTGTCACCGTCCCCCTGGCTGAATGCTCCGTAGAAACGCTCAATGACTTCAACTGTGACGGGATCCTGATCCATGGGAGTGAGACTACCCGGACCTATCCCGTTTGTCAGGCATTACCCCGCTGGGTCGCGTCGCGTACTTCACCGATCAGTTCTTCGAGAACGTCCTCGAGGGCGACCATGCCTACCGTTTTCCGATCCTCGCCGATTACCCGCGCGAGGTGTGCACCGGAACCCTGCATCGTTTCCAGGATCGAACGAAGGGGATCACGGATCCGGACCGTCGGCAGCGGCCTGACCCAGGATTCGGCTATCGGACGGCTGCGGTGGCGGTCTTTGAACTCAAGCGCGTCTTTCAGGTGGAGGTACCCGATCATGCCGCCGTCCCGTTCAACCGGGAACCTTGAGAAACCTGTCCTTACCGCAGCGACTTCAACTTCAGCCGGGGTCACGGTGACCGGGACGGTCTCGATCGTGTCAAGCGGCAGCAGCACAGATCGCGCGTCCCGCTCTTCGAATTCGAGTGCACCGGCGAGCAGGTGGCTTTCATGGGCATCGAGGAATCCTTCCCGTCTCGACTCTTCGACCAGCCCGGCCACTTCGTCCCGGGTGAAAGTTGATGCGACTTCGTTCTTCGGTTCGATCCCGATCATCCGGAGCACGATGTTGGCGATCCAGTTAAGCAGGCCAATCGCCGGGTAAAGAACCCGCACGATCACGGTGAGTGGCGGGGCCAGGATCATCGCCGAGCGGTCCGGACCGGCGAGCGCGATGTTTTTCGGAACCATCTCGCCAAGGATCACGTGAAGTGAACCGACGATCAGCAGGGCGATCACGAGCGAGACCGGGTGCAGCAGCACGTCCGGCATTCCGATCGAGTGGAATGGTTCCTCGAGCCCGTGGGCGATTGCCGGCTCCGCCAGGGCACCAAGGCCCAGGGTGCAGAGCGTGATTCCGAGCTGGGCGCCGGCCATCATCAAGGTCACGTTTTCCATCGCACCGATCGCTATCTTCGCGAGGCGGCTCCCTTCTTCTGCCCGCGGTTCGATCACTGACCGGCGGGCGGATATCAGGGCGAATTCGGCGCCAACGAAGAAAGCGTTGGCCATCAGCAGAAGCAACGAAACCAGGAGGGCGGTCGCCGGGCTCATCGCTCGTCCCCCTGATCTTCTTCAGGTTCGAATTTCTCGAGACGGATGCGGTCGATCCTCAGACCGTCCATTCGCAGCACGGTCAGTTCGACTTCGAAGTTTCCTTCGTGATCGGTTTCGGCGGCTTCGATCCGGACCGTGTCGGCCAGCCCGGGCACCCGTCCGAGTTCCATGGCAATCAGTCCGGCGACAGTTTCGTAATCCTCATCTTCCGGGAGTTCGATCCCGGTCTTGTCGGCGATCTCGTCCGGCCGCAGGAGGCCGGATACACCCCAGACGTTTCTGCCGATCACCCGCACCGGTTCTTCACGCGGATCGTGTTCGTCCCGGACTTCGCCAACGATCTCTTCGATCAGGTCTTCCAGGGTGACGATGCCGTCGAAGCTGCCGAACTCGTCAACGACGATCGCGATCTGGAGACCGACCTTGCGAAGCTCGGTCAGGAGCGGATCGAGTTCCATGGTCGACGGGACCAGAACTGGTTCGGCCATGACGTCACTGACCCGGACTTCATGCCGCCGGTCATGGTCAACTGAAACCGCATGCTTCACGTGGACGATGCCAACTACGTCTTCTTCGCCGTCCGCTACCACCGGGAACCGGGAACGTCCGCTCGCGCGGGCTGCCTCGATCACCTTGATCACCGGTTCGTCCGGTGAAAGGGTTTCCACCCTGACTCGCGGTGTCATGACATCGTCGGCCCGGCGTTCGCCGAACTCGAGTGATTTTTCCAGCAGGTTGGCGGTTGGCAGTTCCAGTGTCCCCTGCTCGGCTGAGCGGCGGACCAGTGAACCGAGTTCTTCCGGTGAACGGGCCGAGGCGAGTTCTTCCTGGGGTTCGATTCCGATTCGCCTGAGGATCGCGTTGGCGGTGTTGTTTGCCGCACGGACCAGCGGGTTGAAGATTCGGGTGAACCCGCGCTGGAAGCCCTGCACTGCCCGGGCTGTTTCGAGCGGTCGGGCGATCGCAAGGTTTTTCGGCACCAGTTCGCCAAAAACCATTGTCAGTCCGTTTGCCAGCGTGAAAGCGATCGCGAGCGCGATACCGGTGACCGCACCTGCCGAGATCCCGGCTGCTTCGAGCGGTCCGTCGATCAGGCCGGCGATCGCCGGTTCGGCCATGAAACCGATGGCCAGGTTGGTGACGGTGATCCCGACCTGGGCAGCTGAAAGCTGCGTCGAAAGGCTGCGTAGTGCTGACTGGACGCCCTGGGACTTGCGGTCGCCAGCCTCGGCACCCTTCTCAACGGCCCTCCGGTCGACGGTGACGAAAGCGAATTCGGCCGCGACAAATGCGCCGCAGGCAACGATCAGCAGGCCAGAAAGAAGTACGAGCAGAAGCTCGACCATCAGGAGCGCGCCCCCCGACCGAAGGTCAAGGTGCGCCTGGGACTAGAACCGGGGTCGTCGTCCATCCATGTTTCCGTGCGGAGTCAAGACCGTTACAAGACTACCTGTCGCCCCCAGATACCATTTGGCCGGTGATAAACCGGTCCGGCAAGCTGCTCCTGGTTCTGGTCGTCGGGGCGGCGCTGTTCGTGTCCACGGCCGGTCCGTCGGCGGCCGCAGCGCCTGACCTGAAAGTTGAAGGTTCTTCGATCATCGATGGGTCCACCGGATCGGAATTCGTTCCGCGTGGCGTCAACTGGCCCAGTTTCGAGTACGCCTGCATTCAGGGCTGGGGCTACTCGAACTTCGGGGCGACACGGGCCACGGCGGCAGCGATGAAGGAATGGAACATCAACACTGTCCGAATCCCGGTCAACCAGGATTGCTGGCTGGGCGACGACGGGCAGCCGACCATCGGTTCGACCCTCTTCACCCCGACCGCTGCCGGATACCGCGGTGCAATCGAGGCTTTCGTCGGTTTCCTGAATGATCAGGACATCGCTGTCGTGCTGGACCTTCACTGGACCGGCCAGGCCGGCACCGTTGCCGACGGCCTTCGGCCGATGGCCGATGAACGCTCGGTTGATTTCTGGAAGTCGGCTGCCCTGGCTTTCCGTGACAACGGGTCGGTCATGTTCGACCTGTTCAACGAACCTCATTCCCGCTGGGACTCCGACCGGAACCAGTGGGCGTTCAGGCTTACCTGGCAGTGCTGGGTCAACGGTGGCTGCATCGCCCCTGACCAGCCGGACACCGTCTCCGATCCCGCCGGGTTGTTTTACACCGCTGCCGGCATGACCGACCTGGTTACGGCGGTGCGCTCGGTCGGGGCTGAACAACCGTTGATCCTCGGTGGGCTTGACTATGCCAACGACCTCAGCGACTGGAAAGCAAACGCCCCGGAAGACGATCAGTTGATCGCGGGCTTCCACAATTACCCGGGCAAACGATGCGACGAGCTGGAGTGCTGGGACCACGAAATCGCGACTGTTGCCAAGGAGGTTCCGGTGTTGACCGGTGAGGTGGGACAGAAGGATTGCGCTTCGGATTTCACCACGGGATATCTCGACTGGGCCGACCGGCACGGAATCGGGTATTTGGCCTGGGCCTGGTGGGATCTGAGCGGAACGATCCTTGAGCCGGGTCCGGGTTGCAGCAATTTCGCCCTGATCCAGGATCTGGATGGATCCCCGACGGTGCCGTACGGCTCCGACTTCAAAGCGCATCTCGCTGCGCCCCTTGACGAAGTGGTCCCTCCCCCGCTCCCGCCCAAAAGGCGACCAGCGGGCGTGAAGATAATTTCGGCCAAGATGAAAGGCGGCAAAATCCGCGCCACATTCCGCCTCCATCCACTTGCGACGGGAAAGATCACGAGCCGCCTGACGGTCAGAAAAGGCCAGCGCCGGAAAACGCTGCGCGCCAAAGGCCGCTTGAACGCGGGCCGTTCCCGCGTCACGATGACAATCCGCCGCGGCTGGAAGGCGAAGAAGCTCGTCGTGTTCTATCCCGGCAACGAACTGATCAAGCCGGACAAATCGAGCCGACGGTTCCTGACCGTCAGCAAACGAATAGAAAGCCGTAGATGACCGAACCGATCCGTGAGGACCTGACCGAACTCAACCGTCGGCGTGCCTTGACCGAAGATGCTGCGCGGCCCGAAGCCGTAGCCAAACGCCACGGACGTGGTGGACGCACCGCACGGGAGAACCTCGCCGACCTGATCGAACCGGGAAGCATGGTTGAGTACGGCCGTTTTGCGGTCGCTGCACAGCGCGGCAGGCGTGACATTCAGGACCTGATCGAACGCACCCCCGCTGACGGGATCATTGGCGGTACGGCCCGGATCAACGCTGGTCAGTTCGGGGATGAGAGCGCCTGCGCGGTGCTCTCTTACGACTACACCGTGCTGGCCGGAACCCAGGGTGCGGTCGGCCATATGAAGAAGGACCGGCTGTTCGAGCTGATCGAACGGATGAAGCTGCCAACCGTGTTTTTCGCGGAGGGTGGCGGCGGTCGCCCTGGTGATACCGACTACGCGGTGGTTTCCGCCCTCCATACCCGCGCCTTTGCCCTTTGGGCGAAGCTTTCAGGCATCGTGCCGCGGATCGCGATCGTATCGGGTCGCTGCTTTGCGGGAAATGCCGTGATTGCCGGCTGTTCCGACCTGATCGTCGCCACCCGGAACAGTTCGCTGGGCATGGGTGGCCCCGCCATGATCGAAGGCGGTGGCCTCGGCACCGTCCACCCGGACGAGGTCGGCCCGATTGAGATGCAGACCGCCAATGGTGTGGTCGACGTGGTCGTGGACGATGAAGAAGAAGCGGTCGCCGTCACCAGGAAGCTGCTTTCTTTCTTCCAGGGGGACCTTGACGGTGGTGATGCCCCGGACCAGACTGTTCTGCGCGAAATGATTCCCGAGCGGCGACGTCGGGCGTATGACGTGAACCCGCTGATCGAGCAACTCGCAGACACCGATTCAACCGTTTTCCTGAGGCCGGGATTTGCCCCGGAAATGGTCACAGCGATGATCCGGATTGACGGAAGGGCGGTTGGTGTGATCGCTAACAATCCGATGCATATGGCTGGCGCGATCACCAGCGACAGTGGCGATAAAGCAGCCCGCTTCCTGCAGTTGTGCGACGGCTTTGGGATCCCGATCCTTTCCCTGGTTGACACTCCGGGAATGATGGTCGGACCGGAAGCCGAGCAGACCGGGTTGGTGCGGCACTGTTCCCGCCTGCTGGTCGCGGCGGCAGGGCTCGAAGTTCCTTTCGTTTCGGTGATCCTCCGTCGCGGTTATGGGCTGGGTGCCCAGGCGATGGTTGCTGGCAGCCTGCACGAACCTCTGCTTACTGTCGCCTGGCCCGGAGCCGAACTTGGCCCGATGGGGCTTGAAGGGGCGGTACGTCTGGGCATGCGCAAGGAGCTGGAGAAGATCGAGGACGACAACGAACGTGAAGCGAAGGTCCGGGAGTTGACCGAGATGGCTCTTGAGAACGCCAAAGCCCTGAATGCCGCCACGCTGTTCGAAATCGATGATGTGATCGATCCGGCTGATACCCGGCGGGTTGTCAGCGCGACCTTCGCTGCGGCGGCTGTCCCCCGGTCCGAAATCCGTTCACCGCGGTTCATCGATACCTGGTAGCCGGGGCCTCTGGTTTCTGGAAGGACGCCCGGTCAGGTGCCGGGGGAAGCTGCTGCCGCGGCTTCTTCCCTGGGTGGTTTGACCAGCAGGGCGCCCACCAGGAAGCAGATCGCCCCGAGGAAAGTCCCGAGGTTTACCCACTCGGGACTCAGCGGATCGGCTGTACCCGGTTCTACCCAGGCGGCGACCGCCGAGATCGCGAAGAGGATCGCCCCGGCTACGCCCAGCCAGGTGTTCCACCAGTTGCGGGCTTCGGGATCCCAGAGGGTTTTGGTGTGGGTTGTGGCGATCACCGCGAGCGTTGCTGAAATCAGGAAACAGATTGATCCACGGGCGTCGGGCCGCCATACCGAACCCAGGTACTGAGCCGAAGTGGTGCTGAGGAACAGTGCGGAGAAGGTTGAGATGTTGAAGAAGAGGGTGCCAAGGAACTGAACGGCAGCTGACCACCAGTCATCCCACTGTGCTTTCGATTTCCAGGCGCCGTGCTGCCATCTGCCGGTAAGGCGGAGCTGGATGAAGCCGGCCATCGTGAAGAAGACAGAGCCGATGAAAAAAGTGATGTTGGTCACCTGCTCGCCAACCAGGGCGAAATAGCCGGGGCAGGCCCCCACTGCGAAAAGAGCCGAGCCGATGGCGAAACCCAGGGACTCACGTCTCAAACGAAGGACTCTGTTCACGGCTGGCATCTTAGTTCGCTGTTTGGACGGCTGTCACATGCCCTGCGGCCCACGGCAGGTACTGTGGATGTGAGTTCCATGGACCCAGCACAGACAATTGATCTTTACGGACAGCAGATTTCCTATCGCGAGATGGGTGAAGGACCGGCGATAATCCTGGTCCACGGCATCACGTCGAGTTCCAAGACCTGGAAACAGACGATGCCCCTGCTGGCCAAGAACCATCGGGTAGTAGCTTTCGACCTTTTCGGGCACGGCAAGTCGTCAAAGTCGATCAAGGACTGCTCGCTCGGCGCTTATGCGTCCACCCTGCGCGATCTCACGGTTCTGCTGGACGTGCCCCGGGCCACGATCGTTGGTCATTCACTTGGGGGCGGCATCGCGATGCAGTTCGCCTACCAGTTCCCTGAACGACTCGAACGCATGGTGCTGGTCAGTGCCGGTGGGCTTGGACGAGATGTGAATCTCGCCCTGAGGGCAGCCACCCTGCCCGGGTCCGAGCTGGTGATGCCGCTCATGTTTTCGTCCCCGATGCGCGAAGCGGCGCAAAAGATCGGGGGCCTGTTTTCGAAGATTGGAATCCACGGGAACGCCGATATCGAAGGTGTGAGCGAAGGTTTCGCTTCGCTTGGTGATACCGCGACCCGTCGCGCGTTCATCCAGACGATGCGGGCAGTTGCCGATGCCAACGGCCAGCGGGTGGATGCGCTCGATCGAATCCATCTCACTGAACTGCTGCCGACCATGGTTGTGTGGGGTGCCCGCGATCGCATCATCCCGGTGGCGCATGCGCATGAAGCAATCAAGCTGATGCCGGACTGCCGTCTCGAGATCTTCGAAGATTCAGGTCACTTTCCTTTCAATAACCATCCCCACCGCTTCGCCAGTCTGATCGACGAATTCATCAGTGAGACCGATCCGGCCGACATCAGTGAAGACCACATCCGCCAGCTGATTTCGCACAGCGCGGAAGACCGTACGGGTGTGGACATCGACATCGATGCCGCATGACCGCTGGCGGCGAACTCGACCCCGGGCAGATCGCCGAAACGGTGATTGATGAACTTGAGAATTACCAGCGGCTTTCAATGGAGGTTGTCTCCTCGCACAGTGAAAATCCAGAGGCAGCCGTCAAGGGCCTTGTTTCACTTCACCTCACCTGGACTGAAGAGAATCCGGAAACCGCGAAACTGATCAACCGGCATCGCAACGAAGTGATCAATGGTCCTCACCGTGACCGGCTGCTTGCCAGCAACAGCGAATATTTCGTTGCCATGAAGAACTGGATCGACCTCCAGGCCGCTACTGGCCGGCTTCCCGCGGTCTCCTTCAACCTGCTTCATGCCGTGATTTTCGCCCCCACCCAGGAAGTCGCGAAGCTCTGGCTGGCGGGCCGCCTCAAGAAATCACTGTCCGAGTACATCGGACCTCTGGGTGACGCGGCCTGGGCCGGGCTGCTCGCGCTACCGGAGCGCTCACAGCCCGACAACCCGGCCTGAACCGTCCGAATCAGGCGGTTGCCTGGGCCGCACCCTGGAAGGTGCAGCCGGTTTCGAACAGGTTCACTGCTGCGGTGTTGGAACCAGCCGGTGAAACGAGGCCGGATCCGCTTTCCGCCAACGCGCTGAACTGACCGCCGGTTTTGTAGTTTGATTCGCCGGTCGAGGTCCAGACTTCACTGATTACGCGGTCGGCTTCCGAGGTGTTCGGACCAAGGAACTGATCTTCCGCATTGCCGGTCAGTGAATCGAGATCGCTGGTGAAAACGCCACCGGTTTCGGTGGAGGAAATCAGGATCCGGGCGATGTCCCGGCCGGAGGTGCCGTCGTCAGACGTTCCGTTCTGGATGCACTGTCCGGTGAGAGTGAACGGCCCGACTTCCGCCAGTTTTGCGGACTGGCCGAATGGAACCTTGGCCTGGTAGTTCCCGGAGAGGAGGTCGGCCGTGGGTACCGGCCCGAGCTTGCTCTCATCGATCTGGTCGCCACCGAGGGAATCGGGCTTGATCTTGCCGGCCCCGATGGTCTCCTTCTTGACCAGCCCGCCAGTGAACTGCTTGAGCTTCGAGCCGTGGATCGTCTTCGACTTGATCAGCCCGCCGGTGAACGGTTTCAGTTTGGAACCGTGGATCGAATCGGGCTTGATGTCGCTTCCGTTGATCTGCGCGGCGGCTACAGCCGTGCCGGAAACGCCGAGCACAAGCGCAAGTATCGCCACGATCAGGGCTGGCGTTGGCTTGCGATTGCGGAGATGCTTCTGCATTTTGTATTCCTCTGTTGTTTGCTGTGGACCCCGGTACGCGGCACGGTGGCCACTGGTTCATCCCGGGGTGCTTGTCTGCAACAACCCGACTCAACAGAGAAGTTTTGATTTCATGAGGAAAATATTAGTTTTTCGTGAGTTCTTTCCTTGATTCGGCTATGTAAGCGGCTTTAAGTCGGGACGCTTGGCTATGCGCCCATCACCCGACGAACGTCCGGTCAACCGACGGCCGATCCAGGGAGCGAAGAATTCGCCGGCCCAGCGGAGGTCACGGGCCACGTTCTGGAGAGGGTGGATTCCCCGCATCGGCGGCAGGGCAGTCATCCACTGCTCCCGGTCGATGCCGATCAGGGATTCCATCCCGATAGCCAGGCGGCGATGACCTTCCTGATTCAGGTGCAGACGGTCCTGGCACCAGATCCGCGGGTCAGTCGTAATCGGTGTGGTTTCGAGATCGAGGATCAAAGCTCCGTTCTTTTCGGCAACTTCCCGCAGCGCCTGATTGAACTCGAAGGTGCGTCTCTGGAGGAACCGGCCGATCGGGGCGACCCCGTCCGGATCGGGGTAGGTGATTGTGATCACGGTCGCTCCCGCTTCCCGGAATGCTGCCTGCATCCTGTCCATGAGATCAATCGTCACGTCCAGGTCAAAGCCGGGCCGAATCATGTCGTTGAGCCCGGCGATCACACTGACCAGATCCGGTTTGAGGTCGAGCGCCGGCTGGAGTTGTTCTTCTTCGATCTGGGCAATGCGCCGTCCCCTGACCGCCAGGTTCGCGTACATCAATCCGGGTTGCTGCCGGTTCAATTCCCCGGCGAAACGGTCTGCCCATCCCTGGGCGGAGCCGTCCGGGTAAGGGTCACCGACGCCCTCGGTCTGGCTGTCCCCCACCGCCACGAATCTCCTGAACTCCTGGTTCTCTGAAATCGGTCAGTCCCCCTTGTCGGATCGCGGAGATTCTCGCAAATCGTGAAGGGTTACCGCTCAGGCGTTTTCGGTGTCTTCATCGAGGGCTTCCATCGCCGGTCCAGCGGAGAACCCGTGAACGATTATCGACACGCCGGCACAGGCGATGATCGTCCAGTAAATCGATGAGATCTCATCGACCGTGAGCACGCCCGCGCTGATCGCAACCGCCGCGTAATAGAACGATCCGATGCCACGAATGCCAAACCAGCCGATAAGCCTTCGTTCCCGCCGGCTGACCGGCGATTTGCGGAAAGCAAGCATCACTGAAACCGGCCTGATCACCAGCAGGAGAATTGGTACGAGCAGCCAGCCGGCAATCCCCGGAGCGGCCAGGCCGGTCAGGGTCAGGGTGCTGCCGATCAGCAGGACCATGCCGAGCTCGGTCACGTCTTCCGCCAGGTCCGCACCCCGGTGGACCCGGTCATGTGATTCGTGATCCCACTCCTGCCGCCGGAAAGCAAGCCCGCCTGCAAACGCGGCAAGGAAACCGTAAGCCCCGGCAACCTCGGTAAGTCCGTAGATCGCGAGGACCGCTGCCAGCGCTAGCCAACCGTCAAAGTGACGGTTGAGCCATCCCCTGTCGCGGAAATAGTTGGCACCGGCACCGATCAGCCAGCCACCGGCCGCACCGATTGCCAGGCCGACAGTGATCGCGTAAAACACATCAGCGCTGAGCCATTCCCCGATCCATCCACTGCCGCCCGCTCCGGCGATGTAAATGCCGAGGAAGACGAACGGGAAAGCAAGTCCGTCGTTGAGGCCGGCTTCCGAAGTCAATGCGAAGCGGGTTTCCTGCCCATCGCCCTCCCCCGGCCCGCCAACCTTGATGTCACGGGCGAGGACCGGGTCGGTGGGTGCCAGAGATGCGCCCAGGATTATCGCTGCCCCGACCGAGAGTCCCATGAACAGGTTGGCGAAACCGGCAACGGCAGCGATGGTCAGCGGCATGACTACGACGATCAGCAGGAAGGTCGATCGCCACTCGACCCAGCCGAAATGTCGGTCCAGCCGCAAACCCGCACCGAACAGGGCGATGATCACGGCGACTTCGGCGAGGTGTTCGATCAGCTTCGCGTCGTTGATCGGGTCCAGCAGGTCGACCCCGATCAGCTGGAGTCCACCGGATGCGATAGCCCCGAGGAAGAGATATATCGCCGCCGGCGTGAACGCCCGCTCGTTCTGGCTCGACAGCGCCCAGATTGCCGTGAAGAGCACCAGCCCGCCAAAGGCCAGGCCGATCGCGTAGGGGTCAGCGAATGAAAATCCTGGAGAGGCCGCTAGGAGCACTGACCCCATTTTGCCTGATGAAGCACCGGCCCACTAAGCGGGGGGTCTCAGACTGGCTGTTCGACGCCCGTCCGATCGCACTCTTCCCGGAGCGCCGTGCGCATTTTCAGCAGCAGCATCGCGTCGTTCGGGTTGATTATCAAGCCGCTGTAACGATCGACCAGATTTTTCACCTGATTGGGGTCGCGTTTCATGTCGTACAGCTCGAATTCCGGTTGCTCCCCGCCTGACGGATCGAAGTACACCGCATACATCGCATCTTTTGAACGAACTGCCCGGATGCGGTTTGGCTGCGGTGAAACGTCCTTGTAGGCGGAGCCTGCCTGATGGTCATCGAAGGTGAACAGCACGAAGTCCTGAACCGATTCAACTGGTGCGCCGTGGCCGGCCACTGGATTGAAGTCGACTTCGCAGTCGGCCAGAACACCGGGGTCGGGCTGGGCGGCCCGGGCCAGAATCGGGGTCAGGTCACGTCCTCGAATGCCGTCGTCGGCTGTGTCAACACCGGCGAGTGAAGCAAAGGTCGGCAGCAGGTCGCAAAGTGAAGCTGGTGCCTCGGTAGTCGAACCCTCCGGAAAGAGCACCGGATTCGAAACGATCAGCGGCACGTTCACCGTTTCGTCGTAGGCGACGAACATTTTCTGTCGCATGCCGCCATGGGACATACCCATTTCGCCATGGTCAGAAGTCTTTACCACCACGGTCTTCGAACGCAGGGACTCTGGATCCGTGGGGTCACCCAGAGCTTCGACGATCCGGGAAACCTTGGAGTCCGCCAGACGGTGAAGATGTGCGTAGAAACGGCAATAGTCGAGCTGCTGCTTTTCGTCCAGACCGCCAATGAAACTGGCCTGCCCGAAGTTGATCAGGGCGTGCACCGATGGTTTGTTCGACAGGTTCTCATTGACCGTTGGCGGCAGTTTTATGTCGTCAAGGTCAGCCCATTCTTCGGCCGAATAGCCACCTTCGCTGAAGGTCGAGGGGTAAGCGAGAACGTCGTGCGGGTTGACCAGCGAAACGATCAGGGCCCATGGTTCGTCGGGCGGATCGGCCAGGAACTTCTCGGCCTGACGGGTGAAGTCTTCGTCGTAACCTTCCTGGCTGACCCCTGAGTTGGTGCCACCGCCGAAGTGGGATGGCTCGAGGTTCTCTCCGGCATCCGGTGGCTCCCAGCCTTCGAATCCGTACTTCTCGGCGAGGTGCGGGCCGTCTTCGTCTTCCCAGTCGTCGCCGAGCGGCTGGCTGAGGTGCCATTTGCCTTTGAGGATCGTCCGGTATCCGGCCCGTTTGAGCACTGATGAAAGGTTGGGGGTTTCCGGGTCCAGTTCGTTCTCGTCTTCGCCGCCGTTCGGTCGGCGGATCGCACCGTTTACGACTGACTTGAGCGCTTTCTTTTTTGAAACTTCACCCTTGCGGGCGGATTTGATCGCGTCGCGCAGGGCAGTTGGCGCGTATTTCGGGTTGGGCCTGGCCCCGCCCTGGGTCAGGGTGAGGGTCACTCCGTGCTCGGATGGCCACCGGCCGGTGAGCAGTGATGCCCGGCTTGGCGAACACATGCACGTGGCGGCGCAGGCCTCGGTAAATGTGACTCCGGTGCGGGCGAGTTCCGTGTCGGCCGGGATCAGGGCTTCGAGCCATTCCGGATCGTCCGGCCAGTGTTGCGGCTGCCGCTGCTGGTCGGTAAGGATCAGCAGCAGGTTGGGCGGCCTGGTCGCCTGGTCTGTCTTTTCTTTCATTTCCATTTGAAGGGGCAGCCGTGGGACTGGAAAGCTTTCTTGCTCATGTATTTCCCTCTGGGGTAGAACCCGCTCATCTTTTCTCGGGCGTCGAAAGGAGAACTGACCTGCCAGATCGATTTTTCGAATCCCGGTGACGGCAGGACGTTCCGGGTCAGGAGGGTTCCGGCGTCTTTACGTCCTGTGCCATCCCCATCCGGGTCGGCCCGGAGCCAGGCCACGCCGCATTTACGTTTGGCGTTCCAGGGCCGGTTTTCCTTTTTGGTTACGGATACGACGTATTTGCGTTTCCGGCCGACCGTCGGGATCTGCTGGTCAAACAGGCAGCGATAGGTCCTGGTGGTGGTCAGGGCCTGAATGCCGCAGATGTCCCACTCGACCATCTGTCCCGGTTTCACTCTGCTCCGGCCGTCAAAGGTGAGTGGCGTGGTCGGGGCCCGCCCGTGGATGGTCAGGGTCTGGCCGTAACGGAAGCTGTAAGCGCCGGTCATGTAGCGGGCATCGTTGTTGTTGTAAAGCGTGCCGACCGGTTCGGGGTCCGCCAGCCACGTCGCCCGCTGTTCGGCCTCGGTTTTGAATCGGGCGAGGGTGTTGGGCAGGTTTATGTATTTGGCCCACGAGAAAGCTGGCAATGCCGGATTCGTTGCGGGATCCTTGCCGGGGCTGTTGACGATCAGGTCGAAGAGGGTCTCGGGCAAAAGCTGGGTGCCGTAATCATGGATCGAGTTCATCTGGTCGCACAAAGCCTGTCCGGTGAGCACCCTGCCATCGGCCAGCCGGAGCGACGGTTTCGGAATGCCGGTTCCTCCGGACAGGTTGCGACCTTTGTCCGGAACGTAGACCCGGTAGAGGATGTCCTGGTGTGAGCCCTCTGACGGCTCCGCATACAGGGTGTTGCGGGCGGATTTCGCTGGTGCCGGTTCGCCGCGCACGGTCAGGGTGAAGCTGCGTTCCCTGGCGTTGCGGTTCTTGCCGGGCCGGGCCGGGTTCGTCGATCCGCTGTCCGGCCTGATCTGCCGGTCACTGACGGAACTGGCTGAGGCCCCGTTGCTCTCGTACGCGTTGAAGGACGAGTACCGGGCGTGTGGATACCGGCCTTTGAGGGTCAAAACGGACCCTGGTGGCGTGACGAACTTGGCCCCCCAGTAGGTGATTTCGGTGCCGGGGTAAGCGAGGTTTGTCTTCGGGTTGTCGGCGGTGAAAGGCCCGGTCCAGAAGCAGCCGACGGTCGGCAGGTCGTTCGGGTTGTAGCCGGTCGGAGAATCGGCAGCACGCGCCGACCCCTGAAGGATGAACACGGCGAGGCACAACCCGAATACGAGTCGTTTTATTGCCACAGTGTCAATAAATTACCAGACCGGCAAAACGTCATGGCCCCTGAATCAGCGACGGGCTAGATATGGTCTTGCCATGTCATCTCCGAAGATCCCCCGAGATTCCGAGAACGACTACAGCGAGGAAGCCGCCGGCGCGAGACGCGACTTCATCACCAGCCAGACCGGCACCGGACTAGACCACGTCGGTGCCTACTCGATTGACCCGGCGACACTGCCCGGAAACATCGAACATTTCACTGGTGTAGCCCAGGTTCCGATCGGTCTCGCCGGACCGATGCTGGTTGATGGCGAACACGCCAGAGGCGAGTTTTACGTTCCTCTCGCCACCACCGAAGGCACCCTCGTAGCGTCCTATAACCGCGGCATGAAAATGATGAATGCGGCCGGAGGGGTCAAGGTCACAGTGGTTGATGACGCGATGCAGCGCGCACCAGCCTTCATGTTCGAATCCGCCCGGGAAGCACATGGCTTCGTTGAGTGGCTGGATGCGAATTTCGACCCGATCCGGGAGGTGGCCGGCCAGACCACCAGCAGCGGGAAGCTGCGCAACGTCGAGCGTTACGTGGCGGGGCGTTTCGTCTACACCCGGTTCAACTACACGACCGGAGACGCCGCGGGCCAGAACATGACCGGCAAAGCAACCTGGGCCGCTGCCGAATGGATCAAGAGGGAAGGTCCGAACGTCGCCGATTACATGCTCGAAGCCCAGCTCGCCACCGACAAGAAGCATTCCCAGATCAACACCCTGCAGACCCGCGGCAAACGGGTGGTCGCGGAAGCGGTAATCCCCGATTCGGTGCTTCGCGAACACATGAACGTCAGCAGCCGGCAGGTCTACAGGGCCCGTCAGATATCAACCCTCGGCGGTTTCATGTCCGGAACCGCAGCCAATGCGGCACACCCGGCGAACGGACTTGCCGCGATGTTCATCGCCACCGGACAGGATGCCGCCAACGTGGCCGAGTCCCATGCCGCCCTGGTGTACGTCGAACTGCGCGAAAACGACGATTACTACTACTCGATCACCCTGCCATCGCTGATCGTTGCGACGCATGGTGGCGGAACCGGACTCTCGACCCAGCGTGAATGCCTCGAACTGATGGGCTGTTTCGGCACCGGGAAAGTACGGAAGCTCGCCGAGATCATGGCCGCGACTGTCCTTTGTGGCGAACTTTCACTGGGAGCAGCGGTAGTCGCTGATGAATGGGTTTCATCCCACGACAAATACGGAAGGAACCGCTGACCATGGGCGAAGGAATCGATCTGGAAAAAGTCACCCTGCAGGGTTTCGGCGTTCGTCTTGAACCCCTGGAAGAGGAAGACCACTTCGAGGGAATCGCAAAAGCAATCCGTGATGGAGAACTCTGGAAACTCGACGTAACCACGGTTCCCCACCCCGATGAGCTGGGTCCCTATTTCGAGGAAGCAAGACAACGCTTCGACCTTGGCCGGGACCTGCCGTTCGCAACCATCGACGTCGCCTCGGGCGAAGTTGTCGGCAGCACCCGCTTCCGTCAGATCGAAGCCGCCCACCTCCGGGTCGAGATCGGGGCGACTTTCATCGGGGCGAGCGCCCAGCGCACCCACGTCAACTCGGCCGCGAAGCTGCTGATGATGCGACACGCGTTCGACACCTGGCACGTGAATCGAGTCGAATACCTGACCGATGTGCTGAATGACCGGTCGCGTCTCGCGATCAAACGAATCGGGGCAAGGCCGGAAGGCATCCTGCGAAACCACATGCAGATGCCGGATGGCCGGATCCGCAATTCCGCCATTTACAGCGTCACCAGCGAAGAGTGGCCCGGGGTCAATGAACGGCTGGAGGAACGCCTCAACTCCTGACGCCGGGGTCCGTCTTGCCGAGGTGCGAACATGAGTTCGTGAAAGCGTCCGCTTCGATCCTCCACGCCGACCTCGATGCTTTCTACGCATCAGTCGAGCAGCGTGACAATCCGGACCTGCGGGGCAAACCGGTGATTGTCGGTGGCGGAGTCGTGCTCGCATGCAGCTACGAAGCGAAAGCCCTTGGCATCTACACAACGATGAACGGCGCCCAGGCCAAAAGGACCTGTCCCGAAGCGCATGTGGTGCCCCCGAGGATGGAGGCATATTCGGAGGCAAGCAAGGCCGTATACGAGATATTCGCGGACACTTCACCACTGGTTGAAGGCATCTCGATCGACGAAGCTTTCCTTGATGCCGGTGGCCTGGAACACATCAGTGGCACCCCCAGGGAGGTCGCCGAAAAGCTGCGCCGGGAGGTTCTGGCGAAGGTCGGTTTGAACATCTCGGTCGGGGTAGCCCGAACCAAGTTCCTTGCGAAAGTTGCGAGTGGTGCCTGCAAGCCGGACGGGCTGCTCGTGATCGAACCGGAAGCCGAGGAAGCTTTCCTTCATCCCCTTCCGATCGAAAAGCTCTGGGGCGTCGGCAAGGTCACGACCGGAAAGCTCAACTCGATGGGCATTCGCACGGTTGGAGACATCGCCCGTTGCAGCGAAAGCAGCCTGGTGGCCGCGCTTGGTCCGGCATCCGGTCGGAAACTGATCGACCTGGCAAACAACCGTGATCCGCGCGAGGTCCAGCCGCGCCAGCCGCGCCGGTCGATCGGGGCCCAGACCGCATTCCCGGCATCTTCACGCACGGTCGCTGAAATCGACACCCTGGCCGCTGGCTTGGTCGATCGTGTCACCGGACGTTTGCGCAAGGGCGGAAAGGTCTGCCGCACCGTTTCAATCGGACTGCGTTTCGATGATTTTTCGCGAGCGAGTCGATCCCAGACCCTGCCCGGCTCCACCGCCCTCACCGGCACGATCCTCGCCGCCGTCAGGAGCCTTCTTGCGTCTGCCCGGCCAATGATCGAAGACAAGGGCCTGACTCTCCTCAGCATTTCGCTGGAAAACCTGGAAGTCGATGACGCCGTCCAGATGTCTTTCGAACTCGAAGGTGACGCTGACGGGTCGGCAGCGCTCGACAGCGCGCTCGATGACCTTCGTGACCGCTTCGGCGACGGGGCAGTCAAACGTGCCTCCCAGCTTGAAAGCGAAGAGGGAGTGTCTGTCCCCGTTTTGCCCGACTGAACCGTTCAGCCGCCGGTCAGTCCTTCCGGCAACGGCACACCGTCAGCAGGTGGATCATCAAGGGCGAGTCGTGGCACAGTCACTGGAGTCAGGTTGCGTTTCTTCAATCCTTTGATGATGTCCGGCAAGGCCGCAACCGTTGCTGACCGGTCACCACCACCATCGTGCATCAGGATGATCGAGCCGGGTTTGACCTCCGCCAATGCCCGATCGACGATCGTTTCCGCCCCCAGACCTTCGTAGTCACCGGTGTCCACATCCCAGAGGACCATCAGATAATCCCGCTCCCGGAGAAGTTCGAGGGTCGATCCGTTGAACGACCGGTACGGCGGCCGGAACAGACGCTGTTCCGGGCCCTCGGCAGCAGCCATTTTCTGGCTCTGTTCATTGAGCTGAATCACCTGGCTGGCGGCATCCAGATCTCCCATCGGCGGATGATCCTCAGTGTGATTTCCGACGGCGTGACCTTGCCGGACCAGCTTCTGGATCGTCTTTTCGTTCCCCGGGATGCTGGTTCCGACCGCGAAGAACGTGGCTGGTGTTTTCGTACGCTTGAGGATCCGCAGGATCTCTTCCGTATATGGACCGGGACCGTCGTCGAAGGTCAGGGCAACTTCACGTTTTCGGCCCTGACCACGCTGGATGAAGGTCGTGTATTCGAGAATCCGGTCGATCGCGGCATCTTCACGGGCGAGCTGGCGTTTTTTCCTGGCCTCGATCTGCGCTTTCGTTGGTCCTGACTCCACCGGTGACTCATCGGTGTCCGCCCCGCCGATCACAAGCCCGACTATGAGAGCGACCAGTGCCACCAACGGCAGGATGAAGGCGATCCTGCGTTTCATCAAGGCCCGTTTTCGCGCGGCCAGGCGTCGCTCCTGCCTGTTTTGATCGGTGGACACGGGGCCATCATAGGTGCCCGCTCAGGCCGGTCCGGTCAGGTCCCACCGTGACCCCGGACTTTTCAGTCACCAGCTTCGATCCTGAGGATGCCGACCGCTTCTTTCGCCTGGCGTTCGGATCTCGAATCGACGGGAATGCGCCCCCGCGGTTGGGACCGCCTAGAGTTCCGGACAGATTCAACTACCCGGCCAGGATTCAGATGATGCCTTCCGACGATTCACCAAAACCCAACTCAGAGCTGCTCCAGATCGGCGAAGTTGCTGATCGGGTTGGCCTGTCGTTGCGCTCGGTCCGTTATTACGAAGAAGTGGAGCTGCTCACCCCGACCGCGAGGAGCGAGGGTGGATTCCGGCTGTTCGACCAGTCGCAGGTCGATCGCCTGCTCTTGATCAAGCGCATGAAGCCGATTGGCATGTCCCTGGATGACATGAGGCTGTTGCTGGATGCCCGCGAATCTCTGCATTCAGCCGACAGCGACCAGTCGATTGCCGATGCTGACGCGCGGCTCCGGGAATTTGTCGAAACCGCCGAGAAACGCTGTGAAGAGTTCGAATCCCAGCTTCGTAGCGCCCGGGAGCTGGCCGAGCAGATCCGGACCGAACTCGACCACCACGACTGACCGGCCGGGCTGCGGTCAGTGGGCTGCCGCTAACTGCCCGGAAAGGTCGCGGTGGAGGGTTTCACTGATCTGGTTCAGTCCGGTGACTTCAAGTTCGATGTCATGCCGTTCGTAATGGCTGGCGATGGCATCAAGCGCGGCCACTGCCGAGCTGTCCCAGAGATGGGCTTTCGAAAAGTCGATGGTGACGTGCGGCGGGTCGTTCGGGTAATCGAAGGATTCGATCAGCTCCTGGTCGGACGCGAAGAACAGCTCTCCTGACACCGAGTAGGACGCTTTGGTGCCGCGGGCATCAACGGTGCGGGTCACGTCGACGAGATGGGCCACGCGACGGGCGAAGAGGGCCATTGTGGTCAGTACGCCGGCGCCAACCCCGAGCGCGAGGTTGTGGGTGGCAACGGTGGTGATGACGGTCACCGACATGACGACGGTCTCACCGCGCGGCATGAGCCTGAGGGTCGACGGTTTGATGCTGTGCCAGTCGAAGGTGGATACCGAAACCAGGATCATCACGGCCACCAGGGCGGCCATCGGGATTACGGCGACGATGCTTCCCAGCCCGACCACCAGGATCAACAGGAATACGCCCGCTGCGAAGGTCGATATCCGGGTGCGTGCCCGCCCGACCCGTACGTTGATCATGGTCTGGCCGATCATCGCGCAGCCGGCCATGCCGCCGAAGAATCCGGTGATGACGTTGGCGATTCCCTGCCCGCGGGATTCACGGTCCTTGTCGGAACCGGTTTCGGTGATGTCGTCAACCAGCTTTGCGGTCATCAGCGATTCGAGCAGTCCAACCGCGGCCAGGGTCAGCGAGTAGGGCGCGATTATCGACAGGGTTTCCAGCGTGAACGGCACTGAGGGAATGCCGAGGAATGGCAGGACGCTTGGCAGTTCGCCCTGGTCCCCCACATCGGGAACTCCGATTCCGCCGACGAGGACGATCACGGTGAGGACGACGATCGCCACCAGCGGGGCTGGCACGGCCTTGGTCATTCTGGGAACGACAACGATCACCAGCAGGCCGGCCGCGACCAGGATCACACCGAGCACACCGCCTTCAACCAGGTGTGGCACCTGGGCCAGGAAGATCAGGATGGCCAGGGCGTTGACGAAGCCGGTCATTACCGATCGCGGCACGAACCGCATCAGTTTCGCGATTCCCAGCCCTCCGAGGGCTATCTGGATGGCACCGGCAAGGATCGTGGCGGCGAGCAGGTATTCGACTCCGTAATCCTTGACCAGGGAAACGATGACCAGGGCCATTGCGCCGGTCGCTGCGGAAATCATGGCGGGGCGACCGCCGGTGAATGCGATCGCTACTGCCATCGTGAACGATGCGTAGAGCCCCACCTTGTGGTCGACCCCGGCGATTATCGAGAACGAGATCGCTTCCGGGATCAGGGCGAGCGCAACAACGAGGCCGGCGAGGAGTTCGATGCGGAGAACTTCGGCGGACGGCATCGTGGGTTTCCGCAGACGCGGACGGGAAGGCATGGTCGTAGAGCTCACTTGAATCCTTGCTGAGTCGCACCCGGTCGGGCGTAGGTTGAACGTCGTGGGAGGCCGAGGGTCAGTTGCTTCGGCCGTTCGCGTCGCGTGGCGACGCTTCGTACGACGTGCTCTGAAACTCAATCATCCGCCGGGACTGGCACGAAGCCGGGCACCGACCGGGACAACCTTACCGTAACGTAAGGGTTGAGTACAGATGTAGATCTGTGAGTTACTTCACACAGCGCGGACTGCCAGAAAAGGGACCTCCGGTTTCGACGGTCCGGTTCAGCACCCGATGTGGACCGGGGTGCTGGCTTGAAGCCGGCCCTGGCCCCTCGCGGAGGGCCAGGACCGTCAACGGCCGGTTAAATCAGGGCGCTTCGACTATGCGCATGTACGGCAGCGGCTGCTCCCAGCCGTCCGGGTAACGCTCTTTGGCCTGTTCGTCGTTGACCGAACCGGCGATGATCACCTTTTCGCCGGACTGCCACTGAGCCGGGGTCGTGAGCTGATGCTCAGAGGTCAGCTGGAGTGAGTCGATCACGCGCAGCACCTCGTCGAAGTTGCGTCCGGTGGTCATCGGGTAGATCAGGACAAGTTTGATTTTCTTGTCCGGGCCGATCACGAAAACGTTGCGCAGGGTCGCGTTCTGGGCCGGGGTGCGGTCGGTCGAGGTGCCTTCGACGTCGGCTGCCAGCATGCCGTAAGCCTTGGCTACGGCGTGATCGGTATCAGCGATCATCGGGTAGTTCGGCGCGGTTCCCTGGGATGACTCGATGTCTTTCGCCCAGAGTTCGTGGTTGTCGACGGGGTCGACTGACAGGCCGATGATCTTGGTGTTCCGGCTGTCGAAGTCGGGCTTGATCGAAGCCATGTAACCGAGCTCGGTGGTGCAGACCGGAGTGAAGTCCCGCGGATGGGAGAAGAGCACGGCCCAGCTGTCCCCGATCCAGTCGTGGAAGTCGATTTCCCCTTCAGTCGTCTGAGCGGTGAAGTTTGGGGCTGTGTCGCCGATGGTCAGGCTCATATCAATTCCTTCTGGTTGGTCGAGTCAATCACGGTAAAAGTTGATCCGGTTATATGTATATCGTAACAAGGCGCTGTTGTCGGTAGCTAAGGCCGGTCGACATCAGGCTCGGCGATTTACGTTTCCAGGTCGAGTGAATCAAGCAGCAGATGGAAATAGACGAGGCCGGCCCAGGGCTGCCAGCGGGCAACCAGTTCCTGCACCGTTTCGTAGTGGAGATCCGGACCAAGGTTGAGCAGCCGCCTCAGTTTGTTGTGGGCACCAACGTCATCCCCCGGGAATATGTGGGTTCGTCCGAGTCCGCGCAGCATCACGTACTCTGCGGTCCACCGGCCCACTCCACGGAGGCTGGTCAGGCGCCCGTAGGCGGTTTCATCGTCCAGGCGCTCCGTGCCTTCCAGATCAAGGTCGCTGGTCACGATCGCCCGGGACGCATCGATGATCGTCCGGGCCTTGTTGAAACTGAACCCGAGGGACTTCACCTCTTCCGGTTCGATCCCGGCCAGGTCTTCCGGGCCGGGAAATGCCTGCCCGACACTCTCTTCACCGGGAACCGGCTGCCCGTAACGGCGAGTAAGTCGATTGAGCACATGGAGGCCAACTTCCAGCGAAAGCTGCTGGCAGGCAACCCCGTTCACCAGCGCTTCGAAAACGGTCGGGAAGCGCGGCGGCTTAACCCCGCGCATTCGTTCGGCGATTGGGCCGAGGTCAGGATCAGCCGCAGCCATCCGAGTGAATCCGGACAGGTCCTGGTCAAGCCCGAGAACTTTTGTCAGCGCCGCCGCAACCTCGCGACGGGCGGATTCTTCGGAAAACTCACCTGAGATTCGAACCTGGATGCCCGGATCATCATGGCTTCCGTTCTGCGAAACGGCAAGCGCCACGGGGCCGCTCTCCGGCAGGGCGATCGACCGCCGGTAGCACGCGGCGTCGCCATCCCAGACATCCATTTCGTTCTTGGCACGCCGTCGCAGGACCCATGCCGTCAGGTCCAGCCGGAAGGGGCTGGTCGCATTCAGTTCGAGTTCGATCACGTTCACGGTAGTAGTTCGTTGTTTGTACCGGGCTTCAGACGCCGGGTTCATGGCGGGCGAACCGCACACCGATCAGGCAACCCGCCTGATCGGGATCTTTCGCCTCGAACCGGGTCAGGGAAGAACCGGGATCCACCTGTTCGAGGAAGCCCTCGGTGATGCCCCGATGAAGACCGCACACAAGCTCGCTGTTTTCGCGGGCTACTTCACGGTACGGGCAGTTGCCGAGACGGAAGGTGGTTTGTGGCCCGGAGCCGGTCGCCGGACCGGGCTGGAACCCCATTGCCG
>JBAWHK010000121.1:0-1926 GCA_049593795.1 Solirubrobacterales bacterium
AGAAATCAGCGCTGATGATTTCGCTGATGTCTGGCAACAGAATTTCGGGTTTGCTCCACCGGCGACCGGCGAAACAGCCGTACGGTCGAACGAGAAAGCGATGAAACGGCGCGGGCCGTACGACACCCCGGCCGCCTGGGTCCATGGCCAGTGGTTCTTCGCCCATGACCGGCTGCCGCAGATCGCTGACCGGCTCGAAGATCTCGGCTGGCGGAAAGCGCCATGAACAGCCGGACGATCGAGTATTTCTTCTCTTTCCGCAGCCCGTATTCGTACATCTCGGGCCCCCGCGCTTTCGCACTGGCCGATCGTTATGACGTTGAAATCGAGTTCCGTGGGGTTCTGCCGATGATGATGCGCGGACAGTCGGTTCCACGGGCCAAGGCGCTCAACACCCTGCGTGACGTCGACCGGGAAGCGAAAAGGCTCGGCATGCCGTTCGGCCGTATCCACGATCCGCTCGGGGATGCCGCGGTCCGCTGCCTGGTGATTTCCGAAATGGCGAAGGATCGGAACCGGGAGCGTGAGTTCGTGCTCGCGGCCAGTCGCATGATCTGGGCTGAAGCGGTCGACATGGCCACCGATGACGGGCTCCGTCTGGCTTGCGATGAAGCCGGTCTTGACTGGAGCGAGTGCGTGACCGCCGTTGACGACCCGGACCTGATGGATCGAATCCAGAAGAACACCGATGATCTGGCCGAGCTGGATCTGTGGGGCGTGCCGGTTTTCAACTTTGCCGGTGAGCGCTTCTGGGGTCAGGACCGCATAGAGGACCTGGAAACTTTGTTGCGGGAATCCGGACTCGGAAGAACCTGATCAGCTGCTGAGACAGGCGCCGAGGCCTGGCCAGGAAAGCTCTTGGTTGAAACAGTCGCGTTCAACTGCGAGCCTCGCCAACGCCTCGATCTTGGACCTGCCGTTGACGCTGGCGCGAGAGTCCTTGGTTACGTACTGGTCGGTGGCAACAACCTCGCCGGGATAGGCAGCGGGACTCATACGGACCAGGCAGGGACCCTGGGCCACGCACTCACCGTCCAGCTCCCAGTGGACCGGGTCGGAGCCGGCCGATTCGATCGATTTGATCGCGGCGTTCTCAGCTACCTGAATCGGCGTATCCGAGATGCGGGTGTCGCTGGTCGCGAAAACCACGATAAGGAGCGCGAGTCCGAGGGAAGTGACGATCAGGAGTCCGGTTTTCATCACCGGAAGTTACGCGGAACCGGTCGAACCGGATCAGTCGAGCGGTGGTGCTATTTCGCCGATCTCGTCCTTGCCCCCACCGATCCGTCCGTATTCCTTCATGCCGTCATCGGGCTGGCTGAGGCCGGAACGACCCTGGTTTTTCTCCATGCGTGTTTTCCGCAGTTCCTCGTACTGCTCAGCGGAAAGGAATCTCTTCACCGCCGCATCGAACTGATCTTCGTCGTAGAACCTGCGCGCCCAGAAAGAGTTCGGTTTGGCAAGCCTGAAACTGCCGATAATCGCGAGCAGGAAGAACACCGGCATGAAAACGGCGAGGCCAGCGAACCACCACTTGCCTTTCAGCGCGCAAGTGACCACGGCTGCCGCGAGGGCAAACAGGGCCACGTATGTCGTCACGTCTTCCATAAGCACCCCCGACAGGATTCGAACCTGTGACATCCGGCTTAGAAGGCCAGCGCTCTATCCAGCTGAGCTACGGGGGCAAGTGTTCAGTGAAAGTGACTCGTCCGGGTTGAACAGGCAACCTCACGGAACCTGCTTCTGATTCTCCCATCCTCCCCCGCTCCGTGGCGGCCGGGACGAATTACGAGACTGGCAGGCCAGAACTGGCCCGGCCGGAAACCCGTTCAGCCGGTTTCTTCGGTGCCTGCTGTCGCTGCGGCAGCTTCGGCGGAGGCGGCGGCAGCTTCAGCGGCCCTGGCTTCTGCCGCGGCCGCTTTCCGC
>JBAWHK010000122.1:0-6968 GCA_049593795.1 Solirubrobacterales bacterium
AGCCGGGCCCTGACCTGAAGCTGGGATGCCCGGGCCACGAAGCCATACGGATTGTCCTTGAGGGCCAGCCGAAGTGCCGTGCGAAAGTCATCGAGTTGTTCCGGCTTTTCCCGGATCGGCGGCTGGCGACGGGACAGGAGGGTCGCCGCATGCCTGTCGGTGGCGACAACCGCTGAATTTATGAATCGATCCTGTGGTCCGGGCATGATTCGCTCTTCGGCTTCAGGCCGATGTCAGCAGGACCCCGTTGCCTGCCGGATCGTCGACCATCGATCCATCGCTGGTGTCGGCGATTTTATATCCGTTCGTCCGCAGTCGGGACAGGGCTGAAGCAAGGCCGGCACGATCGGCATAAGCGAGGGTGAAGTTACGAAGTCCCGATGAACCGGACGGCGGCGGTGACGCTGCTTCTCCCCGCCAGCTGTTGTAGGCGATGCGGTGTTTGAATGCACCGTTGAAGTGCACATCGGACATTCCGGTACCAGGCATCGGGTACCCGTTCTCAAATCCCAGGCAGTCGCGGTAGAAGTTCTCGGCTTTTTCCATGTTGTTGATGTGCAGGTGGACATGGCCGATCCGGGTTCCGTCTTTCAGTGGACGGTCGGCATCGCCGGGGTTCAGGTGTTCCATTGTCTCGACGAGATCGAGGTGATCCACCCCCGGCCGGATGATGCCTTCGCTGTCGATCAGCATGGGACGGCCGTTCTCGAGGGTGACTCCCCGGACCCGCTCCGGTGTTTCGAGGGTGATTTCAACCCCGATGCCGTCGAGGTCATCGAGGTAGGTTGCTTTGGAGAACCAGTGCTCGGTCGGACTGTGCCGATAGCGGGCTGAGGAGAGGCGGGCAAGGACGAAGGCGAATTCTGCCGCGTCAGGAACGTGGACCGCTACGTGGTAAAGACCGGTATGCCCGCTGGCCACTGGAGTTGTGGCCCCGGGGTAAAGCACCAGCAGAGTTCTGCTCCCGGCCCCCACGGCGATTGTCGATCCTTCGCGCCCGAGCACTTCCAGTCCGAGCACGTCCCGCCAGAAAAGCAGCGATCGCTCGCCATCGGTCACGTCTAGATGAACCGGACCGTGCGCAGCGATCTCGGCAGGCAACCCGATGGTTTCAGTCTCAGATGACGAGGTAAAGCGCTCCGATCACGAGCACCACGATCAGCACCGCTGACACCACTTTGAGCATATGGCCCGAGATGAAAAGATCGGGCTGTCCGGTCGCATCGTTGTCGATGCCCAGTTCCTTCAGCTCTTCCTGGATCTCTTCTGGTGTTTCCATGTGGTCGCTCATGCCCCCACCTTATTCGGCGGGTCGCCGGGTATGCAGGACCCGGGTGGTTCGGGTTCAGTCAGTTCACGGAACATGAACCGCTGATGGCGCGGAATTCAGCCACCCGCCGCGACCGCGTCATGGCCAGCGTCCTTCAGGAAAGCAAGCACCACGTCGCGATGATCTCCCTGGAGTTCGATCCGCCCGTTCTTGGCGGTTCCGCCAACCCCACAGCGTTTCTTCAGCTGTTGCGCGAGGGTTTTGAGTTCCCTTTCCGGCAGGGCGATTTCGGTGACGGTGGTAACCGCCTTGCCTTTGCGTCCCGCGACTTCGCGACGCACCTTCATCCTCGTTCCGGGAGCTACCTTCGCTGGCGTCTGGGAGTCGCGGCGGCTCCGTTTGTTGCGGCGTTTTGCCGAGCCGCCGTTTCCGGACGCTGGCTGTTTCCGAAGGTCTCCCTGGTCGCTGGACCAGACCAGATCTGAGTCATCACCACCCATTGACAGGACCGTACTAGAGGTCCGGGCGCCGTAACGGTGAGCGACGTCTTCCGGGTCTCAAATCTTTTCCAGGAAGGGTGATCCAATTCGTGTCCGTCTGCGTACTAAGTACATCGCCCGTAATTTCACAACCGACTTACTGAACGCCTGGCAGGCAAACCGTTAGACACCGGACGGAACGTTATTCATGAAAAACGACGGATACTTGTATCTTGAGAAAACTGTCCGTACGGTGTTCGGTTTCCCCTTGGACAAGCGAAATTCATGTGCCTTCTATCTGCACGTAGACAATAAACATCGAGGTTTCTCACTTGTCAAGCCAGATAAACAGGTTCGTACGTCCAGCTACCGAGGGGAACTTGCGTACCGTGGTGTTCAGGTGATAGCTTGCGGCCAAGAACACTGCACGACCCTCACAGGACAGGGTTCCAGGGCAGCAACTCGTCGGAACATAATTCCAATGGAGAGAAGCTGATCATCATGCAAACGAAACACCTTTCGAATGAGCAACATGATCCCAGCAGAATCGAGCACCACCTCGCGACAGAGGCACGTCTGTGGGCCGAGCGAGACACCAACCCACGGGCCCGCGAAGAACTCATGGCTCGATACCTGCCGTTCGCCCGCAGCCTCGCTTCCCGTTACCGTGGCGCCGCCGAATCATTCGATGATCTGGTCCAGGTAGCTTCGGTCGGTCTGGTCAACGCGGTCAACCGTTACGAGCCCGATAAAGGCACTCCGTTTGCCGCATTCGCATCCCCCACCATCCTCGGTGAGCTGAAACGCTACTTCCGCGACCGGGTCTGGATGGTCCGGGTTCCACGAGGGCTGCAGGAGAACATCCGCACGGTCGAAACGACCGCAAGCCACCTCGGCGCCGAACTCCACCGGACCCCGACCACGGAAGAAATCGCACTTCACTCGGGGCTGGATGAAACAGCCGTCGAAGAAGTGCTGCTCGCCCGCGTTGAACGCAGCCCCGTCTCGCTGGATCAACCGGAAGACGACCGGGGCCGCACTCCAGAGGACCGGCTGGGTACGACCGACTCGAATTTCCAGCTGGTCGACGAACAGGACGAGATCCGCGAAGCGATGTCCGATTTGTCATCAGTCGAAAAGCGGGTACTGCGCCTGCGATTCATCGACGACATGACCCAATCGGAAATCGCCGAACGAATCGGCTACTCGCAAATGCACGTCTCAAGGCTGCTCCGCCGCAGCCTTGAGCAGCTCGAGAGCCGAACTACCCGTCTGGCCTAGGCCAACGGCAGCGTCTGGCGCAACGACAGAAGTTCCGAGAAAAGATCGCCCAGGCTGGCGACGCGTTCAAGGGTCTCTTCGGGGCCAAACCTGAGCGCGTCGCCAGGCTTTCCATCAACCACCGCTTCAACTTCTTCCCAGCGAAGCGGAACGGAAACGGATGGTGTCGACCGTGCCCTCATGGAGTAAACGCTGACCGTTGTTTTGTGCTCGGAGTTCTGGCTCCAGTCAATGAAGACCTTTCCTTCGCGCAAACCCCGGTTCATGCGTGAAAGCACCAGATCGGACATTTCACTCTCCATGGCCCTGGCGATCATGTGGGCGAACTTCTTCGTGACCGGGTAGCTGGCGCCGCTGTTCAATGGAATGTAGACCTGCATGCCTTTCGAGCCGGAAGTCTTGGCCACTGAATGAAGGCCAAGCTCTTCAAGCGTTCCTTTGATCGTCAACGCAACCTGCGAACACTGCGCAATGCCGGCCGGTTCCCCGGGATCCAGATCGAAAACGACCGAGTCGGGACAGGTACGTCCGCTCGCGGAGGCGAGTGAAGTATGAATCTCAAGCCCGGCGGCATTTGCCAGCCAGGCCAGCCCCGCTTCATCGTCGATCAGGCAGTAGTCAACGCTGTCATCACCTGTTCCGCTTTCCACGGAAACGGTTCTCATCCAGAACGGACGTCCAGCCGAACAGTTCTTCTGCCAGAACCCGGGTTCACCAACTCCCTCGGGAAACCGTCGAAGGGTCACGGGACGGTCTTTTAGGTGCGGCAGCAGCACCGGGGCCACCTTCACGTAGTAGTCGATCAGGTCACCTTTCGTGAAGCCGGTTTCCGGATAGATGACCCGGTCAAGGTTCGAAAGCCTGACCGACTTGCCTTCGATCTCTACTTCAATACGGTTGCCAGCAACCTTTGCCGCCCGGCCGGCCACCCCCATGTCAGTCCCCTGTGGTTGGTGACTCGCGACGGACCTCCCCCGGATCCTTGTCCCGGCGCATTCCGACAAAAACAGGATGTCTGAGCCTCATGTCATGCGTCCATTCGGAGAACTCGACTTCGACCACACGAAGGGGATTTACGAAATGGGCGCCGGTCACATCGGTCAGATCGAGGAACGGCGAGCTTTCACGTTCGAAACCGTGGAGGTCGTCCCGGATTGCCGTCAGGTCACCTTCGCTGAACCCGGATCCGACCCGGCCGGCGAATACCAGTCGTTCGCCTTCTCCTTCACGTTGCGTCCAGTACCCGAGAAGCAGCGATCCGATCTCACCTTCCCTCGCCCCCTTGCCTTCGGTCCAGCCTCCGACCACGAATTCCTGCCGATACCGATTCTTCAGTTTGAGCCAGTCACTACCTGCCCTGCCACCGTGGTAGGAGCTGTCGAGGCGTTTGATCACCAGGCCTTCAAGTCCCTGCTCGGCTGTGACCTCCAAGGTCGATTCGATGTCGGCAACCAGGTAGTCCGGGGTCTGCCAGCTTCTTCCGTGAAGGTGACGGCTTTCAAGTTCAGCTCGCCGCTCGCGATAAGGGAGTGACCTGAGATCCTGGCCGTCGGCCTGAAGAATGTCGAAAATCACGAATGTGGCGGCGTAACTTCGCGAAGGCATCGGTTTGGATTTGCGCTCGGATCGAGTCAGTCTTTTCTGGATTCGCTGAAAGTCAGGAATTCCGTATTCGTCGAATGCGACAAGTTCGCCGTCCAGGATCGTTCCTTCTGCCTCAGGGACATCGGCCAGAGGGGCGATCTCCGGAAACAGGCCGGTGATGTCATTCAGCCGCCTTCCCTGAAGCCGCAATCCATCCGGTTCGCAGAACGCGATCGCCCGGACCCCGTCCCACTTGATTTCCGTTGCCCATTCATCAGACGCGGCCGGGGCCTCGGCAAGCTTGGCCTTCATCGGCTCAATCAGATCAGGCATCTGTTTGAAATCCTCTCGTTGACTGCCGCGGAACTCGATCTGGGCCCCTGCGTCTCGACAAATCGCCTTCGAAGACACCTGTACCCCGATGTCCACCTTTTATTCTGAACGGAAAGAGAACTTGCGTTCTTGTCACCGGCGGTAGAGATCCGGAATCCCGGGTACTTTCCCGTCATGGCACTCAGATCAATCTGGAATGGCACCATTTCATTCGGCCTGGTGAAGGTTCCGATCAAGCTCTACTCGGCCACCGAGTCAAGGACAATTCGGTTTCGGGAAGTGCATCTGAAGGATGCTTCACCACTTGAACACCGTCGGATATGTGCCGCCGAAAACGTCGAGGTTGATTACGACAACATAGTCAAGGGCTACGAGATCGATCAGGATGAGTACGTAGTCCTTGAGCCGGAGGAGATAAAGGCAGCAGCAGGTGACCGGGGAAAAATCCTCGACATCGAAGAATTCGTTGATGCCTCGGACATTGATCCGGCGTACTTCAACCGGACTTACTTCGCTGGATTTCGCGACGATCCCGAACCGTACACAGTGTTCGAACGGGCGCTTGAACGAAGTGGCAAGGCGGGTGTAGGCCGATTCAGTTTTCACAATCGTGAATACCTGGTTGCGGTGAGAAGCCGGCAGAACCTGCTGACCCTTCACACCTTGCACTTTGAAGACGAAATGGTTCACGGCCAGGACCTGAAGATCCCGCCGCCTTCAAAGAGCCCCACGGACAAGGAAGTGACGATGGCAAGGAGCCTGATCGAAGGGCTCCACGAGCAGTTCGACGCCGACGCCTACGAAGACCAACACCGGGTCGCGGTCCGCGAACTGATCGAAGACAAATTGAAGGGCAGAACCCGCGACCGGGACGGCGAACCCGCCAAACCTACGCAGGATGATCTCTCGGCAGCTCTGGAAGACAGCCTGAATGCTCAGAAAGCGAAGGCGAAATAGTGCCGGCACACATGTGGAAAGGCAGCATCGGGTTCGGGCTGGTCAACGTCCCTGTGCGGATGACCAACGCGATCCGGGACCTGAACTACCACTTCCACGAACTCCATGCGAAAGACGGCGCGCGCATCCACCACAAACGCTTCTGCACTGAAGACGGAGAAGAAGTTTCCGGAGATGAAATCGGACGCGGCATCGAAGTTGACGGCGAAATGGTCGTCTTGACAAAAAAGGAACTGGAGGATGTGCAGCCGGAGCGCAGCCGGACGATCGAGATCGAATCCTTCACCGAACTTGATTCGATCGACCCGATCCATTTCGACCAGTCCTATTACCTGGTTCCTGCCGACGACAGCGTCGGCACGTTGCGCGCCTACGAACTTCTGGTCAAATCGATCGGCGAAAGCAATCAGGTGGCCATCGGGCGGTTCGTGATGCACACCCGGGAGTACCTGGCTGCCGTCCGCGAACGCGAAGGGGCTCTGGCCCTCAGCACCATGAAATTCCCTGACGAGATCAGGTCAGTCGATGCGGTACCAGCCGCCGATTTCGAGCCTGATACCGCCGCGATCGATGACGCGATCTCGATAATCCGCGAAAGAAGTGTCGACTGGGATCCCGGTTCCCATACCGATTGTTACCACGAGCGCCTGGCAAGAGTGATCGATTCGAAGGCCAAAGGAAAAACCATCTCCGCCCCGGATCCCGTCGCCGACGACGACCTGACCCCCGCCCCTGATCTGATGGCAGCGCTCCGGAAGACCCTCGCCAAAAACGCCGGCGGGAAAAAGTCCGGAAAGCGAACTGCTCCTGCGAGGACACGGCCCAAAGATGCCCTGGGAGGCCTTTCACGATCCCGTCTGTACGAATTGGCAAAAGAGCGCGATATACCCGGACGCTCAACGATGAACAAGAGCCAGCTTGCTGAGGCCCTGAAAGACGAATGAACCATTGCCCAGACTGAAGCGCTCCGATTGCGCCAAATCCGGAATCAGCCGCAGGCGATCCGGCAAAGGATTCACCTTCATCGACCGGGACGGCAACCGGGTTGCCGACCAGGAACAGAT
>JBAWHK010000123.1:0-11384 GCA_049593795.1 Solirubrobacterales bacterium
GCGCTGCCAGTTTCGAACTCGCCCCAGCCCTGACGTTGACGGCGGTGCGGGCGATGGCTGCTGTTGCCGGAATGCCACCGAATACCGGTGCGGCCAGGTTCGCCAGCCCCTGGCCCATCAGTTCACGATCGGGATCGTGGCGTTCGTCGATGCTCATGCCATCCGCGACCGTCGCCGAAAGCAGACTTTCGAGCGCCGCGAGTGCCGCCACTGCGATCACCGCCGGAAGCAGCGCACCGATAGCTCCGGGGTCGATGAAGCCAAGCGACGGGGACGGTAGCCCGGCTGGAAGCGTGCCGAGGCTCGTCAGCCCAAGAGGAAGCAGATACGCCGCTGCTGTCGCCCCGATCACCCCCACGATGGAAAAAGGAACACCGGGTCGCCATCTCGCACCTACGAGCATCAACCCGGACACCAGGATAGTGACGGCAAGGGGTGCCAGATGAGGACTCTCGGCGAAATCCGAGACCGCCGAAGCAGCGACGGCCCAGACTCTTTCCTGGTCACCCGGGGCTACTCCAAGGGCCGCCGGAACCTGCTGTAGAGCGATCACGACTGCGATGCCGGCCGTGAATCCCTCGATCACCGGTAGCGGCAGGAACTTCACGTACTGGCCCAGACCAGCGAAAGCCATGGCGATCAGCACCACACCGGCCAGCAACCCGACGAAAAGCACTCCTCCAGCGCCGAACTGGTGGACGACTGGCACCAGTACGACAGTCATCGCTCCGGTCGGCCCGGATACCTGCAGATTTGACCCTCCAAATACGGCAGCGACGGCACCGGCGATGACGGCGGTGGCGATGCCGGCCTGCGCACCGAGCCCTGATGTCACGCCGAATGCCAGTGCAAGGGGCAATGCGACGATCGCAACCGTTGCCCCAGCCAGCAGGTCCGTACGTGGCGACCTACCTACGGACTGAAGGTCCGCCCGGGTCGGCAGGAGCCTTTGCAGGCGAGAAAGGAATCTGACAGGCATAGCCGGCGCCGCTCAGGGCCGGGGGTAATTCATTGTGCTTCTGGGGAACTGCGGAGATCCGCGAGCAGTTCCTCGCGGTCGCTGAGGACCGTGGTGAGAACGCAGCGTGCGGCATCCATCAGTTCCGCAACTTCAGGCGCACTCAACGTGTAGACCACCCTCGCTCCATCACGGGATGAACTGACCAGGCCCATCCGCCGGAGCACTGAGAGTTGCTGCGACAGGCTCGAAGCCTCGATCTGGACCTCGTCCAGAAGTTCGTGAACGGGCCGAGGCCCGGCCAGCAGAAGCTCAAGTACCCGGACTCTGACCGGGTGACCCAGCGTGCGAAACAGGTCCGCTTTCGCTTCGTGGAGATATGTCAGCAACGGGTGTTTTCGGAACGAGTCAATGAGTTCATACAACTATCATTACACAAATTGACAAATTCTTCATGTACTAAACCGCAAGCTAGTACCTCAGCTGCGACTTCGACAATGAGCGTGCTGAGCTAAGTGGCGGTGGCTGTGGCAGCCGTCAAGCCGACTGCCGCTTCTTCTTCGGCGATTCCTTCAGCCCGGGCTTTCGCGAGATCCCCGCTGATTCCGTAGATCGCGGAAACGACCGGTGCGGCGAGAATCAGACCCATGGCTCCAAAGAGCGCTCCACCAGCGATCGTCACTACCAGCACCACAAGCGGGTGGATGCCAAGCGCGGTGCCCATGGCGAAAGGCTGGACGAACTGCTGAAGGATGCCGTTGGCGAGAATCTGCACAACCACCATCGCCAGCGCCGCACTAGGACCGTCGCTACCGAGAGCGAGCGCCACGGTGAAAGCACCGGCGCCCCAGGCACCGAGATACGGAATGTACCCCGCAATGAAGGTCACACCGACGATTGCGGCTATGTAAGGCACCCCGATAATCAGCGATCCGACACCGACGACAACCGCGCTGAACACGGCGACGATCGTGGTGCCGAGGAAGTAACCCCGCAGCGATCCGATCGACCGCTGACTGACGATTCTGGTGACCGGCGCCGGCAGGCCGGAGTGGCTCTCGGCCCAGTTACGCATCGTCCGCCCGTCCTTCAGCAGGAAGAAAGTGGAAAGTGCCGCCATCGCGAAAAAGAAGACGAGCGAAGACAGATCCTTGATTCCGGATGTAACCCCGTTAAGCAGGAGATTGACCGTCTGCTTTGAGCCCGATCCGAGCGAATCCTTGGTGTCATTCGCCTGCGAAGAAGTTACCCCGAGGCTGTGCAGCCAATTACCGATCTCGTCTTTGGCGGAGGTGAGTTCCTTGCCGATATTGCTGGCTTCTCCGGCGATGCCAGCGACAATCGCGAAGCCCATGCCGACAGCGATCAGGACGATTCCGAGCATCACGGAGAGAGCCCCGAGGCCTCGCGGAACATGGTGACGCTCAAGCCGGTTGACCAGCGGGATCGCGACGGTGGCGACGATCGATGCGACCAGCAGCGGGATCACGATCACCTGGGTAAGCGACGCCAGCCAGACCATCGCCCCAAGCAGGAGGAAAATCCCCAACACCAGCCAGGCCATCAGACCGATGTCACGCAACCAGTCGGGCACCTTGAAGATGCCGCTCAGTTCCGCCGGGTCGATTTCGACCATCTGTTGAGACTGTTCAGGCTCGCCCGCAGCCTGCTTTTCTCGTTTGAGGTGCCCCCTGATCATCGACGGCATCCTATCCCTCCCCGGAGCAGCCGCATCGCTCGGCTAGGATCGACCCAATGAAGATCTATACGAAGAAAGGCGACGACGGCACCACCGGCCTCTGGTATGGGGGACGGGTCGAGAAGTCCGGCAACCGGACCGACGCCTACGGCACGCTCGACGAAGCCTGTTCCGCACTCGGCCTCGCCCGCGCCCTCTGTGATGCCGACCAGGCAGAGCTCGCCGCCGACATCCTCGCCCTCCAGAACGAACTCTTCGTCGCCGGAGCGGAACTGGCCACAGCCCCCGAAGCAGCCGAACGGCTCGAAGACGGCATCAGCCGGATCAACGCGGAGATGGTCGATGCCCTCGACCCGGAGATCGACAAATACATGGACCAGGTCGAGCTTCCTCCCCAGTTCGTGATCCCCGGCGGCAACCAGCTTTCCGCCCAGCTCGACATCGCCCGGACGATCATTCGCCGGGCCGAACGGAAAACTGTCCTGATCCAGTTGGCGGGCGAACTCGCTTCAACCGAAATCCTGCGATTCCTGAACCGCTCCTCCGATCTCTGTTTCGCGATGGCACGTTTCGCCGACGTCGACGATCCGTTCCTCTTCGAAGGCCGTCGGAAATCCTCGTGACCAAAGCAACGGTTTCAGCCGGTGAGGGTTTCATCAGCGAAGTCGAGATCGACAGCGGCCACCACGTCGTCTTCGATGCTTCGGCCGGAAGTGGCGGCGGCGGTAAAGAACTGACCGCTACCGAAGGCGTCAGCGCCTCGCTCGCATCCTGCACCTTGATGACCATGCAGATGTATGCGGCCCGCAAAGAATGGGATCTGACCGGAACCACAGTCGAAGTCGACACCACCTACGAAAACGCGAATCCCTCCAGTTTCAAGGTGTCGATCGAGTTTTCCGATCACCTTGACCCCGACCAGCGAAAGAAGCTGCTGGTGATCGCCGGCAAGTGCCCGGTACATCGTCTGTTGACCGACCCGGTTCCGCTCGAGACCGTAGCCACTTGAACCTCGGCCTTGAAAACCGCGTCTGTGCGGTAACCGGTGCCAGCAGCGGCATCGGGTTCGAAGTGACCCGGCAGCTCTGCTCCGAGGGTGCGAAGGTTCTGATGATCAGCCGCAACCCGGAGCAACTGGCGGCGATGTCGGAGGTCGTCCGGGCCGAAGGTGGTGACGCCGGGGTGCTGGTAATCGACATCACCTCCGACCACGCCGGGGATCACGTAATCGCGGCCGCGAAGCAGGAGTTCGGCAAGCTCGACGTTCTGATCAACAATGCCGGTGCGGCAAAATGGCATGACCTTGAGGACACCCCGGAACAGGATTTCCGCGACCAGTACGAACTGAGCGTCATGGCACCGCTCAACCTGATGCGGGCCGCCATTCCCGGGATGCTCGAACGGGGCTGGGGCCGGATCGTGAACGTTTCGTCGACCGCTGGCAAACGCCCGTCGTCGCAGATGCCGGATTACTCGGTTGGCAAAGCCGCGATGCTCTCCCTTTCCCGCCTTTTCGCCGACCGGTACGCCTCCCAGGGCGTGCTCGTAAATGCGGTTTGTCCCGGCCCGACCGCATCCGAACTGTGGCTCGAGCCGGGTGGACTGCTGGACCAGTCAAAGGAAAGCGCCGGGCACGAAACCAGGGAAGAGGCACGCGACGCGGTTGGGGACAAACGCCCGATCGGCCGGCTTGCCACACCGGAAGAAATCGCTTCCGCCATCACTTTCCTCAGCTCCGACCGGGCTTCATTCGTAGCCGGTGCCGCCTGGGGCGTCGATGGTGGCACCGTGCCGGTAATCATCTGAAACCCGCCTGAGGTCAGGCTGCCGGCCGGATGAACCAGCTCAGTCGAAACTGATCAGCGAATCAACTGCGTAACCGGCGAGTTTCTCGCGACCCGGCAGGAAGCCGAGTTCGATCACGAACGCACAACCGACAACCTCACCCCCGAGGTGTTCGACCGCTTCGATCGTCGCGGCAGCCGTCCCGCCGGTGGCAAGCAGATCGTCATGGATCAAAACCCGGCTTCCCGCAGCGAAAGCATCGGCGTGAACCTCCAGGGCATCGATCCCGTATTCGAGCTCATACTCGACCGAGATCGTTTCGGCCGGCAACTGCCCGGGTTTCCTCGCCGGAACGAACCCCGCCCCCAGGCCCTGGGCGAGCGCGCCACCAAAAATGAAGCCACGGGCCTCAGCCGCAACCACCACATCAACCCCGAGCGGCTCCGCGAACGCACACATCCTCGAGGTCACCGACCGACAGGCTTCAGGATCAAGCAGCAACGGGGTGATGTCCTTGAAAACTATCCCCGGTTCGGGGAAATCAGGAATGTCCCGGATCAGGCCCGACAGGTTCAAATCAATCGGCTCCCATGCCGCAAGGATAGCTGTCAGTCATTATCCAGATGTGACCTTCGACTCCCTCGACCTGACCGATGTCCTGCTGACCGCCGACGACGCGATCCAGCTCGATGCCCACGGCAACCGTGAGGCGGCAGTGCTGGTTCCGGTTACCGGCTGGCCACATGAACCACGCCTGATCTTCACCGAAAGAAATGCCGACCTCAAAAAACACGCGGGCGAGATCTCGTTTCCCGGTGGCATGAGCGATCAGGGCGACGCGGACCTGGAATTCACCGCGCTGCGGGAAGCCCACGAAGAAGTGGCGATGAGGCCGGACCGGGTGAAGGTAATGGGTGCGCTGGCACCAGTCGGGACCTTCGTGACCTCCTACCGGATCCAGCCTTTCGTCGGACTGGTCACCGACGGTGAAGCTTTGGTCCCCAACCCGGGAGAAGTTGCCGCGATCATGGACTTCGGCATCGACGAACTGGTCGATGCTTACGCGATGAGAAGACTGGTCCGGCGAGGGGTGCCGATCCGCACCCCCACGTTCGAGATGGAACGGGTTCTGATCTGGGGCGCCACAGCCCGGATCCTGACCGACTTCCTGGTTCGTATCAGGGCGTTCACCTGAGCGATTTTCACCGGGTAAGCTGCCGGAGTGACCGAGATCGCGCTTCTCACCAGCATCGATGGCAGAGTCACCCCCTCCGATGAAGCCCTGCTGCCGTTGCCGGACAATGGTTTCTTCCGGGGCGACGGTGTTTTCGAAGTCCTGCGTGCCTATGCGGGCCAGGTTTTCGCATTGAAGGAACATCTCGATCGCCTCGAACGGTCAGCGTCCGCGATCGATCTCCAACTGGACCGGGAAGCGATCGAGAAAGAATCGCTGTCCCTGCTCGCGACCCAGGAACGACCCGACTGCCTGATCAGGATCGTTTCCACCCGGGACGGACGGCGGGTTATCTCGCTGGAACACCTGCTGGTTCACCCACCTTCGATCACCCTCGCAACAGTCCAGTACTCACCGACCGTGATCCTGGACCGGGTCAAGTCGCTCTCGTACGCCGCGAACATGCAGGCGACCCGGATAGCCAAAAAGGCTGGCGCTGATGAGGCCCTGCTGGTAACCCCGGATGGCACCGTGCTCGAAGCACCGACCTCAACTCTCTTCTGGGTTTCCGAAACGGGCAACCTGCGAACCACCGACACCGAAGTCGGTGTGCTCGACTCGATCACGCGGGCAAAGGTCATCGAGCGGTGCCAGGTTGAAACAGGCCGGTTCCCGATCCGTGACGTGATGACTTCGAGCGAGGCTTTTCTCGTCTCAACCACCAGGGAAATTCAGCCGGTCAGAATGATAGACGACGAGACCATCCCGACTTTCCCTGCCCCGGTCACGCTTGAAGCCAGCGCGGCCTTCCAGACCGCGCTGACCGAAGAACTCCGTTCCTAGGTTCCTAAGCGCTGTCGCGCAGGTACCACTCGGCATCGAGCGCACCCTGGCAGCCTGAGCCGGCGGCGGTGATGGCCTGGCGGTAAACCCGGTCGACCAGGTCCCCGATCGCGAACACGCCGCCGAGGTTGGTCAAGGTTGATTTGCCTTCGGTCTTCACGTAACCCTCTTCATCGGTGTCGATCTGGCCGACCACGATTTCGGATCGCGGAATGTGACCGATCGCGACGAAAGCACCATCAACCTTTACGTCTTCGGTCTCACCGGTATCCGACCGGCGCAACCGAACCGCTTCCAGCGCCCCGCTCTCCCCGGCAATGAACTCTTCCGGTGCGTATGGGGTCTTGAGCGAAATGTTCGAAAGGCTTTCGGCCCGTTCCTGCATGATTTTCGACGCGCGGAACTCATCGCGGCGATGAACAAGATCCAGATTCGATGCGAATTTGGAGATGAAGAGCGCGTCTTCGAGAGCGGTATCGCCACCGCCGATCACCATCGTGGTCTTGTCCTTGAAGAAAGCACCGTCGCAGACACCGCAGGTGGAGACACCGCGACCGGAAAGTTCCATTTCACCCGGGATACCAAGCCGTTTCGGTTCAGCTCCCATCGCCAGGATCAAAGCCTTGGCGTGGTATTCCTCATCGCCAAGGAAGACCTTCTGGATGCCACCGTCGCTGAGTTCCACCCGGTCGACGTCGTCGGTGACGAAACGGGTTCCGAAACGTTCCGCCTGGGCGCGGAACTTGGTCATCATTTCCGGGCCCATCACGCCTTCAGGGAAACCGGGGAAGTTTTCAACATCGGTTGTGTTCTGAAGCTGTCCGCCCCACTGGAAGCCTTCGAAGACCAGCGGATCGAGCTCGGCCCTGGCGGCGTAAAGAGCAGCGGTGTAACCGGCGGGTCCGCCGCCAATGATGATCAGGTTTTCGACCTTTTTGCTACCCATCTGTTCGCTTCCTTCGTTAATTGCTGGTGGTTTCGAGGCACTTCACTAAATGAAGTATAGGGCCTCGATCAAGTGTCTGTCCTGATCAGGGTGGGCATCGGCTGTCGATCAACCGGCAGCCCTTCGGCCTTCCAACGCTTCACCCGCTTGCGCAACTGGAAGAACGCAAACACGCCGGGCGGTATCGGCAGCCAGAAAGCGATCAGACGATAGATCAGGACCGCGGCAAAAACCTCGGTTTCCGGCAGTCCGAACAGAACGAACGTGCCGATCATCCCGGCGTCGACCGCACCGACCCCGGCCGGAACGAAAGGAATCAGGTTCGCAGCCATCCCGATGAAAAAGCCCATCACCACCACCCCGAACGGCACCGCGATGCCGAAAGCCTTGAACGAAGCCCACAGGATGCCGATGTTCGCCGCCCAGAAACCAACCGCGCCAAGGACAGCAAGGCCGGCCCGGGAAGGATGGGCAACCAGCTTGAGCGCGACCCTCACCCCCTCAGCCAGCGTGGCCGGCACGGTGGCAAGTTTGGCCAGAAACTTCATCTTGGGCCTCGAAACCGAAAGGCGTGTAATACGACGTTCGATGTCGCTTGGCACCAGGGCCACAGCCAGACCAACGATCATCACCAGTCCGGCAATCGCCGCCGGCACTATCGTCAACGAAACCTCGGTGCTGCCATTCAGCACACCGGTTCTCAGAAGCACCCCGAAAACCACGATGGCCAACGGGTAGAAGAGATAGTGGAGCACGATGAAGGCGACCATCCGGGTGCCAACATCACGTCGTTCCATGCCTCCCTGCCGTAACGCCCAATACGTCAGGACAACTCCGCCGGCACCACCCGCAGAAAAAAGCAGGGTTGCCGCAAAGCCAGCCATATTGATCTCGTAAGCCTCGGGCCAGGTGATCGGGAACGCTTCACCACCCACCACCGCACGGAACAGCGCGATGTACGTAACGAAAGAAAGAACGCAGAACCCGATCGCGACGCCGATGTAAACCGGATTGGCCTGGCCAAGCTCGCCGATCGCATCCCCGAAACCAACCAGTTTCGGCAGGAGGAAATAGATGCCGACGATCAGGGCCGTCATGACGATTACCGTCTGGACAGCTCCCCTGGTCGTGAAAACAGGAAGGCCGTCGCCTTCATCCTCCCCCACGTCCGGCGCGATCTTCTCTTCTTGACTTATCTCCACACCTCGACCGTCATGCTAAGCATCAGTTGGCAGCGATCGCTTCAAGCCGCCGCACGCGGTTGTTAACCAGCCGCGCCAGAGGGCGTGCCAGAGGCTCGGCGTTACGGGCCAGCGCGACGATGCCGGCCCCGGCCAGAAGATCGGTCACATAATGCTCCCCGAGATATACAAGTGAGAAACCAAGGGTTCCGGCGTAAATCCAGGCGACCGCACCCTCAACCTTGCCGCCGGCGTCACTCACCAGAATCGCCGCCATCACAGCGGTAGCAAAATGGAGCGATGGCATCGCGGCCCAGGGATTGCCGTTCAGGGTGCCGAAAATCCTGGTCCAGCTCGGACCCCAGAGGTCTTCACCAAACTCGACCATCACCCGGCGCACCGATTCATCGACCTGGTGATCGGCCTCGTGCGGGATGACTTCCCGGATGTAGCCATTCTGCGATGCCCACCACGGTGGAGCGGTCGGGACAAGGAAGTAGAGCGCGCAGCCCAGATCAAAAGTCGCCGCCATCTGTCGTGCCGACTGCGGGAACATCCTGTTTTTGCGAATCAGTATCCAGAACATGGCCATGTACGGCTCGATGAACCAGAGCCAGTGAGCCCAGGCCGCGATCTTGGTGACGGTGGGGCCAGCGGGCCCCGCGTGAATCGCCCGCTGCAGGCGCGCGTTGGGCAACGAACCACGGCCGATCCACCGGTCGATGGTGATCGGGTACTGGATTCGCAGACGCTCGCGCAACCGTTCCGGATCGTCATATGGAAGCTCGTGGCTCACCGCGAACGCCCACATCTGTCCGAAGAAAAGTGCGATGTCACGCTTCTTCGATCGCGGCCAGAGAACGGAGATCGCGAGCGGCGCGCCGACCGTGGAAGCAACCGTGACCGCAGCAGGGATGCGCAATTGCCGCCGCACGTGAGGCACGACAACAGCAGCAGCCAGGGCTCCCACCGCGGCGAACCTGACTGCTGTTCTGGCCGATGGGACCTGAGATTTTAGGGCGTTCGAAAGTCTCATCCCAGACCACACAGTATGCGACGTCAGGGCGGCAAAGCTTTTGGCACGAAGTCGCTGTCCGGCTCTTGCGATTAGAATGGCCCGGCCTTGCTGCCTCGTTCCAAAAAAACCGTGTCTTTGTTCATCGCGCTGGCCGGAATTATCACCGGCATGGGTGCCCTCGCCGGACCGGCGATGGCCATTTCGCTCAACCCGGATGCAGGTTCGCCCGGGATTGACAAGGCGAACACGCTTCACTGGATCATTTTCATCGTGGTCCTTGTGGCGATCGTCGTCGTCAATCTCGCGATCCTTCGTGCTGCCCGTCCGCGCACCCGCCACCACACTTCAGGTAGCGACTCCCCGAAGAAAGGCATGCAGCTGAAGGTCGGACTCGGGCTCGGCGTTCTCGCTCTCGCGATCTTCGTCACGTCCACCGTCTTCTCCGACCAGTCCCGGGTCGTGCCGGTCTCCACCGAGACTGTCGCCGACGTCAACGCGGACAAACAGCTTGAGATTGTCGCGACCGGCCAGCAGTGGCTGTGGCGCTTCAATTATCCGAACGCCGCTTTCTCCTACCACCGCCTGGTGGTACCGGCCGGCGTCACCGTCGCCCTGAAGCTTGTTTCAACTGACGTGATCCACGGCTGGAACGTTCCTTCACTTACCGGCAAAGCCGACGCGGTCCCGGGCAAAACCAACTGGGTTTACTTCCGGGCTGACGAGGAAGGTGTTCACACCGGTCGCTCCGCGATCCTCTCCGGTCAGGGCTTCGACACGATGGAAGCCAAGGTCGAGGTTGTCTCTCCGGACGCATACGAGACTTACATAGAGACTCTTGCCAACGACATCCAGGAAGCTCAGGACAGGGTCCAGAAGGTCGGACTCGCCGGCGCTACCGACGATTCGGCTTCAGCTCTGGAAGACGATGCGCAGGACACAACAATGAAGACCGCAGAGGCCGACGACGATGAGTAGCTACCCGACCACAATGCCACCGACCCGCCCCGAGGTTTCGGCCGACGCCCCTGCCGATCCACGTCCCCGCTGGACGCAGATCGCCACCAGCCCCGACCACAAGACGATCAGTCTCGTACTGATCACAAGTGCTTTCGGTGCCCTTTTCCTGGCCGCGCTCGAACTGCTGCTCGTACGGCTTCAGCTCGCCGTGCCCGAAAACGTGTTCCTCAACGCAGTCACTTTCGACCGGCTGCTCTCCGTATACGGCGAGACCGCGATCTTCCTGTTCGCCCTGCCGCTCTGCATCGGCCTTTTCTATTACGTAGTGCCGCTTCAGATCGGTGCCCGCAGTACTGCCCTTCCCCGGGTCGGCCAGACCGGCATGTGGCTGTTCATCCTCGGCGGGATGATGCTTTACGCCGCTTTCCTGTTCACCCCGCCCGAAGCCGGCATCAATCCGCTGCCGCCGCTGTCCGAACTCGCTTTCTCCGGGAACAACGGAGTTGACGTCTGGCTCGCATCAACCGGAATGATCACTCTGGGCCTGCTGATGCTTTCGATCGATCTGCTGACCACCCTGCATAACCTGCGTGCCCCGGGCATGGCCTGGCGTCGCGCCCCGATCTTCACCTGGGCGGCCGCAATCGTTACCTGGCTGATGGTTGTTGTCGCGCCGATCCTGCTGGCCGCGATCACCATGCTCTTCATCGACCGCCGCGTTGGCGGCACCTTCTTCGTCGGTGGCGCCGGTGGCTCCCCGATCCTGTGGCAGCACATGAGCTACATCTTCTTCACTGCCGCCTACATGACCGTGGCCGTGACC
>JBAWHK010000124.1:0-4538 GCA_049593795.1 Solirubrobacterales bacterium
CCTTCCTTGACGGGCTTCGGAGCCTCGTCGACCAGAGCCTTGGCTTCCTTGAGGCCCAGTCCGGTGGCGGCACGCACTACCTTGATGACCGGAACCTTCTTCTCGCCGACTTCGGTGAGAACGACGTCTACGGTCGAGCTTGCGTCGTCAGCGTCTCCACCGGCGTCGCCTCCACCAGCGGCCGGGGCGGCTGCGGCTACGGCAGTTGCGGAAACTCCGAATTCCTCTTCGAGAGCCTTGATGCGCTCGGAAAGTTCAAGTACGGAAATGCCCTTGAGTTCTTCAATCCATTCTTCGGTGGTGCTAGCCATTTGTTGCTCCTGTTCGTTTCTCTTCTAAGTGGGTTAGGTGAAATCGGTACTGCGGATTACTCGTCTGAAGATTCTTCGGCTTCTTCAGCCTTGGGTTCTTCAGCGGGTGTTTCTTCGCTTGCTTCAGCTTCAGCTGCCGGTGCTTCTTCTTCGGAGGCGGGTGCCTCTTCAGCTGGAGCTTCTTCAGCTGCCGGTGCTTCTTCAGCGGCGGGCGCCGGGGCGGTTCCGCCGACAAGACCCTGCTCGGCGATCTGGGCCAGCTGAATCGCCAGACCGGAAACGAGAGCGTTGAGTCCACGTACGACGCCGACGATCGGGCTGGCAACGACTCCGGCCAGCTGAGCGTTCAGCATGTCGCGTGAAGGCAGCTTCGAGATCGCCGTGAAGCGCTCCGGGTCGAGGAACATGTCCCCCATGAAGCCGCCCTTGTAGGTAAGGACGTCATGTGTCTTGTTGAAAGTGGTGATCGCCTTCGCGGCCTGGGCGGTATCGCCCTTGACGAAGGTCAACGCGGTCGGTCCCTGCAGAACGTCATCCAGGGAATCGATGCCGGCGTTGGCGGCAGCAATCTTGGTGAGGCGGTTCTTGACGACCTTGAAGGAGGCGTCCGCGTCACGCAGCTTGCCACGCAGTTCAGCAGCCTGGGTTACCGAGATACCCCGGTAATCGACGGCGAATACTGACTCTGAAGCTTTGAACTCGGCACCGATTTCTTCAACCAGTGCTTCTTTTTCTTCACGGTTCATTTGTGTGCCTGACTCTTGAAATTTCGGTTTGCTGCCTTTTGACTCCGGGCAATAAAAAACCCGCGCTCGGGCGGGCAGAAGATCTCGCTTCGGCTCCACCTGACACTGGCTTTACGAACTATCGTCCGACCAGCGGTATATGGCAGGCGAGGAACAATAGCGGGAAGGCCGCTGCGGCGTCACTCAGCGGAAGGTGCGCCGATGTACCAGCGTCCGTCTTCCTTGGTGAAAGTACCGATTCCCTGACCGTCCGCGTAGGTCACGGTGGCGTGGTCACCGGTGATCGTCATCGATTCGATCGTGAAATCCTGCGACTTGGCGGTCGCTTCCATGAATGGCCTGGTCTGTTTGACGCACTTCTTGACAGTGCCGAAGGTGTCTTTGACCTGCGAAGGAGCGAACTCGGCGCAGAACGCCGCCGCGTCGTTGTCTTTGACCAGTTGATTCACCCTGTTGTTTGCCGCTATGACGGCAGCCTGATCGGCTTCACTTCCACCGGTGACCGGGGATGTATCGCTGTCGCCACAGCCCGCAAGTCCTGCCGCGGCCAGGGCGGCCACGGACAGAACTGTTGCGAAGCGGAATAGCGGAATGCTCAGGCGGGTACGGCTTCGGCGTGTTCCGGGAAGATGTCCTTCTCGGATGCCTTGGTCGTATCGACCGAGATGCCAGGACCCATCGTGGTTGCCACGGAGATCGAGATGATGTAGCGACCCTTGGTCGAGGCGGGCTTGGCCTTGCTGATTTCTTCGAGCACGGCTGCGTAGTTGTCGAGCAGCTTGTCAGCGTCGAAGGAAGCTTTACCGATGGCGAGGTGGACGATCGCCTGACGATCGGTCCTGTACTCAACCTTGCCGGCCTTCGATTCGGTGACGGCCTTCTGGACGTCATCGGTGACGGTGCCGACCTTCGGGTTCGGCATCTTGCCCGACGGGCCGAGGACACGTCCGAGCTTGCCGACGGTCGGCATCATGTCCGGGGTCGCGATAACGACATCGAAATCATCGAAGCCTTCTTCGATCCGGGTCGCGAGGTCGTCGGCACCGACGATGTCGGCTCCGGCGGCTTCAGCGTCACGGGCCTTGTCGCCCTGGGCGAAAACAGCGACCTTGACATCTTTGCCAAGCCCGTGGGGCAGGGCGAGGGTGCCACGAAGCTGTTCTTCGGCGTGACGCACGTTGACTCCGAGCCGCACGTGCAGCTCGACTGTCTCGTCGAAAGTGGTTGAAGCGGTTTCCTTGATCAGGTCGATCGCTTCGGCCGGCGGGTAGATGTGATCCCGCTGGACCTTTCCGTACTGCTGGCGGTAACGCTTTCCGTGTGCCATTTCTACTTGACCTCCACGCCCATTGAACGGGCAGTGCCCTTGATGATGTTTGCGGCGGCGTCGATGTCGTTGGCGTTCAGGTCAGGCATCTTGCGCTCGGCAATCTGACGGATCTGAGCTTCGGTGATCGTTCCCACCTTGTTGACATGTGGTTCGCCGGAACCTTTTTTGAGGCCGATCGCTTCTTTGATCAGGACAGCCGCGGGCGGTGTCTTGGTGATGAATGTGAAGCTGCGGTCTTCGAAGACCGTGATTTCGACCGGAATGATCGTGCCGGAATCCTGCTGGGTCTGGGCGTTGAACGCCTTGCAGAAATCCATGATGTTTACGCCGTGCTGACCCAGGGCCGGTCCAACCGGCGGAGCCGGGTTGGCGGAGCCCGCAGGGATCTGCAGTTTGATGAGTGTCATTACTTTTTTAGCCATGAGCCTGAATGCCTTAAAGAGTTTGGGGGTTAGAGCTTCTTGACCTGTTCATAGCCGACCTCGGAAGGGGTCTCGCGGCCAAAGATTGAGACCAGGACCTTGAGCTTCGATTGGTCCTCGTTGATTTCGGCGATTTCGCCGGAGAAGTCTGATAGCGGGCCACTGATGATCTTGACCGTTTCACCGATCTCGAACTGGGCCTGGGTGCGGGGCCGCTCGGCGGTCTCGCGGTGGAGCAGCCGGTCGATTTCGGCTTTGGTCAGTGGCACCGGGGTGTCACGGGGGCCAACGAAACCGGTTACGCCCGGGGTGTTCTTGACGAGCATCCACGCGTTGTCGGTCATTTCCATCTGGACCAGTACGTAGCCCGGCATGGTGCGTTTCTCGACCTGGATCTTCTGGCCGTCCTTGACCTCGGAGACCTGTTCGGTCGGCACAACGACCTTACGGACCCGATGGGCCTGGCCCATGGTTTCCACCCGGTGCTCGAGATTGTGCTTGACCTTGTTCTCGTGTCCCGAGTAGGTGTTTATGACGTACCAGCGATACATACTTAGAAAGTTCTTTCCTTAGAGGATTCTCTGGACGACTTCGTTCACCACGTAGTCGATCGCGCCCAGATATACAGCGGAAACCATGACGAAGACGACAGTCACGGCCGTTGCCTGAAGCAGAGTATCCCGGTTGGGCCACTGAACCCGCTTGAGTTCCGCGACACATGAAGCGAGGAATGCAAATACTCCGCCACGTTTGCGCTCGGCCTTGGCGGCCTTCTGACGCTTGGCGAGCTGCTGCTCTTCCCGCTTCTTCTGTTCGGCCTTGGCGGCCTTCTCAGCCTGCTTCTGCTTGCGCTTGGTTTCCTTCGAGCTCAGACCCTGATCTTTTGTATCGGGGGATTCGAGATCTTTTTCCTGGGCTCCGGCACCGATTCCCGCCTCGATCGCTTCGATCTCGGCGATGTCACCGGATTTGGGCACCTGCGTGTCGTGCTGGGCCTGGCCTTCGCCGAGCTCGCCCTTCGCCTGTGCTTCGGCTTCGCGCGCGCGGCGCTCAGCCTTCCGTTGTGCCCGGGATTTGGCCACTAGCGCGTTTCCTTGTGCGGCTGGTGCTTTTCACACCAACGGCAGTACTTGCGCATTTCGATTCGGTCCGGCGTATTACGCTTGGACTTGTTTGTCTGATAGTTACGACGCTTGCAGCTTTCACAGGCAAGTGTCACCGCAATACGAACATCTCCGCGGGCCATATTTCCTCACTACTGCTTGCAGATCTTTGACAAAAAATAAACCCCGGCCGAGGCACAGGGCGACGGCATAGGTTACTGATTTAGCGATGCCTTTGATGGCTGGTGCCTCAAAGGGGTGATGCGATTATCGCAAAGACGTCCGGCGATATTGATATGGAGCCTTGAAGACCATGGCCGTGAAGGCTTGATGGTCCTCCCTGCCCGATGGTGCCGGCAGCTTTCAAACGAGTCCGGGGGCCCTGTTGGCCCCCGGACTCTTGCTTCTATCCAATGCTTTCAGCTGTTACTTGAGGACGGTGACGTGGCCGCGATGCTTGCCCTTCTGGCCACTACCGGACACCGAAGCAGCGATCTTTACCTTCTTGCCGCGGAGCTTCTTGCCGGACTTGGTCTTCAGCTTGAAGACAGCCTTGCCAGCAGCTCCACCGCTCGAGATCTTGCCGATCGTCTTGCAGCGGCTCGCCTTGCCCTTGACCAGCTTCT
>JBAWHK010000125.1:0-2780 GCA_049593795.1 Solirubrobacterales bacterium
CCGGGACGGTGGTGACCGAAATCGCCACCCCGACGGCCGCGGCGGCCCGGGTTTCGAAGGAGAGGATCGCGGCGATGCCGGCCGCCAGCGCGATTATCACTGTCGAGTAATCGGCTTTCACGAGACCACCAAGGCCACCCAGGTAGCCGGATGAGCCGCCGTCGAGCACGCCAGCCAGTCGCAGCAGGAAGGTGACGGTGGCAGCAACGACCATCACCATGGCCATGCCGACCAGGAGGGTCCCGAAGGCTCTTCCGGCAAGTCCGAGACGTCGTCCGACCAGGGCGACGCAGGTGGCGCAGATCGGAAGCAGGTCGGGGCTGACCGCCATCGCGCCGACGATCAGGATGGCGTTGTCGGTGAGCACACCCATCGCGGCGATACAGCCCGCAACACCGGTGAGCACAAGGAATCGGCCGATCGGCCTTGAGTTCTCGCGGGCCTGGCCCATGATTTCCGCCCAGGCGAAACCTTCATTTGCGGTGATCGAGGTTCCCGGTTCCCGCTTCGGTGCGATCACGTCCTGCCGGACCATCACGTAACGGTCATCCGGGATCTCCCGTTCGTTCAGAACGTCCAGAACGCGGTCGGCGGCATGTGGTGAAAGGTCAGCGTCGAGCACCCATTCAGCGTTGATCTCGTTGCGGTCGGCGGTGACACGCTTGACGCCTTCGACCTGCCGGAGCCGGCTGATCACTTCGTCCCGTTCGGCTTCGGAGATTGAGATTCGGAGCCGCAGCATTCGCCAAGGCTATCCCGACGACGTAGGATCGGGCGGGATGCCGAACACGGGAACCATCGAGGCGATCGAAAGGGCGAAGACTTACCCCTTCCGCCAGCCGGTCTGCTCATACATTTTCACCCACGATCATGAGCATCTGCTCGAGGGTGATCCGGATGGCTGGCAGGTCGATGTAACCGACCTGACCCCGGTTTTCGGTTACGGATCGAACCCTTCACCGGTGGCACTGGCCCACAAGTTCGCGTCGGTTCCGGAGGTGAGGATTCCGGTGATCAGTTTCGAACTTGATGGCTTCGACGCGGTGTATTCAAGCCATGTTTCTTCCGGTTACGTGCCGGCCACCCTGGCCCCTTCACCCGGAACGACCTTTCATGGGTTCATTACCTACCTGACCGACGAAGAGATGGCGATCATGGACCGGTCGGAGAGCCGCGGCGAGAATTACGAGCTGCGGCCGATCGCGTCGGCCACCGGTCACTTCGAGGACGGCACTTTCCAGGAAGGCATCCAGACCTACGTCAGCCTGCACGGCACAATCGAACTCGATGGCCAGCCGGTGGCGGTGGAAGGCACCCGGGCCAGTGGCCGCAGCTTTCCGGTGTTGAGCCAGGCCGAGATGATGGCGAGGGCGATTGACGTGTTCGCCCCGGGGACCGACAGCGACCTCGCGATCGGAAGATTGCTCGCCAGCCGTGACCAGCAACGCGCCTGGACCGCTTCCCTGAAGAACTCCGGCCTCAGTAGGGTTCCCGTCCTGTAAAGGAACACTTTCATCCGCCCCGCAACAGAAACGAGTCCAGTGAAGAACCGATTTGCAGTCCTGCTCTCTCTCGCCGCGATCAGTGCCCTCGCGGTCGCCGGTTGTGGAGGAAGTGACGATAATTCCGACGCCCCGACGAAGGCTGAGTTCATCACCCAGGCCGATGAGATCTGTCAGACAGCCAGCGACAATCTCACTGAGGCGCAGGGCGAGCTCAATGAGGACTCAACCAAGGACGATTACATCGCGTTCATCAGCGATACGTACCTGCCGGAGCTGAAGGAAGAAGTCGGAAAGATCAAGGATCTGACCCCGCCGGACGGCGACGAAGGAACCATCGATGAGCTGATCGCTTCCCTCGATGACGGCATCGACGAGATGGAGTCCGATCCGGGAGCGCTGCTCGAAGAGGGCTCCGACCCGCTCGATCAGGCCACTGTGCAGGCTCAGGATTACGGCCTGAAGGTCTGCGGCCAGGGCTAGGAGAGTTCGGTTTCATCCCGCCGGTCAACCGGCTGGCGGGTCGGTCGCTGACGGCGCATTTCGGAGAGGTGCTTCCGGGTGCGTCGTCCGTTGCGACGTTTGTTCCGTTCCGATTTACGGATCGTTCCGCGGCAAAGGCAGGTCACTGCGGTCATCCGGCCGTTGCCCAGCTTGAGCAGCAGGATCAGGTCTTCGCCGATGGTCAGGAAGGCGTCAGGGGCGGCCTCCTTTTCGATGGACGCCCATTTCGGCTGCCGGGCTGTGACGGTTCCGGCGTTGCCGACCAGCCAGCTGAGCTCCACCGCCGCTTTGGCGAGGCTGAGCGCCGGACTGAACCTCTCCCGAAATCTTTCGATCGCGTGTTCGCTCAGCAGAACCTGCAGCTTCGGTTCGCCGGGCAGAGCAATGAGCCGTGATGCCGGACCACCCATGTCGAAGTTCTCTCCAAATTCCATACCGACCTCCTCCGTTTGCGATTTCCCTGAGGTAAGGGTCGGCCGAGGTCGTCGAAAACTGACGTTCAGTTGAGGAAGGTCTCAATCCGGGGTGTGCCGGGTGATCATCCCGGCCGCGTCTGGCCAATCGGCGAACAACTCTTCCCGGTCGCCCAGTTCGAAGTCCTCGTCCCTGAAACCCGGCGCCATTGTGGTTCCGAGCAAGGTCCATTCACCGAGGGTTTCGGCCGCCTGCCAGGTACCTCCCGGAATCATGATCTGGGGTCGTTCACCAGCCATCAGGTCAGGGCCAAGGATCGCTTCGGCCGGATCGCTGCCCGGCGTGAGGGTGTGGAGCCGG
>JBAWHK010000126.1:0-3976 GCA_049593795.1 Solirubrobacterales bacterium
CCGCTGCATGAACTCGAACTGGAGCGGGTCGGTGAACCAGTTCAGGATTTCGGTCACGCTTTGTTCCCCATCTGGAGGGCTTCCTGGGGCACGAAGCCACCGAAGGCTTCGGTCAGCAGTTCAGGAACGAGGATTTCCGAAGGGTCGCCGGAAGCGATGATCCGCCGGTTGATCAGCGAAACGGTGTCGCAGAGAGCGGGGACTGCGATCAGGTCATGGGTGGAAACGATGATCGTGCGGCCGTCCGCTGCCAGTGAGCGCAGGAGCTTGGTCATCGTTGCTTCGCTTCGTTTGTCGACGCCGGCGAAAGGCTCGTCGAGCAGCATCAGTTCTGCCCCCTGGGCGAGACCCCGGGCTACAAATGCGCGTTTGCGCTGGCCGCCTGAGAGGGCGCCGATCTGACGGTCGGCGAGATCGTCGAGTTCGACCCGGGAGAGTGCTTCAGCGACCGCCTTCCGGTCGTCGGGGCCCGCGTGACGGCGCCAGCCCATGTGGCCGTAACGGCCCATCATCACGACGTCCGAAACGGAAACCGGGAAGTTCCAGTCGACGATTTCGCTTTGTGGTGCGTAGGCGACCCGTTGGGATCGCCTGGCTTCTTTTGACGAAACGCCGAAGAGGCTGATCGTTCCGGTCTTGGTCGGGACCAGGCCCATCATCGCTTTGTAGAGCGTTGATTTTCCCGATCCGTTCATGCCGATCAGACCATGGACCTGGCCCGGACCGAAGGTGACATTGATGCCGTCGAGGGCGACGGTATCGCCGTAGTTGACCCGCACGTCTTCGATTACGACATTGCCGTTAACGCCGGATGGTGCTTTCATTCAGTGCCTCCGGACAGACCGGCGACGATCGTTTCGGCGTCACGACGGAGCAGTTCTTCGTAAGTAGGAACCGGGCCGTCAGCTTCGGACAGGGAGTCGACGTAAAGCACGCCGCCGAATTCGGCACCTGATTCGCTGGCGACCTGCTGCTGTGATTTGTCACTGACGGTCGATTCGCAGAAAACGGACGGGACTTCATTGTCGCGGACGAACTCGATCGTTTCTGCGATCTGCTGGGGGGTGCCTTCCTGCTCGGCATTCACCGGCCAGAGGTATGCCTCTTCGAGGCCGAAGTCTTTTGCCATGTACGAGAAAGCGCCTTCGCAGCTGACCAGGGCGCGCTGGTTGGCGGGAAGGTTCGCAAGGTCGGCTTTTACGAAGTCGCTGACTTCCGAGAGTTTCGCCGAGTAGCGATCGGCGTTCTTCTGGAAGTAGCGGGCGCTGGAGGGATCGAGGTCGGTCAGGGCTTTGCGGATGTTCTCGATGTAGATGTTCGCGTTCGACACTGACATCCACGCATGGGGGTTCGGCAAGCCGGCGTATTCGGAATCGCCGGTGATCGGGATTGCCTCGATGCCTTCGGTCAGCGATACGAAATCCGCGCTGCTCTGTTCGACGAACTGCTCGAACCAGCGTTCGAGCCCGAGCCCGTTCTCGATGATGAGGTCAGCCGAAGCGGCGGTTTTGAGATCTGACGGGGTTGGCTCGTAACCGTGGATTTCGGCGCCTGGCTTGGTGATCGATGACACTTCGATCCGGTCACCGGCGACGTTGTCGACCATGTCGGCGATCACGGTGAAGGTGGTCAGCACCACCGGCTTTCCGGAGCCGCTTCCTGAGTCGTCGGCCGCGCTGCAGGCTGAGATCAACACCGGCAGGGCGCAGAGAGCGATTGCGAGGGCGGCGATTCGGACGCGTCTGGTGACAGACGTGAGGGGATTGACCTGCTTGGGCATGCTCACAAGGTAACAGATGTTGAGGTAAGCCTAAACATTCGTTTCGAATGTGAAGAAACTTGTGGAGCGTCAGACCTGTTCGGTCGAGATCCATATGCCGGAGAGAAAGCTTTCCGGATCAGTTGCGGGAAACAGAAATCTTCAGATCGAAGCCATCGATACTCATGGCCTGTCCGTCAGTCGCATCGAAAGTCGTTTCGGTTGCCAGCACTTCATCGCTGAGCCAGGCCTGATGCTCACGGGCCGCGTCCAGCAGCGTTTCGTCGCCACCGAGCGAAAGTGTGATCCGATCGGTGATCTCGAAGCCCGCATCCTTGCGTGCGTTCTGAACGGCATGAACGATCTCCCGGGCGATGCCTTCTTTGATCAAGGCATCATCAAGTTCGAGGGCGAGCGCGACCGCGTGACCGGATTCTGATTCCACCTGATACCCCTCGACCGGTTCCATCGACAGCAGCAGATCATCAGGGCCGAGCGTGTGGTCCCTGCCTTCGATGCTGACCCCGATCTCGCCGCCGGCCTCAACCACCTCTGCCACGTGATCGGCGTCAAGCGCAGCGACCGCGGCTGCGAGCTGCGGCATGTTCTTGCCGAAGAGCGGCCCGAGTGTGCGGTAGTTCGGTTTCACCGTGTAGCTGACCAGATCGGACTGATCGGTGACAAACTCGATTTCCTTGACGTTGAGTTCGGCTTTGATCAGGGCTTCCTGGGAGCTGATCGCGGTTCGTTCGGCGTCGGTAGCGACGACCACGGCTTTCGCCAGCGGCTGGCGCATTTTCGCTTTGGCCTGGGCGCGGCTGGCCCGGCCCAGTTCGACCGTCCGGCGGGTTGCTGCCATCGCCATCTCGAGATCGAGATCGCGCAGGTTCTGGTCGGGCTTGGGGAAGTCGCGCAGGTGGACCGAATCGGGCATCCCGCCAAACTCACCGTCCTTGCCACCAACCAGGTTCGAGTGTATCTCGTCGGCGATGAACGGGGTGAACGGAGCGACCAGGGCGCAGACCTCAACCAGGCAGTGGCGCAGAGTCTGGAACGCGGCGGTGTCGCCCTCCCAGAAACGGCGTCGCGAAAGGCGGACGTACCAGTTGGAGAGCTCTTCGACGAAATCGTTGATCTCTTTGCCGGCGGCAGTGCAGTCGAAGCTGTCCATGTGGGCCGCGACCGTTTCTTTGGTTGCCTGCAGACGGCTGATTGCCCAGCGATCGAGGTCGGTCGGGTTCTCGGGCGGGCCCGGGGGCAGGCTTGAATCGAACTTCTCGGCGTTGGCGTAAAGCACCCAGAACGAGTAGGTGTTCCACAGGGTGAGCAGGAAGCTGCGCATCGCCTCCGAGATCGCGTCGGTGGAAAAGCGGTAGCCGGCCCAGGGCTGCTGGGCGGTGAACAGGTACCAGCGGAAAGCATCAGCCCCGAACTCGTCAAGTACCTCCCAGGGGGAAACGACGTTGCCTTTCGACTTCGACATCTTGGCGCCTTCGCCGTCGAGGATCAGGCCGAGACAGACCACGTTCTTGTAGCTCGGCTGATCGAAAAGCATGGTTGATTCGGCGAGCAGCGTGTAGAACCAGCCGCGGGTCTGATCGATCGCTTCGCAGATGTAGTCGGCCGGAAAACGTTCCTCGAACTCCGCTTCGTTCTCGAAGGGGTAATGGAACTGGGCGAATGGCATCGCGCCCGAGTCGTACCAGGTGTCGATCACCGAAACCACCCGTTCCATCTCGCCTGTCCCGCACTTCTGGCAGGTCCAGGTGACGCTGTCGATGAAGGGCCGGTGGAGGTCCTCCGGCACCTCGCCGGCAAGGTCCTTCAGTTCCTGGATCGAGCCGGCGCAGAAGGTTTCATCGCAGTTCTTGTCCGAGCATTCCCAGATCGGGAGCGGGGTTCCCCAGTAGCGGTCGCGAGAAAGGGCCCAGTCGACATTGTTCTCCAGCCACTTGCCGAAACGGCCACCCTTGATGTGTTCGGGATGCCAGCCGATGTTTTCGTTTCCGGCCAGCATCTTGTCCCGCGCTTCGGAAGTACGGATGTACCAGCTGGCCTTGGCGTAATAGAGCAGCGGGGTGGAGCAGCGCCAGCAGTGCGGGTAGGAATGCTCGTACTCGGTGGCTTTGAAGAGCCGGCCGCTCTGCTCGAGGTGATCGATCAGCCGCTGGGTGACATCCGGATCCTTCACGAACTCGCCGCCGAAACCGGCGACCC
>JBAWHK010000127.1:0-2378 GCA_049593795.1 Solirubrobacterales bacterium
TCAGCCGAAGATGGCCTTCAGGCCCAGACCGCGAAGTCCAAAAAGTCCAAAAAGAACAAGAAGTCGAAATGCAAGAAAGGCAAGAAGGGCAAGAAGTGCCGGGCCAAGCTCAAGCGTGACCGCAAGGCCAAACCTGCAGTAGCGGTGAAGACGACCAAAGCAAGTGCTCTCGGCGCCGGCAAGCTCAAGGTAACGGTCAAAGCTCCGCCGAAGTCCAAGGTGAAGCTGACTTCAACATCCTCGACTTTTGATGTCACCAGCAGCCGTCTGACCACGCCGAAGACGGTAAAGATCGGCAAGAAACGCAAACGGACGATCGTCCTGAAAGTCACCCCCGAAGCCCGCACCGCTGTAGCTGGCTGTGAAGCCCGTTCATTCACCGTGATCGCCAAGCGGACGAGCAACAAGCGCAAGGCCAAAGTCACCCGGGACATGAACCGGAACACCGCCAACTGCCAGCTCCCCCCGGTCAACCTGACCCGCGCGGCGGATTGTGACTTCATCGCCCAGCCCAAGCACGGCATGTGCATGATGCCTTTCCCGAACGACTACTACACGGTCGACGACAGCTCGACCAACACCGGCAAGCGCCTCCATTTCACTGAAGGCGGAATGCCGCAGAACAAAGACGGCGTGCCGATCAGCCCCGGTATCTACAGCCAGTCGGACGGCTTCAGCCAGGGTCAGGGAATCGCCCTGAAAATTCCCGGCATCGAAACCGAAGCCGCAGTCCAGGCCAACGACATGGTTCCGATCAACCATCAGGCTGAATACGCCAGCCCTGACCAGCGGGTCCTGGTGATTGATGCCAAGACCGGTGAGCGCTGGCCGATCTGGGCAAATATCGACTCGAACGCATCAACCATTGAGGATGCACTTCTGGAGATCAAACCGGCGAAGAACTTCGACGCCAAGGGCCGTTACATCGTTGCCCTCAGAAACCTGACCGACGTTGATGGCAACAGGCTTGAAGCCCCCGAGGCTTTCCGCTACTACCGCGACGACCTGCCGTCGTCACAGGATGAAGTCAACCAGCGCCGTGATCATTTCGAAGGCATCTTCGAAACGCTGAAAAGCGCCGGGGTGAAACGCAACGATCTTTACCTGGCCTGGGATTTCACGGCGGCCTCGGACGAAAACAACTACGAGCGTGTGCTGAGCATGCGTGACCGCGCGTTCGCCGAACTGGGTGACACCACCATGGCCGACAACGTCGTCCAGGGCGATTCGCCTGAATTCACAGTGTCAGTCGTCGATGACTACTCACTGATCCAGAACTCGCAGGTGGCCCGCCGGGTCCGGGGCACCTATCAGGTCCCCTGCTTCCTCGAGCCGAACTGCGATCCGGGTGGCACCATGACCCTGGATCCGGAAGGTCTGCCCACCCGCAATGGCACCATGACCGCCAACTTCGACTGCATCATCCCCCGGGTCGCCCTCGACGGCGCCCCGGAAGCGATGCGGCCGCTGGTCTTCGGCCACGGACTTTTCGGCAAGGCCGATGGAGTCCGGGGAAGCGTCAACCCACAGCTTGCCCAGGACCACAAAATGGTGAACTGCGCAACCGACGAAATCGGCATGTCCGGCTATGACATCGGCAGTGTGGCCGGAGCACTTGTGGACCTGTCGAACTTCAAGGTTCTGCCTGACCGTCTCGCCCAGGGCATCGTCAACGAACTGTTCCTGGCCCGGATGATGTACCACCCGGATGGCCTCGGAACCGCCGCGGCTTTCCAGAACGCCGGCCAGTCCGTGCTGCGGACCGACCATGTTTTCTACATGGGTGCCAGCCAGGGCGGAATCATGGGTGGCGCGCTGACCGCAGTTTCGCCAGACTTCATCCAGGCATCGCTGCTGGTCGGAGCGATGAACTACTCCAGCCTGTTGCCACGGTCGGTTGACTTCGATCTTTACGCCGACATCATGTACCCGAACTACCCGGACGAGATGTCCCGTCCGTTGCTGTTCGGCCTGATGCAGATCCTGTGGGACCGAAGCGAGCCGAACGGCTACGCCCACCGCATGACCGACAACCCTCCGCCGAACACACCGGAACACAACGTGACCCTGATCATCGCCCTCGGCGACCACGAAGTCACCAACTTCGCGGCTGAAGTTCAGGCACGCACCGTCGGCATGAAGACCAATGACCCGCCGCTCGACCCGGGACGCTGGCCCGACATGGATGTGCTGAGCGGCGTCGAACGCATCAAGGATTCGGAATACCCGTATCGCGGTTCGAACATCATCTATTTCGATGGCGGCCCGATGCGTCCCGACCCGAACGACCCGAACAAGGTGATCGGCACGGTGCCGCCGCCTTTCGCCAACGTGCCGAACCGGATGGGACAGAACCCGCACGGTGCTCCGGGTGGCGC
>JBAWHK010000128.1:0-3891 GCA_049593795.1 Solirubrobacterales bacterium
GTTGCCGGCGGTGTGGTTGGCGTCATCGCCACCGATCGCGCGCAGCTTCGACAGGCTTTCGGCACTCATTCCGGGGCGGATCGCCTCGTCAGTGTCAACGACCGTGTCGCCCTTCCGGCCCTTGACCCTGACCGGAACGATTTCTTCGCCGAGGGTGCCATTGGCACGGGCTGCTTCGGCCAGTTCATGCGAACGGGCAGCGAAACGGTCCATCTCTTCACGAGTGATGCCGAGTTCGTTGGCAACGCCGGAAGCTTCATTGATCATCTGCAGGTGGGTGAACGGGTTGGTCAGACCGTCATGGGTCATTGAGTCGACCGACTTGACGTCGCCCATGCGGAAACCGGAACGGGCACCGGGCAGCAGGTACGGAGCGTTGCTCATCGACTCCATGCCGCCGGAAACGCCAACCTCGATGTCACCCGCGCGGATGGCCTGATCGACCAGTCCGGTGGCGCGCATGCCGGAAGCACAGACCTTGTTGATGGTTTCGGAAGGAACTTCCTTCGGGATGCCGCCGGCGATCTGGGCCTGGCGCGACGGAATCTGGCCCTGTCCAGCCTGAATTACCTGGCCGAAAGAAACCTGTTCAACCTGTTCGGGAGCGACACCGGAGCGCTCAAGGGCTCCGGCGATAGCGATGCCGCCGAGTTCAGCTGCGTTTACCGAAGCGAGTCCACCACCCATCTTGCCGAAGGGTGTACGTGCGGACGAAAGAATCACTGTGCGGGGCATCTGCCGCCTTTCATGCTTTGTGTTGTCGTTTGCTGGAGGGAAGTGTTTGAAGCAGACGGACTGTATAGACCGTCGGGATCGGCCGGATATTTACACTTGGTGCCATGAAGGCCTACCTGAGCGATGTTGCCCTGTCCGAAGTCGATGCGGATCTGGTCGCGATCCCGCTTTTCGACGGTGATTCGCTCACCGAACCGATCAGCAGCACCCCCGGCGCGAAGGATGCTTCGGGGGACTTCAAGTCTTCCGTCATCGTCTACCCGGACCGTCCGGAGCGGGTAGTGATTCTCGGTTTCGGCCGCCGGGAGGATTTCAGCACGGAGCGGGCCCGGGTTCTCGGTGCGATCGCCCATGGTTCGCTCAAGTCGGTAAAGGGAGAAGCCCTGGCCCTGATGCTGCCCGAGATCGATGATGCGGGCGCCGTTGCCGCTGCTTTCATCGAAGGTGCGGCCTTCGCTTCGTTCAACTTCGACCGGTTCAAGAGTGGTTCCGACGGACAGGAGGCACCTCCCGAGCTGAAAACCGTCGAGATCGTCGCCGCGGTTGACCTTTCCGAAGCGGTTCGCATCGGTGAAGTGGTGGGCAACTCCGGCAACCGGGCCCGTTACCTCCAGAGCCTGCCGGCCAATGTCGCCACGCCGGAATACCTCGCTGGCCGGGCGACCGAGATCGCCGATGCCCACGCCTCGGTCACGGTCGAGGTGCTCGACCGGGAAGGCATCGTGGCCGCCGGGATGGGCGGTCTCGAAGCTGTCGCCAAGGGCGGCGAAGAGGTCGAGCCGCGCCTGATCACCCTGAACTACACCGGACGGAACGGTGGCGAAAAGCTCGGCCTGGTCGGCAAATCCGTGACCTTCGACACCGGTGGCATTTCGATCAAACCCTCGGCCGGCATGCATGAGATGAAGATGGACATGTCCGGTGGTGCCGCGGTGCTCGAGGCGTTCAATGCGATCGCTGAACTCGGTCTCGAGATCGACATCGTCGCCGTGCTGCCATCGACCGAGAACATGCCGTCCGGAACGGCGCTCAAACCGGGCGACATCATCACGCAGCTGAATGGCAAGACGGTCGAAGTCACCAACACCGATGCCGAAGGACGCCTCATCCTGGCCGACGCCCTGGTCCATTGCGCACGGCAGGGAGCCGACCGTATGGTTGACATCGCAACCCTCACCGGTGCCGTGGTGATCGGACTCGGATCGACTTACGCCGCGCTGGTGTCGAATGACGACGGTCTTGCGGCGACCGTAACCGCCGCTGGCGAACGTACCGGCGAGCTGGTCTGGCGACTGCCGCTCCATGACGAATACAAGGATCTGACCAAGGGCGAGATCACCGATCTGGTCAACGCCTCGGCCCAGCGCAAGGCGGGAACGATCTATGCCGCATCGTTCCTCGAGGAGTTCACCGAAGGCAAGCCCTGGGCCCACCTCGACATCGCCGGAACCGCATGGGACACCGGGCGCGAGTACTGGGGCAAAGGCCCGACCGGTTTCGGGGTGCACCTGCTGGTCGCGCTCGCCAGGGATCTCGCGGCCTGATCGCAGACCGCCTGTTGGCGGCGCCGTCATCTCGGAGAACACGGGAATAGTCCGAACCTGAACCGGGTGCCCTAGGCGGGACCCATGATCAGGCAGGTCGTGGTGCCCGAGGCCAGCAGCTTGCCGGTCTCGGCTGATGTCAGACGGGCTTCCGCGGTGGCCTGACGGCGGCCGCGGAAAGTCACCGTCGACTCACACAGCACGTAGCCCGTGTCGCGTGTGATCGGCCGGACGTATTTGACCTCGAGGCCAAGCGAGGTGTAAGCCGTGCCCTTTTCGAGGGTGGTGTGAACCGAACAGCCAAGCGCGGAGTCGAGGATCGTTGCGGCGTAGCCGCCGTGGATCATGCCAATCGGGTTGTAGTGCTCTTCCCCGGGCTTGCCACCGAAAACGACGCGGCCTTCTTCGATTTCGACCGGCCCCATGTCGAGCAGGACTGCGATCGGGGGTGGAGGTATCTCCCCCGTGATCAGCCCCTGGATGTAATCGAGCCCGGACATCTCCATCCCTCTGGCAGCGCTGGCAATCGGGTCCTGCCAGGAGAGAGTCAACGAGCGGCTCGCTTCGGGCATCCCCGCAGCAAGCTCTTCGGCTATGGGCCTGGCCGTCCTGAATTCCTGCGCTGCTTCAGGGCTGTTCAATTGGAGTGTTTCCTTCTCGATGCCGGACGGGAAACCGGAGGTTGCGGGGTCGCTACCGGGTATTGGAGGTCGGCCATGATCTCGGCTTCGCTCAGATCGATCCTGATCGGTTCGATCATGTTTCGGTTGCGGTTTACGTTGGTCTGTTTCATGGTGATCTCCCATCTCCCTCATCGGAGGGAAAATGTTGGTCAGTTTCTTGAAGAAACCTTTGATTGACCTGACCCTATCCGGGTGAGTTGCTTGACGCAACCCTATGTGACGCAACGCACAGTTGCTTCAAGCAACCCGGGCTGTAACACTTGACGGGTGCTCTACCACGACTACCCCGGCCAGGAATGCTCGATCGCCTCATCACTGGAGATCGTTGGCGAGCGCTGGTCCCTGCTGATAATCCGCGACATCTTCCGTGGCCGGAGGCGCTTCGACCAGATCCAGAAGTCCCTCGGCATCGCCCGCAACGTGCTGACCGCACGGCTCAACCGCATGTTCGATGCCGGGATACTGGAAAAGAAGGCCTACCAGACAAACCCCGACCGGTACGAATACTTCCTCACCCAGAAGGGTCTCGACCTCTGGCCCGTCCTGATGGCATTCCTCGGCTGGGGCGACAAGTACTGCGCTCCGGAAGAAGGCGTCCCCCGCCTGATCGTCCACAAGGACTGCGGCGGAGAAATCGACGATCGCCGGATCTGCCAGAAGTGCGGCAAGCCGCTGGAAGTACGCGAAGCCGAATCGATTCCCGGGAACCTGGAAACTGAAGCGGCCGCAGACGGCTCGGCCTCGCCCGCTTGATCATTCCGGAGGTCGTGCGGACCGGGCAGTTGCCCGGGTGGATCGGGTGGAGCAGGCCGTTGCCCGGGTGGACCGGGTGGAGCAGGCCGTTGCCCGGGTGGACCGGGTCGATTACTGGGTGGCAGGTGGGGTGGCGGTTCTCGCCATAGCCCGCCAGGATCCATGAACCGCTACCC
>JBAWHK010000129.1:0-14757 GCA_049593795.1 Solirubrobacterales bacterium
AGGCGGGCTTTCATCGATAAGTGGAGCTGAGGGGGCTCGAACCCCTGACCTCCGCCATGCCATGGCGGCGCTCTTCCAGCTGAGCTACAGCCCCGAATCCAACGGGACGCGCATTTTACAGCGAAACCGCGGGCAGGCTTTGCGGTGTCCCCCCGGTTGGCTAAGCGACAGTCGTGGAGCGCGATTCAGGTGTATCGAGAGTCAGCTCCAGACGCGGAGCTTCATGCCAGAGTTCCTCAAGATCGAATTTCTCGCGGGATTCCGCCGTGAAAACGTGGAGCACGCAATCGAGGTAGTCGAGGACCGACCATCCTTCATCGCCGGACCGGTCAGGGTTCACCGGCAACATGCTCTGGCTCTGCTTCAGTTTGATGTGGACCTCATCGGAGATCGCCTGTGCCTGGCGCTCGTTCCGCGCCGTGCAGATGATCAGGTAATCGGTGTAGGCGACAAGCTCACGCATGTCGAGCGCAACGATGTCCTCGGCCAGCTTGGCATCAGCCAGCCGCACGATCTCTTCTGTCAGTTCCTGGCTACTCAGTCCCATACGTATCCTCATTCTTGATCATTTGTGCGACTTTCGTCGGCACCAGATGGCAAAAGGGCTCTTTCGCCTCGATCCGCTCCCGGATGAATGTCGACGAAATGTCGATTCTCGGCATCTCGATGAATTCGATCCGGTCCTTGCCGTCCAGCCCGTCAAAGACGCTCTGGATCTCTTCCCGCTCAACGCCTGGGCGCGGCGCAATTCCGATCCGGGCCTTCTCGAGAATCCGCTCCGGCTGCTTCCACCCGGCGAAACCCTGGGCGGCATCAGCTCCCATCAGGAAGAAGATCTCGGATGTTCCGAACCGGTCAGCAATCACTTCAAGGGTGTCACATGTGTAGGACGGACCATCACGACGCACTTCGATGTCACTCACCTCAATCCCGTCAATCCCATCGAAAGCGGCGCGGGCCAGGCGCAAACGGGCTTCGGGACCCGGATCCGAAGCGGAATCCTTGTGATACGGATCGCCGGTCGGGACAGCCAGGATTTCGTCGAGCCCCAACTGCCAGCGGGCTTCCGCCAGAAATATCAGGTGTGCGATGTGAGGCGGGTTGAACGCGGAGCCGAAAACCCCGATCGACCGTTCAGCCACGTACCTGCCCGCTGCCGCGTGCCACGTACTTGGTGGTCATCAGCTCACGCAGGCCAATCGGGCCACGGGCATGGAGCTTCTGGGTGGAAACGCCGATTTCGGCACCCATCCCGAATTCGAAACCATCGGTGTAGCGGGTGGATGCGTTGACATAGACCGCCGCAGCATCGACCCCGCCGGTGAAAAGATCTGCCGCCTGCGGATTCTCGGTCACGATCGCTTCCGAGTGGCCGCTTCCGTGGCGGTTGATGTGTTCGATAGCGCCGTCGAGGTCATCGACCACCCCGACCGCGAGTTTCAGGTCAAGGAATTCGGTGTCCCAGTCATCACTGGCCGCGATCTTCACGTCGGTATCGCCAGCGTTCTCGCGGACCGTTTCGTCGCCAACCAGTTCAACTCCGGCGGCAGCAAGTTCTGCCAGTGCCTTCGGCAGGAAGGCCGCGGCCACCTGCCGGTCAACCAGCAGGGTCTCGGCCGCGTTGCAGACACCCGGGCGGCTCACTTTGGCGTTGAACGCGATCGAACGGGCCATGTCGAGATCGGCATCGGCATGCACGTAAACGTGGCAATTGCCGGATGCGGCGTAAAGAACGGGAACTGTCGCGACTTCCTTGAGCGCGTTCTTGAGTCCTTCTCCACCACGGGGAATCAGCAGGTCGATCAGGCCTTCCTGTGTTGCGAGGCCAGCGAGGGCTTCGCGTCCACCACCGGTCGACAGCACCACGGAATCAGCAGGCAGACCCGCTTCAGCCAGCCCGGCCCTGACTACGTCAGCCAGGGCGGTGTTGGTGCGCTCGGCGTAGCTTGAGCCACGAAGAAGGATCGCGTTGCCGCTCTTGATGGTGAGCACGGCGCAGTCGATCGTGACGTTCGGTCGTGCTTCGTAAACCACTGCCACCACACCCAGCGGCACCCGAACCTTGCGCAGTTCGAGGCCGTTGTCGAGGCTTTTGTGTTCAAGTTCATCGCCGACCGGATCATCTAGGGATTCGACCTCTTTGACCCCGGCGGCCATCGCTTCGATCCGTTCGCTGCTCAGCGTGAGGCGGTCGATCAGGGCTGAGCTGAGGCCCTGCGCCCTTTCGTCAGCCAGGTCCTCGGCGTTGGCGGCAAGGATTGAATCAACCGATTCGACCAGGCCTGATGCGATTGCTGCCAGAGCACGGTTCTTTTCTTCGGTCGGGGCCGAAGCGAGGATTCGGGCGGCACTTTTGGCCGCAGCACAGTCAGCAGCGATATCGGTCAGCGTGGCATCCATACCCGTAAGGGTAGCTACTCGGTTGAGCCTGACCCGCTCCGGGCGTCGCTCAGGCCAGCACGAAATAGTCGCGGTGCACAACCTCTTCGGCTGCGCGTGGCATCAGTTCCAGCACTTCGGAGCTCTTCATGCCTTTGATCCGCCCCACTTCGTCAGACGAATAGTTGGCGATGCCCTTGCCGACCATGGTGCCGTCGGAAATCACCTCGACCGCGTCGCCGGCCTCAAACTTTCCGTTCACCCCGGTGACACCAACCGGCAGCAGGCTCGAGCCTTTCTGCTTGAGGACCCGCGCTGCCCCCTGGTCGATCTCGATCTTTCCGGTGGTCGGCTTCGCGTATTTGAGCCACTGCTTGAATCCGGACGCGGGCCTTTCGTGCGGACGAAACGCCGTTCCTGCCGGTTCGCCCGAAGCGGCCCTGGCCAGGTTTCCGTCCACGGTGCCGTTGCAGATACGCACTTCGATCCCGGATTCGCTGGCCATCTCGGCCGCCGCCACTTTGCTGCGCATGCCACCGCTGCCGAAAACCGAGGTCCGGTCACCGATGTCCTTGCCTGCAAGTTCGGAGAAATCATCTACCCGCGGAATCAGTTCCGCGTTCGGATCGTGACGGGGATCACCGGTGTATACGCCGTCAGTGTTGGTGAGCAGCACGAGCAACCGGGCCTCGAGCATGATTGAAACCTGTGCCGCAAGGAAGTCGTTGTCGCCGAAAGTGATTTCATCGGTCGCAGTCGTGTCGTTTTCATTCACCACCGGGATCACTCCCCATTCGAGCAGTCGCCGAAGGGTCTGGCGGGCGTTGAGGTAGCTGGTCCGGCTGGAAACATCCGATGCGGTGAGCAGTACCTGTGCCGCTGCGGCTTCACCCTGTTCAAGCCGGGTTTCGTATTCGCGAAAGAGCGAACCCTGACCGACCGCTGACGCGGCCTGCAGTTCGTCGATGGCGCGCGGCCTGGCTTCGAGGCCCATCAGTCGGATGCCCCGGGCAATTGATCCGGAAGTCACCATGATCAGGTCTTCGCCGGACCGCCTCAGACTCGATGCCTGTTCGCAGACGGAGTCCAGCACGCCGGTGCGCAGGCTGCCGTCGTCAGCGGCGACGATCGATGATCCGAGTTTCACGACAAGTGTCATTGCGGATTCAGAATAGTTCGAACTCGTAGTCGCCGACCCTGATCTCGTCGCCTGATTCGAATCCGGCACGTTTGAGTTCGGCCATGACGCCCATCTCTTTCAGACGGGTTTCGAGGTAGCCCAGGGCTTCGTCGTTGGTCATGTCGAAGCGGTCGAACAGGATCTTGACGCCGTAACCATGGATCCGGAAAGCCCCGTCGGGTTCGCGTTCGACCGAGTAGCCACCTTCGCCCTTGGGACGGTAGGTGAGATGTTCAGCTTCGAAATCGACTTCGATGCCGTCGGACCCGACTGTGACCGCGACCTTGACGTCTTCCGGTACGAACCGGACTACAGCTTCAGCCAGGGTCGGGAGGCCCGAGCCGGTGGCTGAGGAGACGGGGATTACCCCGAGGACGGATTCGCCCAGGGCTTCGTCCCATTCGGCAACGAAGTCCTTGATGTCCGATTCGGTCCAGAGGTCAGCTTTGGAGAGCACCAGCAGTTCGGGCAGGTCTTCGAGGCCGGTGTCGTGGGCGGCCAGTTCTGCCCTGACGGTCCGGTAGTTGTCCATCGGTTCGCCTTCGGACGGGGCCAGTTCAACCACGTGAATCAGCATCGCGCACCTTTCGACGTGCGCCAGGAATTCATGGCCGAGGCCAGCACCATCGGCCGCGCCTTCGATCAGGCCGGGGATGTCTGCGAGAACCACCTGACGGTCGTCGCTTTCGATGGTCCCGAGGACCGGTTCGAGGGTGGTGAAGGGATAGTCGGCCACTTTGGGGTCGGCCCGGGTGAGGCGGCTGAGCAACGAAGACTTGCCGGCGTTGGGCAGCCCGATCAGACCGGCGTCGGCCAGCAGCTTAAGTCGCATTTCGACCCAGCCGGATTCACCGGAAGTTCCCTTTTCTGCGAAACGTGGAGCCTGGCGGACCGAGTTGACGAAACGCTTGTTGCCGTGGCCGCCGCGTCCCCCGCGGGCCAGGATCGCTGTCTGGCCGGTTTCGGTGAGGTCGATCACCGTGCCGTCGATCGAGACGGTCTGGGTGCCCGGTGGCACGAGGATCACGGTGTCCTCTCCCCTGGCTCCCTGTTTGTTCGAGCCTTCACCGTGGTTGCCACGCTGGGCCCGGAAGTGTTTGGACCTGAGTGCACCTAGATCGCGTCTTGAGGAATCGCAAAGCAGCATGACGCCGCCGCCATGGCCGCCATCACCGCCATCCGGTCCGCCACGGGGTACGTGGGCTTCGCGTCGGAACGAAATGATGCCATCGCCACCATCGCCGCCCTCCACGTAGATTTTCGCCTTGTCGTAAAGCACCACCCCAGCCTACGCGGTCTCGATTCCCAAAGGACTGGCAATGAAAAGACGCATATAGGTATGAAATTCATTGCCAGACCGTTGGGGGTTGGCTGGGCTTGGTCTGGTTTTGTTTCTTAACGGGAAAGACCCGCCGGAGCGGGTCTTTCTACATTCGTGAAAACCGGGGTTCTAGCTGGCCGTCTCGACCGAGATCACACGACCGCGGCGGCCGGGGTTGAACTCGACCTTTCCGGGGCGGGTGGCAAAAATGGTGTGGTCACGGCCGATTCCGACGCCGTCACCGGGCCAGAACTGGGTGCCACGCTGACGGACGATGATTTCTCCGCCGCTGACGGTCTGGCCGGCAAACACCTTGACGCCGAGCATCTTCGGGTTTGAGTCGCGACCGTTCCTTGAGGATCCGAGTCCCTTCTTATGTGCCATTAGTTCTCGTCCTCCTCTTTCTTCGCTGCCGGCTTCTTGGCGGCAGGCTTCTTGGCAGCGGGCTTCTTCTCAGCCGCCGGCTTCTTTTCTGCCGCAGGCTTCTTCGCTGCGGGCTTCTTTGCTGCTGGCTTCTTCGCTGCCGGCTTCTTCGGGGCAGCCTCAGTGGCTACCTCTGCCTTGGCTTCAGCCTTCGGTGCGTCGTCCTTCTTGGCTGCGGCCTTCTTCGGCGCTGCCTTCTTCGAACCACCACCAAGTGAGGTCACTTCCAGCTTCGTCAGTTCGGCACGATGTCCGGCCCGACGGCTGTAGCCCTTCTTGGCTTTGTACTTGAAGACTTTGATCTTGTCACCGCGAAGATGCTCGGTGACCGTCGCTTCGATCTTGACCTTTTCCAGTTCCTTGGCAGAAAGAACGACGTCGTCGCCCCGGAACATGACTGGCTCGAGGGTGATCTTGTCACCCTGCTCAGCGTTCAGGCGGTCAACAACAAATACCGTGCCCTCTTCGACCCGATACTGCTTGCCACCACTTTTTACGACCGCGTACATAATTGAACTCTCAAATCCTTATCTGGTCTGATCAGCTGTCGGCGTCTGTATTGGACTTACGACCACGCCTGCGTCGTCCGCGCCGGAGGCCGAACCGCCCGGAGTTTACCGACTTATCGCTTTTAGCTCCGTCCGCCCCGGAACCAGCCGCGTCCCCGGCTGTTTCACCAGCCGCAGGAACGCCGTCCGAGTCGGGCTGAGGAGCAGCCGCAGAGTCACCGCCAGGTTCCGATTTGCTGTCGTCCGAGGTGGAACTGGCAGCCTTCGGCCTGTTCCTGGCGGACCGCCCGTTCGAACCGCCGCCCGAGCGTGATCCGCCCCCGGACGAATTCCGGCCGCGGCCGGAGCCCCGATCGGACTTCGGTGATTCTTCCTTCTTGGACGAAGTGTCTTCCGGCTGATCGGCCTCCGGCAGCAGGGTCGCTACAGCCGAGGCACGTTCAACCGACTCGATCTTGATCAGTTTGCGCTGACCGACCGCGCTGGCCGCTCCGGTGACACTGATGATGTACGAATCGATTCGCGCAATCGCGTCATCGTTGTTGTACATGTGCGGCTCTTCGATCTTCACGAAAACTTCTTCTTCCGGGCGGAACGGCAATGCGCGCTCCTCGATCTTGCTGCGATCTCCCGATTCGATCAGTTCGAAGTTGTCGATCGAAAGGGCTTCACCACCTTCGAAGTGGAACTGCTTGCCGCATTCTTCCTCGAGTTCAACCAGTCCGCTCTCGGGATGGTTGAGCAACGCGGCGACCTTCGGATGGACCCGGACCAGGAAAGCTTCCTCGTCCTTGTTCTCGATCGCGATCTCCTGCATCTTGCGCAGGCCCTCGAGTGCCACGGTTTCGGCTGAAAGAACAACGCCGTCGCCGTCGCAGGTCGGACACGCGATCGTGAGGATTTCGCGAACCCCGTCGGTGATGTTCTGGCGGGTCATTTCAACCAGGCCAAGCGGCGAGATCTCAACCAGGTAACTCTTCGACTTGTCGGCATCAAGGGCGCCGCGCAGGGTGCCAAGCACCTTGTCCCGGTTCTTGCCCTTGGCCATGTCGATGAAATCGATGACGATGATGCCGCCGATGTCACGCAGCCTGAGCTGACGCACGACTTCCGCGGCAGCCTCATTGTTTACCCGGGTGATCGTCTCTTCCAGACCGCCCTTGCCGCGACCGGTGAACGAACCGGAGTTGACGTCGATGACGGTGAGCGCCTCGGTGTAATCGATGATCAGATATCCGCCTGAAGGCAGGTTGATCCGGCGACCCAGAGTCGACTGGATCGCTTTCTCGATCTCCCACTTTTCGAAAAGCGGCTTGGCACCCTTGTAGATCTCGACCAGATCGACAAGCTCGGGGGCAGTCCTCTGGAAGAAACTGGTGACCCGGTCGAACTGTTTCTGGTCATCGATGATCGCGCGATCGAACTCGTTGAGGAAAACGTCACGCAGAACCCGGACCGGCAGGTCCTGTTCCTGGAAAACGAGTGAAGGTGCCTTTACCCCTTCCTTGCGTTTGTCGAGAACTTCGTTCAGGCGATGGAGATAAGCGATTTCCCTGGTGAAATCGGCTTTCTTGGCACCGTGAGCTGCGGTACGAACAATCAACCCGCCGGGACCGTCATAGGTTCGGCCAACCATGCGGCGCAGACGTTCACGTTCCTTGTCAGCCAGGCGACGGCTGACCCCGACTCCCGAACCGGACGGTGCGTAAACGAGGTAACGGCCGGCGATGGTGACGTTCATCGAAAGGCGGGCGCCCTTCGTCTTGATCGGATCCTTGATCACCTGAACCAGGATTTCCTGCTTGGGCTTGATCAGTTCATCGATCCGGCGGCCCTGGCCGCGGCCGCGCTTGGGCGCCTGCTGGCCATCGGGCAGAAGGATCTCGTCGACGTGGAGGAAACCGTTGCGTTCCAGGCCGATGTCGACGAATGCCGCCTCCATGCCGGGAAGCACATTGTCGACCTTGCCGAGATAGATGTTTCCGACGAGGGAGCGTCCACCCCGGCGTTCGATGTAGACCTCAGCGACCTCGCGGGTCGACTTGACGGTCTTTGCTTCGAGTACGGCTACGCGCGTTTCGCCGCGGTCGGCCGATACAACAATCGCTTTTTTCATTTACTGCTAATTCCGTTCAGATTGGTTGCCCGTTGATTCTCAGCGAATCAACGAACCCCTCTGACCGGCATGCGCTTCGATGTGAATGCTCTGCAGGACCCCGATCATCAGGAAGGTGGCGATTACCGCCGAGCCTCCGTAACTCATCAGCGGCAATGGAATGCCGGTGATGGGCATGATGCCGAGGTTCATTCCCACATTGACGAAGACCTGGAACATGATCGCAGCGGCGATGCCGGCCGCGACAAGCGTTCCGTAGAAGTTCTTCGAAAGCGTCATCAGACGTAGCGCCCGCCAGAAGAGGAGGGCAAAAAGGGACAAAACCAGCGCGGCCCCGACGAATCCGTACCGTTCGGCGACCACAGCGAAAATGAAGTCCGTGTGGCGCTCGGGTACGAAGCCGAGACGTGACTGGGTGGCCTGGTTGCCGCGGCCGGTTGTTCCACCGGATCCTGCGGCGACTTTGGCTTGATTCTGTTGATAACCCGCATCTCCAATATCGGAGGAAGGGGCGAGAAAGGATGTGAGTCTTTCCTGCTGGTACTCCTTGAGAACCGGAGCGCCTGCCATTGGCATGAGCACGAGGACAGTGGTGATGAATACCGCCAGTGCCGCACCGATCGCGACCAGATGCGTCCAGCGCACCCCTGCCGCAACCATGATTGCGATCGTGATCGCCCCGAACACGAGTGACGTGCCCAGGTCCTGCAGGAGGACGAGACCGGTTGGCGCAAAACCGAGCGCCAGGATCCGGATCGTTCTCTGTCGTTCGGAACCACGACGGGCCCCGTCAATAACAAAGCCGGCCAGCGAAAGGACAAGGAGAACCTTGCCGAGCTCGGCCGGTTGGAACGTGAAAAATGGAAGTTCGAGTGAATTGGTGGATCCTCTGGCCGCGACACCGAAAGCAAAGACGGTGAAAATCGATGCGCAGAGGAACGTGTAGATACCCACCCGCAGTTCGCGGAAGCGTGAGTAATCGACCCTCGAGATGAGAAACATCGCAACAATTCCCACCAAACCGTACAGAGCTTGACGCTGGAGGTAGTAGTCGGGTGCCCCCGGGATGGCGTTGGCGCTCGCCTGGTGAAGGGTAAGGAGTGAAAATCCGATTAGTCCCAGAGCCGAAAATGCCAGCCAGCCGTCCATGTTGCGGATGCCGAGGCGGTCAAGCGGGTTGACGCGCTCGTGGTAGGGGCGCATTGACCTTCGGGAGGCGCCGGACGATTCCATCACTCCACGTTCCCGGTTCCGTCGGTGACCGCTTTCGCCTGCTTGCCGAAGTAGGCCGATAGAACCTGAAGGGCCACCGGGGCGGCGGTGTCAGCACCGAACCCGCCCTCTTCGACCGTCGTGATCACGACTATCTCCGGGTCCGGGTAGGGCGCGAGCACCGCGTACCAGGCCTGGTCGGCCTTGGGCAGACGTTCGGCCGTTCCGGTTTTACCGGCAACCGGGATCGGGAAACCGCCAAATACGCCGTAAGAGGTGCCTTCGGGTTCCTGCGCCGCATCGTGCAGGCCAGCCATGATTATGTCGCGGTAGGTCGGGTCGATCGGGACCTGGCTGACGATCTCAGGGGCAGTTTCATCGAGGACCCGGCCAGCGGAATCCTCGGTCTGTTTGATCAGGTGCGGCTTGAGCACGTCTCCCCCGTTGCCTAGCGCGGCGTAGGCCACGGCCATCTGCAGCGGACTGGCCTGCAGGTAACCCTGCCCGATCGCAAGCTGGATGTTCTGCCCGATCGTCCACGGGTCGAGCAGGTCCGGTGCTTCGCGCTGTCGTTCGTTTACCGCTTTCTGCGTCGGAAGGAATCCGGCTGATTCGCCCGGCAGGTCGATCCCGGTCGGTTCGCCGATGCCGAACTTCTTCGACCAGTCCTGAAGCTGGTCGGTTCCGTTCATTTTGGCGCCGAGCAGGTAGTAATAAACGTCGGAGGAAACTTCGAGCGAGCGCCGCAGGTCGACCGGTCCGTGTGGCTGCTTTCCGGCGTTGGTGAAAACCTGATCGGCTATTTCGACCTGACCGGTGTCGTTGATCACGGTCGATGGCTTGATTTCGCCACCTTCCAGGGCAGCCAGGGCAGTGAACGGCTTGTAGATGGATCCGACCGGGTACTGACCGCCGATTGCCCGGTCGAACAGCGGGGCGCCGTTGTCTTCGTCGTAAAGCTCGTCGACCCGTTCCTGGGTGAGTGGCCTGGTGAATTCGGTTGGATCGAAGGTCGGGGTCGAGCCCATGCCGAGGACCTCGCCGGTGTTGACGTCCATCGCGACGAAAGCACCGGCGTTGTACGGGAACGATCCGAGGGCCGCCTCGCCCGCTTCCTGGACTTCCGGGTTGAGGGTCAGACGAAGGCTCTGCCCCGGTTCGGGGGTGGTTGACTGGAGCTGTCCTTTGACCTTGCCGCCCGAGTCGACCTGTATCCGGGTAAGTCCGGCGGTGCCGCGAAGGGTGCTGTCGTAGGTCTGTTCGATGCCGGTCTTGCCGAGTGTGTCGCCGGCAGCCAGGTCGGGCAGGTCTGTCACTTCCAGATCTTCGGCTGTGGCTTCACCGACGCTGCCGAGGATGTGGGCGGCCTCGAGTCCCTGCGGGTATTTACGAACGAAAACCCGGTTGATCTGGACAGCGGGATATTCCGCCTGATGTTCCTGGACGTAATAGATGAGGTCATCGTCCGCGTCTTCATCAAGGGTGATCGGACTGCCCGGCGGATTCGATTTGACCTCATCGCGATACCGCTTCCGGACCCAGGTCAGGTTCTTGTCCATCAGCTCGGCAACCGAATTGAAGATCTTGCGCCTGGCCTCAGTGTCGGTTGGCACTTCGATCGGATCCAGTTCGAGGGCCATCCGGGTCCGGTTGTCAACCAGAACATCACCTTCGCGGTCAAGGATGCGGCCGCGCGGTGCCCGCACCCGGACTTCCCGCGTGCGGTTGTCGTTCGCTTCAGCGAGGTAACGCTCGCCGGTCACCACCTGCAGCGACCAGAGCCGGAAGAAGAGCACCGCAAACAGAGCCATTCCGACCCCACCGATGATCGCGACCCGCAATGCGGTCCCACTTCGACGACTTGATTTCGGTACTACGGGCTGGAATTTCATGCGAACGGTTCGCCTTCAGGAAACGTGGGTGGAGCAACTCGCCGGCGTCCACTGCGTTCGTTGATCAGGGCCGGCCCGAGGACCCTCCTGATCAGCGCGTACATGGGAAAAGCCAACAGAAAACCATAGAGGCCCTGAATAAGTACATCGATAAGAAGGGCCAGGCTGAGATAGCCGTCGAAGCCAAGGAACACTGTCAGGAGGCCCAGCGCGAGATTCGCTCCATATGTGGCGAGGGCACATATTCCTGCGGTTTCAAGCCGGTCGGGATGGGCTCCCCGTTCGCGATACAGGCCTGCCGCGTAACCGATGCCCATGAATACGAGGCAGGTAGTGCCGAGTGGTCCGTCAATCAGCACGTCCGCCAGGAAACCGATCGAGAAACCAACTGTCGCCCCGACCATGCTGCCACCGAGCAGACCGAAGATCACCACGCATGCGGGAAGGATCCACGGTGACACATGGAGCAGTTCGACCATCGAAAAGAATGCGGTCTGGAGCAGGACGAACAGCAGGACCAGCAGGGCGATCCGCAGCGCTACTTTCCAGGTGACGATCATCCGCGGTTGCCACCGGTAAGGACCTGGACCAGATCCAGGTTGCGGAAGTCGGGGTAGGCGGCGAGGTCAACGCTCTGGATTGCTTCACGCTCGTCGATCGGGGCGCGGGCCACTTCACCGATCGGGATCCTTGCCGGGTACAGGGAAGAGAGCCCTTCCCCCCGCCAGCCGGAGGTCACCACGGTCTGGCCTTTGGTGATGTTCTTCGTTTCGTCGAGGAAAGAAAGCACGAGTGTCTCCGGGTCGCCGATCTTCGGCCTGACCACACCTTGGGCACCACCGGGGACCACCTTGGCGGTTACGGCGCTGCCGCTGTCGGTAATCAGGGTGACCACGGCATCGCTCCGGGTTACGGAAGAGATGGTTCCGACCAGGCCGTCACCGCTGACAACGGGGTCGTTGATCTCTACTCCGTCACTCGATCCGACATCGATCCCGACCGTCGAGTACCAGACCGTCGGCGACCGGGCGATAACGGCCGCCGTTACCGGCGAGTAGGCGTCAGGGAAATTCGCGACTCGATCAAGTTTGACCAGGGCCCTGAGCTGCCTGTTTTCTTCAAGCGCCACCTGTCCGGCCACGGCCTGTGCCCGTGATTCCTCGAGCTCCCTGGTGAGCCGGTCCCGTTCGCCCCGGGCTTCGGTCGTTTCGTCAAACCAGTTGACAACGTCACGGGCGGGCTTGAAAACCCGGCTGGCAGCGTTCTGCACCGGGCTGAACACGGTTCCGAAAACCCCGCCGGCCGAACCGGATCCCTGACCGAAGGTAGCCGTCAGCAACACGAAAGCGAGCAGGATCAGTCCTATGAGGACCGCGCGGCGGCGGCGAACTTGCTTTTGGTACACGGATTGTGGCCTTGGATTGCGGTTTGCCCGGGCAGGCAGGAAGGAAAGCTGGTGAATCTGGGCGCAATCACTGATTTTCTCAGCTATTGGCGCTTATGGTGCCATCCGGACCATTGCTGTTCGAGTAATTGCAGCTGGACCGATGGGACCTCTTCGGCGGGAACCGAAGGGAAAGGAATTGTACCGGGTCGGTTCTACCGGTCCAATTCGGGCGCGAGGTCGAGCAGCAGCCCTACCGGCAGACCGATCACGTTGGCGATATCGCCCTCGACCCCCGCCACCAGAGCTGATCCGCGTCCCTGGATCGCGTAGCCACCGGCCCGTCCGCGCCACTCGCCGCTGGCGAGGTAACGATCGATCTGGTCCCCGCTCAGATCTTTGAATCGCACCGTTGACCGGGCAACGCCATGGCGTTCCTGTTCCACCCCGGGCCCGATGACGGCGAGGCCACTGAACACGTGGTGTTGACGTCCGGACAGCTGAGCCAGGTATTCACGGGCCCGGACTTCATCTTCGGGCTTGCCGATGATGTGGTTTTCGATTACCACGTCGGTGTCGCATCCGATCACGATCGAGCCGGGTTCGGCTTCGGCCCGGGCTTTCAGCATGGCGTTCGCCAGAACGACTTCGGCCGGGTCGCCATGGACTATCTCTTCAACCCCTGAGACCCTGACCTCGAACTGGAATCCAAGCCGTTCAAGTATTTCCCGGCGCTGGGGTGATCCGGAGGCAAGGATGATCGACGTATCGGCCATTCAGTCGGCGGCCGCGACCAGCAGGCGCATTGCCCGCATCGCCCGTTCGATTTCCGGTTCGGAATCATTGGCGATGTTCACCCAGACATAAGCCATGCCGATCTGGGTGATCACATCTGCCAGCTCCGCGGCTTTTTCGCCTGCCCATGCGGGACGAGCGTCTTCGAGCTGGGCCTGCAGCGCCTCGCAGATCGCGACGGATACGCCTGAGCCTGGCGCCATCATCACCCGCAGCCCAAGGTCCGGTTCTGCCTGCACCAGCTGACGCAGAGGCTTGAACCCGGCCGATGTTTCGGAAAACCGTTTCATGCCGTCGACAACCCGCTCGAGGTCGTCGCCGGTCGCCTCTTCGATCGATTCGGCGAGCACCTGGGTGACCATCACCGAAAGCATGCCGCTGATCAGGCTTTCCCGGTCCCCCACCCAGCGATACAGGGTGGTTCTTCCGATGCCCAGTTCGGCAGCGAGAGATTGCATGTCGATGCGTTCGCAGGCGAGATAGTGCTCCCGGGCGAGCCGGACGGCGTCCTCGGGCACAGCTCGGGATTTCGGTGAACTGACCGGCGGCGTCATGGGACGATCTTATTCGTCAAGCTCAGAGGTCACTTTGGATGAGATCGTTGAAGAACTGCGTGCTGCCGGATCGGTCTTCGCCGAGGATGAAGCAGCGATGCTGGTTGAAACCGCTTCATCGCAGGATGAACTGGCCGCCATGGTCCAGCAGCGGGTAGCCGGTGTGCCGGTTCAGCAGATAGTTGGCTGGGCGGACTTCTGCGGTTTGAGGATCCTTTTGGAGCCGGGGGTTTTTGTTCCCCGTCACAAAACCGAGTTTCTGGTCGAGAAAGCAATCGGGTTCGGACAGTCTGGGGATGTGATCCTGGATTTGTGTTGTGGCACAGGAGCGATCGGGGTCGCGGTGTCGTCCGGTCTTGGCCGGGTTGAGCTTCACGCGGCTGACATCGAACCCGCCGCCGTGAAATGCGCGCACCGCAATGTCCTGCCGGCTGGGGGCAAGGTCTGGGAAGGCGACCTGTACGAAGCACTCCCCTCCTCGTTGCGAGGGCGGGTCAATCTGCTGCTCGCGAACGCACCGTATGTCCCCTCCAGCCAGGTTCACCTGATGCCCAGGGAAGCCAGGCTCCACGAAGAACCGGTGACCTTGGACGGAGGAGAAGACGGCCTCGATATCCAGCGCCGGGTGATCAGGGATGCCGGGGACTGGCTGGCACCCCGGGGCCGCCTCCTGATCGAAACCAGCGACATCCAGGCAGAAGGCACGATCGAGGCGATGCGGGAAGCCGGTCTCTCAGCAATGGTCTCGATGTCCCGAGAGCTCAACGCAACAGTCGCCACTGGCACCAAAAGGTGACTCGGATTTGTGCCATTGGGAGGCCCGGAGTCGAGTCACTTCCGAACTTCAGGCACTGACTCGAGCCCGAGGCGAGGAAAGGCAAGGAGGTTGAAGGGATTGCGGTCCAGGAGTCCGGGCAACTAAAGGCAAGGAGGTAGCCGGGATTGCCGTTACGGAGTCCGGACAGCTAATGCGGAGGCAGCCGGGATTGCGG
>JBAWHK010000130.1:0-6911 GCA_049593795.1 Solirubrobacterales bacterium
ATCAGAACGTGAAGGAGCGCCGGTCTTGATCTGACCGGCCCCGGTCGCAACCGCGAGGTCGGCGATAGTCGTGTCTTCGGTCTCCCCTGAACGATGGGAAATCACGGCGGTATAACCGGCGTCGGAAGCCATGCGGATCGCTTCGAGGGTTTCGGAGAGAGTGCCGATCTGGTTCACCTTGACCAGGATCGAGTTGGCCGTACCACTGTCGATGCCACGCTTCAGACGTTCCGGGTTGGTCACGAACAGGTCGTCACCGACCAACTGGACCTTGTCACCGAGACGATCGGTGAGGTGCTTCCAGCCATCCCAGTCCTCTTCATCCATTCCGTCTTCGATCGAGACGATCGGGAACCGCTCGGCGGCGCTCACCCAGTAATCAGCCATCTCTTCACCGGTAAGCGAACGGCCTTCGTGCTCAAGCCGGTAAGAACCATCATTGTAGATCTCGCTGGTGGCAGGATCAAGGGCGATGAACACATCTTTGCCCGCCACGTACCCGGCTGCTTCGATGCCTTCCATCAGCATCTCGAGCGCCGCTTCGTTCGACGAAAGATTGGGCGCGAATCCGCCCTCGTCACCGACAGCGGTAGCGAGACCATGGCCGCTCAGAATCTTCTTCAGTGAATGGAAGACTTCGGTACCTACCTGGAGGCACTCGGAGAAAGTTGAAGCACCGGCCGGCATCACCATGAACTCCTGGAAATCGACCGAGTTGTCGGCATGCGAGCCACCGTTCAGCACGTTCATCATCGGCAGCGGCAGCAGGCTCGGATCGTCTTCGCCATAAAGGTGCGCGAGATATTCGTAAAGCGGACGGTCCTCAAGCTGGGCCGCGGCGCGGGCGGCAGCGAGAGAAACACCAAGGATGGCATTCGCTCCGAGACGCCCTTTGTTCGGGGTGCCGTCGAGGTCGATCATCACCTGATCGAGATTGGCCTGGTCGGTTACATCGAGGCCGATCAGGGCCTTCTGGATTTCACCATTGACGTTGGCCACGGCGCCAGTCACTCCCTTGCCGACCCAGGCCGATCCTCCGTCACGGAGTTCAACAGCTTCGAACTCGCCGGTTGAAGCACCCGAAGGCACCATCGCCCGTCCGACCTGTCCCTCGGTGAGTGTCACCTCGGCTTCGATCGTCGGGTTACCTCGTGAATCGAGGATCTGGCGTGCGTGAACGGCTTCTATGGTGCTCATGTGCCGTCCAGTCTAATTGGGCTTGCGCAGGCTTGAGGCCTGCCTTTCGGCCTCCGTGCGCAAGGCGAGCTCCGGGTCGATCCCCCGGCTCCGGGCTTCCTCCACTGCCTGCCAGAGAAGACGGCCGATTTCGGCGTGGTCAGCCTCACGATTCTCGTTGCCCGCACCGACGTTCGCCGGCTTCTCTTCCGGGTCAAGCTTCCACTGGACCTTGTTCGCGTAGACCAGCGCCGGCAGCCCGGGCTTGCGCCAGTCCTTCTCGCTGGTACGACCTTCAACCCCGGTCTTGATCTGGTCCCACTGCCGACGCACGTCATCGGCTGTCTCTATCCCTGACGCCTCCCCTGCGGCCGTTTCGGCACCTTCCGGCGGGTAGACGTGGGGATGACGCCGGATCAGCTTCTCGGTGAGCTGGGTGGCGATACCGGCGAGGTCGCCCTGATCGCGTTCTTCCAGGAGCAGGGCAAGGAAGACGACCTGGAAGAGCACGTCACCGAGCTCATCCCTGATCCCGTCGTCATCGCCGTTACGCGCAGCTTCGGCCAGCTCGTATGCCTCCTCGACCGTGTGCGGCACGATCGAGCGTTCATCCTGCTCGCGGTCCCATGGACACTCGACCCGGAGTTTCCGGGTTACTTCGTCCAGCCGCTCCAGCGCTTGCGCGAGGGACCCGGCTTCATCCATGGTGCTCTTTTACTGTCCGGCAGCGGCAGCAGCAGCAGCCTGGGCTGCGGCGGCAGCTGCCGGATCGGCAGCGGCGGCAGCAGCAGCGGCAGCCGGGTCGATTTCACCAGCGGCCGAAGCGGCGGCCGTCTCGGAATCGCCGGCCGGAACCGGACGCTGAGCCGGCAGTCCCGAAAGGACCGCGGAGGGATCAACACCGATGTCGAGGACTGAACCGGCTGGCGGAACCTTGCGGCCCTGGACCAGAGACGGACAGGCGATCGGCGCGTCGGCGTCGCTGACCTTGTCCGCGGCATCCTCGCCGTAACACGCTTCGTCGGCAATGTCGACGACCGAACCGGTGCTCGGATCGGTCTGCTGGAGACGACCGGTTCCTTCGAAGTTGTGACAGCGGGTGACCAGGTAGTCGTCGGCACAGAAAGTGCGGGCGGTCCACTTGGAGTTGTACTCGGCCACGAAAGAACTCATTGCTTCCTGCTGGACGGTCGGCAGCAACTGCGACTCGATCTGCTGCCTGGCTTCATCGAACGGCTGGGTTTCTTTCGGGGTGACTTCGGTCACCTTGTAGACGTAAAAGTCGTCGCCACCCTTGACCGGTCCGCCAACCACGTCGGTTTCAGCATCCATGATCTCGGAACCGGCGGGGTCGGGGAAGATGTTCTCGGTCGCAACCGTCTTGCCGCCCTGATCCTTGCTGGAGTGGGTCGAGTTCTGTTTGGCCAGCTTCGCGAAGTTGCTGTTCGAATCGTCAGCCTCAAGTGCGGTGGCTACCTTGTCGGCCGTGGCCTTGTTCGGGGTGACGATCAGGCGGATGTCACGGGACTCGGGAGTCTCGAAGCTTGCCTTGTTGTCGTCGTAATACTGCTGGGCGTCCTCTTCCGGAACCGTGGTGACCCCCGAAGTGATCGAATCCTCGATCTTGCGGCTCAGGACCTGAAGCTTGACGCGGGACATGACTTCATCCTCGGTGAATCCACTGTCCTTGAGGAACTTCTCGTAGGCGGCGTCGTTCTGGAACTGGTCCTTGCGGATCGTTGCGAACTCGTCATCAACCTCGCGGTCAGTGGCCGAAACGCCAATTTCGGCGGCCTCACCGGTCAGCCAGGCCTGGTCAAGAAGGTCGTTGATCGAAGCGGTACGAACCTGCTCGTACTGCGCATCACCGGGCTTCGGGGCGGCCTCGAGGCCCCCGCGCTTCCAGGTCTGCGTGAAAGTCCGGTCGAAATCGTCCTGGCTGATGTCGCCCAGTCCGTCCGGCACTTCCTCAACGTGAGCGATATCTCCGGAAGGAACGGAGGGCTGTGACACTCCCCCATTGGCGATTGCAATTCCAGCGAAAACGATCACGAGAATCGCTCCGAAAAGAACCAGCCCGAATTTGCGTGCGCCGTTCATGCAGTAAAGCCTCCTGAAAAAGTCAGTTACGTCCTCCGCTTACGAATTGGAGAGCATATCTACCTGAACCTCAAGAGAACCTCAGCTCACCGGTTCAACTGTTCAGGGCAAGGGCATCGGCGAGCGCCGTGATCGACCTGAGTCTCACTTCCGGGTCGGAATCGACTCGCATCGCCATGTCTTTGGCACGCCAGTCGTAGATCGCGCCATCCACCGTCTTCCTCACCTTTTCCGCTGCTTCGGAGTCCAGTTCGATCCCGGTGACTGTCAGCTTGCCACCACGGAACTGGACTGCCTCCGCGCCAGCTTCGCCAAGGTTGATCCGTGCTCGCTGAAGGTCCATCAGGTTCTCGACCTCGGCAGGCATCGGCCCGAAACGGTCAACCAGTTCGTCGGTTATGGCCCGCAGCTCACCGGGCCGCCTGGCCGCCGCGATCCGGCGATGGACGTCGATTTTGGCCGCTTCGAACGGCACGTACGCAGCCGGCAGGTAAGCATCGACCCCGACGTCGAGGCGGACCGGTTCGCGGGCCTCTTCGGCTTCGTCCCGATCTGAAAGTTCGGCCACCGCATCATCGATCAGCTGGCAGTACAGCTCGAATCCGACCGCTGCCACATGGCCGCTCTGCTCGTCGCCGAGCAGATTGCCGGCCCCACGAATGTCAAGGTCACGCATCGCGATCTTGAACCCGGAACCGAGTTCGGTGTGATCGGCGAGGGTAGCCAGGCGGGTTGAGGCATCGGCGGTGAGGGACTCCTCCGACGGGTAGAGCAGATATGCGAAAGCACGCTCGCGTGACCGTCCGACGCGACCCCGGATCTGGTACGCCTGGGCAAGGCCCAGGTGATCGGCGCGTTCGACTATCAGCGTGTTGGCTGCGGGGATGTCAATGCCCGATTCGATGATCGTGGTTGCCACCAGACAGTCGGCTTCACCACGCATGAAGGTGAGCATCGCCTGTTCCAGTTCGTTCTCTTCCATCTGGCCATGGGCAACCTGAACCCTGAGGCCCGGAACCAGGGCCCGCAGCCTTTCGGCCGCTTCGTCAAGCGATTCGACGCGGTTGTGCAGAAAAAAGACCTGGCCCTTGCGGTCAACTTCGCGTTTGATCGCCCGTTCAACCAGGGTTTCATCCCACGGACCGACGTAGGTGCGGACCGGGCGGCGCCCCTCGGGCGGGGTTTCGATCACGGAAATGTCACGCAGGCCAGCCATCGACATCTGCAGGGTGCGTGGGATCGGGGTCGCTGAAAGTGAAAGAACGTCCACTTTCAGTTTGAGCTGGCGCAGCAACTCTTTCTGTTTGACGCCGAAGCGCTGCTCCTCGTCAACCACGATCAATCCGAGCTCTTTGGCCCGCACATCCCGTGAAAGCAAACGGTGGGTGCCGATGAGCACATCGACTTTGCCTTCGGAATAGTTCTTGATTATCTGTTTGACCTCGGCCGGCTTGCGCAGGCGGCTGACCCCGTCAACCTTGAACGGAAGGTCCGCCAGCCGTTCCCTGAACGTGCCTAGGTGCTGCTGGGCGAGAATCGTGGTCGGGGCGAGGATCATCACCTGTTTGCCGTCCGAAGCCGCCTTCACCGCAGCCCGGATCGCGACTTCTGTCTTGCCATAACCGACATCGCCGCAAACCAGGCGATCCATCGGCCGGGCAGACTCCATGTCGCCCTTCACCGCTTCGATCGCTTCGATCTGGTCCGCTGTTTCGCGATACGGGAAAGCCGATTCGAGCTGCATTTGCCACTCGGAGTCGGGTGCGAACGAATGGCCGGTGCGGGTCCGGCGCTCGGCGTAGAGGTTCACCAGTTCACCGGCGATTTCGGCTGCGGCCCGCTGCGCCCGGGCCTTCATGTTCAGCCACTTCTTGCCACCAAGGGCCGAAAGGGTGGGTGAACCGGCCGAACTCGCGTAACGCGAAAGCTTGGCGAACTGGTCCGTCGGCACATAAACCCGGTCTTCACCCCTGTATTCCAGATACAGGTAGTCGCGGGTGATGCCGCCAACCTCACGGGTTTCGAACCCGGCAAAACGGGCAACGCCGTGATCTTCATGCACCACGTAATCGCCGACCCGCAGATCAGAGAACGTGAGGCGGCCCCGGACCGCTTCCGGTGCGCGTTCGTCGGCGCGTCGACGCCGGTGGAGCAAACGGCGGAAAGGCAACACCGCGAGTTTGAGTTCAGGCGAAATGAAACCTTCAGCCAGCCGGGCTTCGATCAGGGCGACGCCGGGATCCGCTGGCAGGCGTCCCCCTTCAAGGATCTTCGCGTCGATCCGGTCCATGGCGTACCGGGTCCGTTCAGCCTCACCTTTCGAATCAAAAGCAACGACCGTGCGGTAGCCGGAGTTGACGAGTTTGGTGAGTTCGGCCTCGGCTTCCTTGATGTTCTTGGCCGGCGTCTCAGCCAGGAATGCCCGCATCGGGAGTTCGGGTGCAGGGGCAGATGAATCAAGTGCTTCGGGTCCGGAGGGGGATGGGGTGTCGCGCCCGGAGCCGCCGTCCGGGCGAGGACGTGACGCCTCATCCCCCTCCCCAGGCTCCATCTCGGAATCAACGGGTTCGTGATCTACCGGCCTCTGCAGTACAAAGGCCGCCCGTTCGGCCAGAGGGCCGGCAACGTCCTCGTACAGATGACGCGCGTCGTCGGCATGCATCGCCGTCGTAACGTCTTCCCAGTGATCCTTCAGGGCCGGTTCGATTTCTTCTTCAGCGGCAAGGATCACTACCGCGTGGTCCGGAATCAGATCCAGTGGCGCCTTGAAATGGTCGATCGGCAGAACCTTCGCCAGGTCCGGCTGGCCGCCATTCTCGAGCGCTTCAGCGATCTCCAGTTCAGCCAGTTCCCGGTGGTCAACGTCCAGTTCCGCTGCCGGGGCGATATCCAGTGATTCAGCCTGGCCCAGGGAGCGCTGGGTGAAAGTCGAAAACCATCTCATCGATTCGACTTCATCCCCGAAGAAGTCGATCCGGGCAGCTCGCTCCTCGGTCGCCGCGTAAACATCGAGGATGCCACCGCGAATCGCGAACTGGCCGCGTTCGGTGACCTGGTCGACCCGTTCGTAACCAGCGGCGTCGAGATCCCTGGTCAGGGTGACCGGATCATGTTCTTCGCCGACCACGACCGTGAAACCCTCGGGCCTCAATGACTTGTCGGGAATCGATTCCGCCAGGGCAATCGCGCTGGCAACCACCACCGGGGGCGTTCTCTCGTTCCGGCCGAAAGAATCGAGCGCATCGATCCGCAAACCGATCAGGTGAGGTGGCGGACTGATCTGGGACGCATAACCGGTGCCGCGGGACGGGTAAGAACGAACCTTGCGATCGCCCAGGTAGGCGCGTAACGCCAGGGTCAGTTCACGGGCCGAACGATCGTCAGGGGTGACGATCAGGGCAGGACGGTCCTCCAGAGCCCGATCATCTTCGAGCAGCCCGGCCAGCAGGGCGGGACGCAGGGCCCCGGAAACCCGGGATTCGACCCTTTCTCCCCCGTCCGCGGCCGCACGAACCCGCCCCGCGAGCCCGGATACCCGGGGGTCGTCGAGAAGAAGATCGAGGATTGGACGAAGGGACAGTTCTGGGTTCCTGGTGAAATGCCCTGGGACCAGGGCGGCTGTCCAGCTTACAAAA
>JBAWHK010000131.1:0-19991 GCA_049593795.1 Solirubrobacterales bacterium
CCGAGGCAGTGGCCGTTCAGCGCGGCAACCACCGGCCACGGATAGGCGTCGAGGGCAGCGAGCGCGGCCGGGAAGGGATGGGCGACCAGAGCTTCGGCGTCCTGTTCGAAGCTTTCTTTCGGGATGCCGCCGATGTCGTATCCGGCGGAGAAGACAGGGTCGGCCCCGGTAATTATCAGGCAGCGAATCTCGATTCCCTGGTCCAGTTTCGGCAGGGTTGCCGTGATCGCGTCGAGGATCTCGTGGTCGAGTGCGTTGCGTTTGCTCGGGTTGGAGATCGTCAGCCGCGCTACTGCGTCGGCCGGGTAGTCAAGTAGCAGCTTTTCGGTGCCGGTTTCGATCGAATCGCCCGGCGATGCGTCGGCCCCGCTCATGCCTGGCTACTCGAGGACGATGAGGACGTCACCTTCGGTGACTGACTGACCCTCTTCGCACTTGATCTCTTTGACAACACCGTCATCTTCGGACTCGACCGGAATCTCCATTTTCATGGATTCGAGGATGACGACTTCGTCACCATCTTCGATCGTGTCACCGATCGCACAGGTGATTTTCCAGACGTTGCCAGTGATGTGAGCTTCGATGTTCGCCATAAGCAGCAACCCTAAACCAAACAGGACTGGCAATGAATCGCATACCTATATGCGTAAATTCATTGCCAGTCCTTGTGGAGGGCTGGGTCGTCTGTCTTTCTTTCGTTTTTCGGTTGGTTTTTGACCCACTTGTGAGCCGGTCGGCGCGACGGTTGCGGCATGAACAGCCGGTCGATCGATGAGTGGATCCTCGAGATGGCGAGACGCCAGTACGGGCTGATCAGCCGTCAGCAGCTGACTGACCGCGGAATCGATCGGTGGCAGATCGATGTCCGGAAGCGAACGGCCCGGCTGGTTCCGGTCGTGGACGGCGTGTACGCGGTCGGTCACGACCGCCTGAACGCGAAGGCCAGGCTTCAGGCCGGACTGCTCTTTGCGGGTCCGCAAGCGGTGCTTTCCCATCATTCGGCTGCGCTCCACTGGGGTCTCTCTGGCTGGCTCGGCCCGGTCCACGTCCTGCGTGACTTCAACCGGGTGCTTCCGGGCAGGAAGAAAGATCCCTGGCTGGTCGTGCACCGGACCCGGTTCCTTCCCGAGAACGAGGTCGCTCGTCACGCCGGGTTTCCGATCACGTCGGTTGAACGGACGCTGCTTGATCTCGCGGCGAAAGTTGACGAACGAAAGCTCGAATCCTGCCTGACCGCAGCGGAGCGCCTGCGGGTCTTCGATCTCACGAGGATGGAACAGGTCCTGGAGCGGGGGCCGGGATGGAAAGGAATCGGGCGGCTTCGGCGCGTCCTGAACAACTGGAACCACGAGATCACCATGACCCGGTCCGAACTCGAAGAGCGGTTCTTCTCGATCTGCCAGCGGAAGGGCCTGCCGTTGCCGACAGTGAACGTGGCCGTCGAGGGGTTCGAGGTCGACTGCCTGTGGCGTGACGACCGGCTGATAGTGGAACTGGACAGTCGGGCCCATCACCTCAACCCGATCGCTTTCGAAACCGATCGTCACCGGGACGGGGTCCTGCAGGCTGCCGGTTTCCGGGTAAGGCGCATCACCTACCGCAGCCTCGAAGAAGACCCGGAAGCAGCGGTCGATTCGGTGACGAAGTTCTTCAGGGTCAAATAGGAAGGACCAGGCACCCGAGAGCACAAACCGGCCCAAACCGAAAAGACTGGCAATGAATTTGCGCATATAGATGTGCAATTCATTGCCAGTCGATTTCGGTGCTCTGGTTGGCTGGCATATTGTCCTTTCCTATGGAGAGACCTGCTGGCGATTCCCCTATCGATGCTTCCGGACTGGCTGTGCTCGTTGCGGCACGCAATGAGGCCGACTCGATCGGTGGAGCGATCCAGGCACTCAAAGAAACCTTTCCCGGGGCGACCATCTGGGTGGCCGACGATGCCTCCGACGACGGGACCAACAACATCGCCCTGGGCGCCGGGGCGCAGGTGATCCGGCGCGGAAAAGTCCACGGCAAAGGTGGCAACATGACCGCCTGCGCCGAAGCGATGCTGAGCGCACCAAAGCTGCCGGAAACGGTGCTGCTGTGCGACGCCGACCTGGCACTCTCAGCCGGCCAGCTCGGCAAACTCGTGGATGCGGTCAACGCCGACGAATGCGACCTGGCCGTCGCCGCTTTTGCCCGACGGGTTGGCGGCGGATTCGGTGTCGCCCTTGGTTTCTCCCACTGGGTGATCAAGAAACGCTGCGGGGCAGACACGATCGCGCCGATCTCCGGCCAGCGCGCAATGAAGCTCGACGTGCTGCGCGCCGTGCTGCCATTCGCGCCGGCCTACGGGATGGAAACAGGAATGACGATCGACGCGGTCCGGGCCGGATACCGCCTCGGGGAATACGAACTTGAACTCGCCCACCGTGCGACCGGCAAGACCCTCGGCGGATTCATCCACCGGTTCCGGCAAATGGTCGACTTCGCCCGTGTATACGTCTCCAGGAGAAAACCGTGATCCTCGCGATTGACCAGGGAACCACCGGATCCACCTCGCTCGTATTCGATGGCGACGGTCGCATCGTCGGTCGCGGATACGCCGAATTCGGGCAGCACTTCCCGAAGCCGGGATGGGTCGAGCATGATGCGAACGAGATCTGGGAAGTAACGAAAGCGGTCGCCAAACGCGCCCTGAGCGGAGCCGGAATCGACGGCCGGAACCTCGACGCGATCGGCATCACCAACCAGCGGGAAACAATTGTCGGATGGGACCGGGAAACCGGCAAGCCGATCCACAACGCACTGGTGTGGCAAGACCGCCGTGGCGCAGCGCGCTGCGACGGATTGCGCGAAAGCGGCTTCGAGCCGCTCGTCCGCGAAAGAACCGGACTGGTCCTCGACCCATACTTTTCCGCCACCAAAATTGAGTGGCTGCTCCAGAACGTCCCCGACGCCGAAAAAGCCGACTTCGGCACGATCGACGCCTGGCTCGTCCACAAACTCTGCGGCGAACACAGCACCGACTACTCCAACGCCTCCCGCACCATGCTTTTCGACATCTTCTCCCGATGCTGGGACAACGATCTCTGCGAACTGTTCGGGATTGATCCGGACAGCCTGCCGGAAGTGAAACCGTCCGCCGGCACCTTCGGCACCACAACCGAATTCGGCGGCGAAGTGCCAGTCGCCGGCATCGCCGGCGACCAGCAGGCCGCCCTGTTCGGACAGGCCTGCCACGAACCGGGCATGGGCAAGAACACCTACGGAACCGGCAGTTTCGTCCTGCTCAACGCCGGCAACGATGCGCCGGTGCCGGACCCCGGACTGCTGGCCACGATCGCCTGGGGCATCGGAAACGAGGTCACCTACGCGCTGGAAGCGTCGATCTTCGTGACCGGCGCGGCAGTCCAGTGGCTTCGCGACGGACTCGGCCTGATCAAAGAAGCGGGCGAGACCGAAGCACTGGCCGCTTCCCTCGACTCCAACGACGGGGTCTATTTCGTCCCGGCACTCACCGGACTCGGATCCCCCCACTGGGATCCCTACGCGAGGGGAACCATCGTCGGGCTTACCCGGGGAACCGGACGGGCACACATCGCACGGGCCGCGCTCGAAGCGATCGCTTTCCAAACCGTCGACGCGGTGCGCGCCCAGGAGAACGCCAGCGACCAGCGCCTCGAAGTCCTCAAAGTAGATGGCGGGGCGGTGTCGAACGGATGGCTGATGCAGTTTCAGGCCGACCTGCTCGGAGTACCGGTCGTGATTCCGGAAATCCCCGAAACCACAGCCCTCGGCGCCGCCTACCTGGCGGGCGTCGGTGTCGGAACCCTGCAGCTCGAGGAAATCTCGTCGATGTGGAAAGCCAACCGAAGCTACGAACCGGCCATGGGGCGCGACCAGGCTGAATCGCTGCTGGACGACTGGCATCGGGCTCTGGAGCGCTCCCGGGGCTGGGCGATCGAGAAACTCTGAATACCCGGAGTAACCTGCAGGGCCGTTGAGGGTTAGGGTCTGCACCGGTCATGACCACACCAAACAACCCCAAGCCATCGGTCTACAAAGACGATCGCCCCGCCGAATATTTCGACAAGTTTCACGAGCGCTCGCGAACCAAAGAGCCGGACGGAACCTATGAACTGGTCAGGGCGGTGCTCACACCGGTCGCGGTCGGCCTCTACCGCACCCGCGCGCTCGGTACCGAAAACGTTCCGGCCAAGGGTGCCGTGCTCCTGGCCCCGAACCACTTCAGCCAGATGGACCACTTTTTTGCCGGCGTTTTCCTTCGCCGGAAGATCCGTTTCATGGCGAAGTCCCAGCTGTTCGGGCCCAAAGGCCTGACCTGGATTTTCACTCACGGCGGAGTGTTTCCGGTACGCCGTGGTTACCGCGACGAAGAAGCTTTCAAGACCACCTATGCGATCTTCGAAAAGATGCAGGGGTCCGTGCTGGTTTACGCCGAAGGCGGCCGGTCACGCAGCGGAGGTCTGGGCGAACCCCGGCCTGGCATCGGCAAAATCGCCCTCGAATCAGGGGTTCCGGTGGTCCCGGTGGCGATCTACGCGACCCGCTCGAACCGGCCATGGGCCCGCTTCACCTTCCCGAAAGTAACCGTTCAGTTCGGCGAACCGATGAGTTTTCCGGTGGTGGAAGAACCGACCCGTGAACAGCAGATGGAAACCTCGGTTGCCGTTTTCGAACAGGTCACCCGCATGTACAACGGAATTCGCGATCGGGGCCGACGCGCAGTGAAGCGTGAACTGGAAGCCGAAGCGGCAGCGAAGTCCGCTGCCGACTGAGTCCTACTCCCAGATCTCCGGGGCGTTCTCGTAGAAAGCGGTGTCGTGGCCAGGCGTGATCACGGCCTCGGGGTATTCACGGTGGAAGAGACGCAGTTCCTGCAGGCTGCGTTTGAAGTTGTGGAGATCGGTGGTGCGACCCGGAAGGTCAGCGCCCGCTTCAAGCTGGCTTTCAAGGTAGATCGCGTCCCCGCTGATGACCATGTCCTTGTCCTTCAGCCGGACAACCAGCGACTGATGGCCAGCGGTGTGACCAGGGGTTGAAGCCAGCCGCACCGAACCATCGCCGAAAAGGTCGATCGTGCGACCGAACGACGAGTATGAGTTGACGTTGCTGCCGTCGAAGCTCACCGTGCGGAAATCAAAGGCGTAGTCGAACTGGGGCCGGTGGTAACCCTTGGTGAAAGCGAACAGTCCGCTCGTTGCTGCCTGCCACTCGGCGCCGGTGACGATAAACGTCGCGTCGGGGAAATCGGCGATCGCTGAAGCGTGGTCGATGTGGAGGTGGGTGAGGATGACCAGGCGGATCGATGCTGGGTCAACACCCTTGTCGCGAAGCTGGGCGACGATGCTGCTGCCATGTTCGAGCTCGGGCTTGTAAAGCCAGGTCCCGAAACGACCGAGATTCGAAGTCGGGTCGCTGGCGATTGCCGGGTGCAGCCCGGTGTCGACGAGGATCGGACCGACGTTCGGGTGGCGGATCAGGAATGCCGGAATGGGGCTCGGCGAGTTTTCACCACGGGCAGCCCGAAGGACCTTGAGGTTGGATACTTCGCCGCCCGGACTCGATTGAAGAATGTCCGGTGAGCTGAACGTGCCAGCGACCATCGGCTCGACAGTCACGCTGGAATTCGGGACACCGCCCGGGAGCGGAGTCACGAGGGGTCTGGGTTCGGCTTGAACGGACATGGTCCGACCCTACTGCGAAGGGCTCCGCCAGTAAGGTTTGGCGCAGCTCATGGGCGAATCCTTACGATCAAGAATTTTCCGGGATGACCTGCTTGAAGGCAAGGTTGTCGTGATTTCAGGTGCTGGTTCCGGCTTCGGCCGGGAGACCGCCCTGGAGATGATCCGGCTGGGGGCCACGGTAGCCGGGTGTGGCCGCCGGACGGAACCGCTCGAAGAAACGGCGAAACTCGCGGAAGGCCTGCCCGGCAGGTTCGAGTTCACCAGCCTTGACATTCGTGACGACGAGAGCGTTGACCGGTTCTTCGATGGTGTGCTCGAACGCAATGGCAGGATCGACACCCTGGTGAACAACGCGGGCGGCCAGTTTCTCAGCCCGGCTGAAGCGATCACCCCGAAGGGTTTTCGCACGGTGATCGAACTGAACGTGACCGGCACCTGGCTGATGACCCATGCGGCAGCAACGAAAGCTTTCATTCCGCAGGAGGAGGGAGCGATCATGAGCGTCACCCTTTCCCCGCACGGAGGCATGCCGGGGATGGTGCACTCGGGGGCCGCCAGGGCGGCGGTGGAGAACATGATGAAGACGCTTGCTACCGAATGGTCACGCTTCGGGATCCGGACCTGTTCGGTGGCCCCGGGACAGTTCGCGACCGACACGTTCGTCAACAAGTATCCGAAAGAGATCGTCGAGTCGATCGACCGCACTATCCCGCTGGGGCGGGTTGGTGAAGCGGAGGAGATGGCCTGGTTGCTCACTTTTCTCGCATCCGAAGCCGGGAACTTCCATTCCGGATCGGTGATTACTCTCGATGGCGCCCGTGATAACTGGTTTGGCCCCTGGCCGCCCGCCGCGATTGTCGGCGATGGCGGCAAACCGTTGGCCGAAGAGCGCAAGTAGCGGCGGTTTTACCGCTCGGGTGGCCCGGTCGATACGCCGGTCCCTGCTTCTGTACTCCGGTACAAGTTGATTCGTTCCTGAATTGGGATTATGTTGATCCCGGAGCCGCTGGTTATTGGTGAATCGGCCTCCGCATTGACAAGGAGGGCCAATTGGTCTCACATCAAGGTTGGACGGCGTTCGCAGGGGCGAAGCCGAGAATGATTGTCGCTGTGTTGGCGGTGGTCCTGATGGGCTGTGTCCTGGTCCAGACGGCCCCGGCTGCGCATGCGAAGGTTTCGATTTCGAAGGTGAAATCCCCGTCGAAAATGACGAAGGGCGATCAGTACGTAGTTTCGGGAGTAGTCAGGAGCACCAGGAAAACATCAGGTCCGATGAAGGCGACGCTTTCGCCGGTCAAGGGCAAGCCCGGCCCGATCTCTGTCGGGTCGAAGAAGAAACTGAAGGTCACGAAGGGCAAGACGCGGTTCATGCTGGTGGTCAAGGCCAAAAGCAAAACCGGTGCTGGCAAGTACTTCCTGGTTGTCGCTTACAAGGGGGCCAAGGCCTCCAAGGCGGTGACTGTCGTGAACAGGAAGGTCAACACCGGGCCCCCCGGCAATGACGGTTCGACCGGAGCCACGGGTTCGACCGGCGATACCGGCTCGACCGGAAACACCGGTGCGACTGGCGACACGGGCCCGATTGGTCCGACCGGCAGCACCGGGGCCACCGGATCGACTGGTGACACGGGGCCGACTGGCGACACCGGGCCGACCGGGGATACCGGGCCGACCGGGGATACCGGGCCGACTGGTGATACCGGGCCGACCGGACCGACCGGCAGCACTGGTCCGACTGGACCAGCGGCATTCCAGGGTGCGAGGTCAGCGGGTGACCCGATATTCGAAGGTCTGGGCAACGGAGGTTACGACGCCCAGAACTACGAACTCGACCTGATCTACGACCCGGCAACCAACGAGTTCGGGGCAGGCACCTTCTCCGAAATGACCGCGACGGCAACTCAGGGGCTGCAGTCGTTCAGCATGGATTTCATGCCGAACACTCTGACTGTCTCGAACGTCCAGGTGAACGGCACTGATGTCGAGAGCTTCGAGTTCGAAGACATGAAGGTCAACGACGGCGTCACCTACACCGACGCGAAGATGATCGTCAACCTGAACCCGTCACAGGTTCTGGATAACGGCGATTCATTCACCGTAACCACGTTCTACAGCGGTTACGTCACCCATGTCACCGATCCCGACGGGTCACGGGAAGGCTGGGTCCGGTACTGCTACAGCACGCCGAGCCCAACCAATGTGAACTGTCATGGCAGCTTCACGGTGAATGAGCCGATCGGAACCAACAGTTACTTCCCGAGCAACAACATGGCGGGACGTGACAAGGCGTCGTTCGACACGATCACAACCATTCCGGCGGCCCAGGCAGCGACGCATGTGGCGCTGGGATCGGGTGAGCTGGTTTCGAACGTGGTCAACCCTGACAGTTCCAGGACGTTCACCTGGCGTGAAGATGTTCCCCTGGCTCCGTATCTCCATACGGCATCGGTGGGTCCTTTCACCATGACCGTTTCGTCGTTCACCGACAATAGTGCGGTGCCGCCCAAAACGGGCCCGCTCTACAACGTGTACGACTCAACGGCCACGGGCAGCACCCTGACCACGCTGAATACGAGGTTCTCGTCACAGCAGACGATCATCGACTTCTACACACCGTGGTTCGGGCCATACCCCCTGAACTCCGGAGGTATCGTCGCTGGTCGTACATCGGGAATCGGTTACGCGCTCGAAAACCAGGGCAAATCGCATTTTGCCGGCTCGTCATCTGCCCCGAGCGTAAGTGCCGGCACCCTCGACCATGAGTACGTTCACCAATGGTTCGGTGACGCGGTCGGCCCGGATGACTGGTCAGTCATCTGGTTCAACGAGGGCTGGGCAAGCTGGGGTACCTGGCTCAAGGCAGGAACCCGGGCAACCCAGTTCAACTCGGTGTACAACACCGGCAACCTGAACAACTGGAACGTGCCGCCGGCGACGCTGAATGGCGATGCCGCAAACCTGTTCTCGACGTTCGTGACGTACAGCAGGCCGGGCGCGATGCTCGAGGGTTACGCCCAGATCGTGGGCGACGCCAAGATGCAGACGTTCGCGAAGACGCTGATGGCTGATTTCGGCGATGACGCGATCACGACGCAGGAGTTCATCGACACCGCGATCGACGTGGCGGCTTTGGGGCCGGTACAGACCGCGGCACTCGCTGATTACTTCAACGAGTGGCTGTTCGTTTCGGGCAAGCCGACGCTAACACCGTCGACTTTCCCGGCGGAGCCGACCCCCTGAGGGCAGTTCCGCGCTGACTGCAGGAAAAAGGGCCCCCGCGATGCGGGGGCCCTTTTCGTCAAGCGCTTTGCTGCTCAGTTCGTCATGCCGCCGAACTGGCCGCCGGTCACGTTCAGCACCTGACCGTGAACATAATCAGCGAGGTTTGAAGCGAGGAACAGCACCGGGCCTGAAGCCTCTTCCGGGGTTGCCGGGCGGCCCATCGGAATTATCATCGAAGCCATCGCCCGCATCTGGTCCGGGATCCCCTGGGGGATCTCTTCGCCACTGGGGTTGGTGTGGGTGACTCCTGCTTCTTTCGAGGCGGTCATGCGGGTCTCGACGAAACCGAAAGCGACCGCGTTGACGTTGATCTTGAACTGGCCCCATTCATTGGCAAGGGTCTTGGTGATGCCGACCACACCAGCTTTGGCAGCGCTGTAGTTCACCTGCCCGGCGTTACCCATGGTTCCGGATATGGACGAGACGTTGATCAGTTTGCGGAAGACTTCCTGGCCTTCAGCGGCTTCGGCCTTGGCGGCTTCGCGCCAGTGCGGAGCGAGGGCGCGGGCAACACGGAACGGCACGATCGTGTGGATGTCGAGCATCGCCTGGAACTGGTCGTCGGTCATCTTGTGGGCGACGCCGTCCCAGGTGTAGCCGGCGTTGTTCACGACGATGTCAACTGAACCGAAAGCTTCCACGGCGGTGGAAACCAGGTTGTCGGCGGCGTCTGACTTGGTCATGTCGCCGGCGAAGACCGCGGTTTCGCCGTTGATCTCCGACGATGCCTGTTCGGCAGCGTCAGCGTCGAGGTCGTTGATCAGCACTTTCGCGCCGTTGGCGGCGAACAGTTCGGCGGTTGCCCGGCCGATTCCACGGGCGGAACCGGTGACGATCGCGCTTTTTCCATCCAGAAGTCCCATTTGTTTCAAGCTCCTTTTCGAGTTGGATCGCGGACCATAACTGGATTGCGGGCGAGGTTCGGGGCCGACTCCGCACTTCGTGCGGGAGCCGGGGGAGCTCTTTGATCCGGCCGCAATGAATCGGCAAGGGGGTCGCAAGGCCGGTTTCGAATCATGTCGCTGCGACCAAACTCCCAGGAAAGCAGTGAATTGAAACAAACTGATCAAACAGATACTTCGGCGATCATGGATCTGGTTCGAGCCGGCCTGATCGTGATGACGGTGCTGGTCCTCGCGGGACTGGTTGAAGCGGCGGTTTCTTCAGCCGCCAATGTCTCCTACATAGGTAATGACGGCAACGTCTACCGGGCTTCCCCCGATGGAGCCCTCAAGGAAAAACTCACTGCCGATGGCGGGGGCGAATACCGCTACATCACTCCCAGCCAGAAGAACGACGGAACCGTGGTGGCGATCCGTAAAGTCAGTGGTTCATCCGCATTTGCCCACTTCATCCGGCCGGGTGACAGGACCATCATTGACAGCTGGATCCTGCCGAAGACCGGGGCCGGTTCGTTCGTGCCTTTCAACGGAGGAACGGTTTCCCCCGACGGCGGGCTGATTGTCTACGACTGGCATTACTTCGATTGCTGGACCAATCCATGCTCGTTGAACCAGCGGGTCTCGTTCATTGCCGGTCCGGGAACCACAAATCCGTGCCTGATCAACTGCCACACCAACTTTGTGCGGCCACGCTGGATACCGGGGTCGCCGTATGCCGGTTTCGTCGACACCGCCTACAACCGGGTCTGGCTGCAGAAGGCCGGTTCGTCCCAGCCGGTCGGATGGCTGGGTTTCGATAACCCGGACGTTGCCGACCTTGAGAGTTTCGACATGTCGAACAACGGCAAGACGGTGCTCGAAGTGACGCCGCAAGGGAGTGATGCTTCGGAGTTCGCGTTCTGGAACAACAACGGCGTTCCGCCAGCGGGAACGCCCACATCGAAGTGTTACACCGAGCATGTGGCGACCGCTCCCGCTTATCCCCGTTTCTCGCCGGATGGGTCGATGGTGGCGTGGCAGAGCAACGGTGGTGTCTACGTTTCTCCCGTGCCGGCGGTGAATAACGGTGGCCCCTGCACGCTCAGCCCGGTGAAGATCGCGGACGGCAAAGAGCCGTCCTGGGGACCCGCGACCCTGAGCCCGACCGGTCCCACTGGCCCCACCGGCCCGACCGGGCCGACCGGGCCGACGAACCCGACCGGACCGACCGGGCCAACGAATTCGACCGGGCCAACCGGACCAACCAGTTCGACCGGGCCAACCGGCCCGACCGGCCCCGACGATCATCCGGTCAAGCCGGTGATTTCAAAACTCAAGGCCAGCCCTTCGATCATCAGGGTCAAACCAGGTGGATCGGGCAGGCTCGCGGTCTCCGCCGCGGCTTCCGGCAGGGCCGTCACCGGCCTCAGGGTCTGCGTGTCGGTGCCGAAGAAGAGCCGGAAGCAGGTCAAGGTTTCAGGTTGCGTGAAGGTCCCGACTCTCCCTGCGGGAACCTCCAGCAAAGTCGCGTTCCGGGTCAAAGCGACCGGGAACGCGAAGGGCCGTCACCGGGTGACGGTCACCGCCTCCGCAGCTGGCGTTGGTGCCAGGAGCGCGAAGGCCACGGTAAAAGTCGGGTAGTCCCTGGCCCGGCCGAACCCTGCCGGGGGCGAACGTTTCGCATTTGCGAGACGTTCGCTCCCGAAGGCAGCTGGTGCGGATATCGTCAGGGCGTCTGCACTACGTCCCGGAGGTTGATTTGAAGGTCCTGCTCGGATTCAAGGAGTTCATCGCGAGAGGCAACGTGGTTGAGCTGGCCGTGGCTGTCGTGATCGGTGCCGCCTTCACTGCGCTGGTCAGTTCGATGGTCGAGGACCTGATGACCCCGATAATCGCGGCCCTGATCGGTGAACCTGATTTCTCGGCGCTTTCTTTCACGATCAACAATTCGGAGTTCACCTACGGCAACTTCATCAACGCCCTGATCGCGTTCATGTCGGTGGCAGTGGCGGTGTATTTCTTCGTGGTTGCACCGATGAACGCGTATCGGGAGCGCCACCAGGACCATGAAGACGCAACCCATCGTGACTGTCCGGCCTGCCTTTCCGAGGTTTCGGTGAAGGCAACCCGTTGCGCTTACTGCACCAGCGAACTGAAACCGCCGAAGCTGGAAACCCAGGTACCGCCAGCCGGCACCTGAGTTCCGGGTCCGGCCGGGCTACGGGACGAGAGTGGACGGACTGGCGTTCTTCTTGAGCAGGTTCGCCAGGTAGATAACGATCTTCTTCTTGCCGTAATTGTTCGCGCTGTGGTGCTCGCTCGGTACTTCCTTGATCCACTGGCCTGCTTTGATCTTTCCGGTCTGCCCGGCCTTGATCACGCGGACCAGGGTGCCGTCGTCACCGGGGCCGGTCATCACCCTCACGCGGCCGGTGTGGACGGTGTAGGTCAGCACGCCGCTCTGGATGTATGAAACCTGGGTGCCTTCGTGGTAATGGACGGGGATTTTGGCGCCCGGCTGGATCACCACACGTGAGAGCCCGAGGGCACGGTTCTTGCCGCCGATCGGATTGACCGTGCGCGCCAGCGAGTTGTATTTCGGCGCGGGCGGATCCTTTTTGACTTCGGAAATGGCAACCCCGCCGGCTGCAGCACCGACCGCGAAGATGCCGACGGCCGCCAGGGAAATCCTGAGTTTGCGTGATCGAATGCCCATGGTGAATCTCCCCTCAGTAGTCGTCCCGGTTCCGCCGCAGGCGGACGCTGACTCTATAACCCGCTCACGGAAGCAGAGATGCGGGGCGATCGGCGGCGGGGCAACCGGCGCAAAAAGAAGGCCATCGCTCCCTGTTCACGGCGCTGGGCGAAGTGAACAGGGAGCAATGGCCCGGAGACGGGAACTTCGAGCCGCTAGAGGCCGTAGGAGCGGCCAATCACCTCGAGCATGATCTCGTCGGTACCGGCGCCGATACGGTTGAGTCGCATGTCGCGGTAGTGACGCTCGATCTCGTATTCCTTCATGTAGCCGTAGCCACCGTGGATCTGGATCGCTTCGTCGGCAACCTCACATGCCATCTGCGATGCCAGCATCTTCGCCATCGAGATTTCACGCACCGGGTACTCGCCCTTGTTGACCCGCCAGGCGACCGAATAGGTGAACTGCTTGGAGGCCTCGATCTTGGTTGCCATCTCGGCGATCTTGTGACGGATCGTCTGGAACTTGCCGATCGGGCGGCCGAAGGCCTGGCGATCGAGCGCGTACTCGATGGTGGTTTCGAGCAGGCGCTCGGCACCGGCGTGGGAGCCGGCAGCGGCGACCAGTCGTTCGCCCTGGAGTTCCCAGCTGATGTGGTAGAAGCCCTTGCCGACCTGGCCGAGGACCGAGTCTGCCGGGACCCGGAAGTCCTCGAAGGAAAGCTCGCCCGTGTCTGAGGAAAGCATGCCCATCTTCTCGAGGTTCGAGGTGACGGAGAAGCCGGGCAGGTCGTTGCCTTCGTCGTCACGGATGTCGATCAGCAGCAGGGTGATGCCGTCATGTGCCTTGCTGGGATCGGTCTTGACGACCAGAACCATGAACTGGGCGCGGGCGGCGTTGGTGATGAAGGTCTTCGAACCGTTGATCACGTACTCGTCGCCGTCGAGGATCGCCGTGGTGCGAATGCCGGCCACGTCGGAACCGGCGCCGGGCTCGGTGATTCCGAGCGCGCCGATCTTGGTGCCCTGGATTCCGGGGGTCAGGTACTTCTGCTTCTGCTCTTCGGTGCCAAGCAGGTGGATCGGGGGCAGGACCATGTCGGTCTGGACTGCGAAGCCCATGCCGATTCCACCATTGCCGGCGTAACTCATCGCTTCGGCGCGAACCAGCGAGTAGAAGTAGTCGCCGCCCTGTCCTCCGTATTCCTCCGGGAAGCAGAGACCGAGGTAACCGAGGTCACCGGCTCGTTTCATCGCCGAATCGGGCCACTTGGTTTCTTCCCATTCGTTGCGATGGGGGTGGAGTTCGTTCTTTGCCCAGTTCTCCATTGATTCGCGGAGATCTTCGTGTTCCTGGGTGAAGATGAAGTGCTTCTGCCCGGCGTCAAAGTCGGGCTTGATGACGGTTTCACTCACGGTTCGTGCTTCCTTTGGTCGTCCATTTGAAAGTTCGGTGAAGCTCAGACAAAGTAGAGAGTAACACTTCCTACTCCTTATTTACTGATATCTTTGCCGAACCATGACCGAACCCAGCCAGACCTTCGAAAAGATCAAGTATGGGGTCGCCGACCACGTGGCAACGATCACGCTCGACGATCCCGACACCCGCAACGCGCTATCCGACCAGATGCTGTCCGAGATCCTCTCGGCCCTGAAACTGGCCAAAGACGATTACGCCGTGCGAGTAGTCGTTCTCGCGTCCTCCAACGAGAAGGTCTTCTCGGCTGGCGGCAACCTTGCCGCCTTCGGCGGGGATAGCGGAACCGTCGAAAAGTTCACCGGCGCTTCGCTCTTCACCGACGCCTTCAAAGCACTCGGCGAACTCGGCAAACCCTCGATCTGCGCGGCCCAGGGACACGTGCTCGCCGGGTCGCTCGGGCTGGCCCTGGCCTGCGACCTGATCCTCGCATCGAACAAAGCGACATTCGGCACCCCCGAGATCACGGTGGGACTTTTCCCCTTCATGATCATGGCGCTGATCTACCGCAACGTCGGTCGCAAGAAAACGAACGAACTCCTGCTGCTCGGCGAACGCATCTCGGCTGACGAAGCCCGCGAAGCCGGCATCGTCAACAAAGTAGTGCGTCCGGAACTCTTCGATGACAACCTCAACGCCTGGACCAGCCAGCTGGCTGCAAAATCACCGCTGATCATGCGGCTCGGCAAAGACGCGATGTGGCGTCAGATGGACATGCCGCTGGTCGAAGCCCTCGACTACCTGCGTTCCCAACTGGCGATCGAGCTTTCCACCGAGGACGCGATCGAAGGCGTCAAGGCATTCTTCGAGAAGCGCGAACCGGAATGGAAAGGACGCTGATGAGCGACCAGACAGAACCCGAAGCTCCGGCCAACCTGCTTCCCGGCACGGCAACCCTCACCGAGCTGACCGAACAGCTCCACGAACGTCGCGGCAAAGCCCGCCTCGGGGGCGGCCTCAAGAAAATCGAAGCCCAGCACGAACGCGGCAAGCTGACCGCGCGCGAACGGCTCGACCTGCTGGTCGATGAAGGCACCTTCAACGAGATCGGCATTCACGGCCGGCCGCACTATTCACAGCCGGCGATGCAGGGCAAAGACGCCCCCGCCGACGGCGTGATCACCGGCTGGGGGGACGTTGACGGCCGCACCTGCGCGATCGTCGCTTACGACTTCACGGTAATGGCCGGTTCGATGGGCCAGACCGGTGAGATCAAAGTCACCCGGATCCGTGAGATCGCGCTCCAGAAGCGCATGCCTTTGATCTGGCTGCTCGATTCAGCCGGAGCAAGAATTCAGGAGGCCTCCGGCTCGCTTTTCGCGGGTTCAGGCCACCTGTTCAGGGAGGAAGTACAGATGTCGGGGGTTGTACCGATGGTTGCGGCGATGATGGGACCCTGCGCCGCGGGTACCGCCTACATTCCTGGCCTGTCGGATTTCGTGCCCATGGTGGTAGGGCAGGGTGCGATGGCGCTGGCCGGGCCACATCTCGTCAAGGCGGTGACCGGCGAGGAAATCGAGATGGAGGACCTCGGTGGCGCCAAGATCCATTGCCGCAAATCCGGGGTGGGAGACCTCGAAGTGAAGGACGACGCGGAATGCATCGAATCGATCCGGAAGTACCTCTCGTATTTCCCGTCGAACTGCGAAGAGAAACCGCCGATCATCGAAACGAGCGACCCCGAGGACCGTGGCTCCGACCGGCTGCTGGAAATCATCCCGGAGTCATCACGCACCCCGTACGACATGTACGAAGTGATCAAGGAAATCAGTGATGACGGTGACTACTTCGACATCAAACCGAAATTCGCCAAGTCGCTGATCACCTGTTTCGCCCGGTTCGGTGGACAGCCGGTCGGCATCGTTGCGAACCAGCCGAAACACCTGGGTGGAATCCTCGACGTCGATTCGGCCGACAAAGCCGCCCGATTCGTGAACCTTTGCGACGCCTTCAGCATCCCGCTGCTGTTCCTGCAGGACGTGCCCGGCTTCATGGTCGGATCAAAGGTCGAGCAGCAGGGCATCATCCGCCATGGCGCGAAAATGCTTTACGCCGTGTCCCGGGCGACCGTGCCGAAGATCACCGTGCTGGTCCGGAAGTCCTACGGGGCCGGCTACTACGTGATGTGCGGTCGGGCTTACGAGCCTGACCTGATCGTCGCCTGGCCCGGAGCCGAAATCTCGGTGATGGGGGCCGAAGGCGCAGTCAACATCATCGGCCGCTCGGCGATCGAAGCGTCAGACGATCCGGAAGCGACGCGTGAAGCGATGCTGAACGCGGTGCGCCAGAGCATCGATCCGTACATCGCTGCCGGCAACGCGATGATCGACGACATCATCGATCCGCGTGAGACCCGCCAGACGATCATCCGCGGGCTGAAGATGGCGGCCGGCAAGAAGGTCGAAAGGCCATGGAAGAAACACGGGGTAATGCCGGTATGAGTAACCCGAAAGTGACAGCAACTACAGGCGGAAGATCTAGATGAGCAAGTTTGAAGATCCGGTAATCATCAGCAACTCGATTTCGGGTGTGATCGCGAACCGCGACCAGTGCCCGGCGATTCCCTACACACCCGGGGAGTACGCCGCCGAGGCGCGTCGGGTAGTTGACGAAGGCGCATCGCAGATCCACATCCATGCGCGCAAGCCCGACGGCACCCCTTCCTGGGATACCGAGGACTTCGCGGCGATCACCGAAGCGATCCGGAGCGAGGTTGGCGATGTGATCATCAACTACTCGACCGGTGCGATCGGTGTTCCGGTCGAGAAGCGGATCGAGTATCTGCGTGCCTGCAAACCGGATGTGGCGGCGCTCAACATGAGCTCGATGAATTACGCCAAATACTCACGGCGCCGCAAGGAGTTCGTGTTCAAGGCGGTGTTCGAGAACAGTTTCGACGAGATCATCGAATTCATCACGGCGATGAACGAGATCGGTATCCAGCCGGAACACGAATGCTTCGATGCCGGCCACGTCGCCAACGTCGATCCGTTGATCGACATGGGCCTGCTCAAAGGTGCGCTGCAGATCTCACTGGTAATGGGCGTCACCGGCGGGATCCGGCCGATCCCGCGCAACGTCCAGGTGATGGCCGATCAGATTCCCGGCGGCTCCGAAAGCGAGCACAACTGGCAGTGCATCGGCATCTCCCGGGACCAGTGGAAACTGCTGGGAACGGCCGTTGTCCTCGGTGGCAACATCCGGGCCGGGGTGGAAGACAACCTTTACCTGCCAGATGGTTCGATGGCCCGTTCCAACGGTGACCTGATCGCCAAGGCGCGGGAGATCGTCGAGAACTCCGGCCGTAAGGTGGCGACCGTGGCCGAAGCCCGCAAGATGCTTGGCCTGCGCGAGTCCAGCGCAGCCTGAACGGGGCTGAACCTTGGCTGCTGACGAACCCACCGACATGCCGCTCAGCGGCATCCGTGTACTGGACCTGACCCGGCTGCTGCCGGGAGGGTTCTGTTCACAATGGCTGGCTGATTTCGGAGCCGAGGTAATCAAGGTCGAAGACACCGGTGCCGGTGACTACATTCGTTTCGCACCCCCTTATTACGATCGCGAAGCGGGCAGCGACGAGGACATCTCCAGCACCAGGTCCGGGCTCTACCTTTCGCTCAACCGCAGCAAACGGTCGATCCGGCTCGACCTGAAAAGCGATGGCGGTCATGCCGCCTTCCTGCGCCTGGTCGAAACTGCCGACGTTGTCCTCGAAGGCTTCCGGCCCGGGGTGATGGACCGCCTTGGCGTCGGTTACGAAACGCTGATCGAGGTCAATCCGGGACTGGTCTACTGCGCGATCACCGGCTACGGCCAGGATGGCCCGAATCGTGATCGAGCCGGGCACGACATCAACTATCTCGGTTCGACCGGCCTGCTTGACATGACCGGCCAGGCGGACGGCCCTCCGGTTCAGCCCGGGGCCCAGATCGGCGATCTTGGTGGCGGCGCGATGACCGCGGCTTTCGGCGTGATGACCGCCCTCTTCGCCAAGCAGCGCACCGGCAAGGGCCAGATGGTCGATATCTCGATGACCGATGGCGCCATGTCATGGCTGGCGATGGTTGCCGGCCAGCACTTCGCCGACGGCAAGGTGCCCGGGCGTGGTGCTTCGATCCTGAACGGAGGGGTTTGCTGCTATCTCACGTATGAAGCGGCCGATGGCTGGGTTTCGTGTGGGGCGCTGGAACCCAAGTTCTGGCAGGAGTTCTGCCGGGGGGTGGACAGGCCACAGTTGGTCGAGCATCAGTTCGACCCGCCGGGCAGCCCCGGCTGGGAACTGGTGGCGGAAGTGTTCAGGTCGAAAACCCGCGACGAGTGGAAGGCATTCAACGACCAGCACGACTGCTGCATCGAACCGATCCTCGATGTGGGCGAGGCTCTGGATTCCGAGCTGGCGACTGAACGCGGCATGGTTGTCGAAATCGACCAGCCGGGCATCGGCCCGGTCCGGCAGGTCGGTAATCCGGTCAAGCTTTCGGAGACCCCGGCGATGAAACCACGGGCCGCTCCGGCGATCGGCGAGGACACCGAAACGATCCTCGCGGAATCAGGTTTCGGACCGGAAGAGATCGCCGCCCTGATCGATTCAGGCGCAGCGGCCGGACCCGGTGGCGGCCCGGTTGACGTCGGTTTTCGCGCATGAGCACGAACGGCCAGACAACCGAAACGGGCGAGCAGCTTCTGAAGATGTCGGAACTGGTTGAGGCATCCGGGGTTCCGGGCGCCACCATCAAGCATTACCTGCGGGAAGGCCTGCTTCCGGACCCGGTCAAGACCAGCCGCAACATGGCTTATTACCGACCGGAAACGGTCGAACGCATTGAGATGATCAAGCGGCTGCAGGAAGAACGGTTCATGCCGCTCAAAGCGATCCGCAAAGTGCTTTCCGAAGACCAGGACCAGGCCCGGGCTCTGCTCGAAGTCGAGGACCGCATCCTCGAACGCGCGTTGGCCAAGGAGCGCACCCGGACCAGCGCCGCCGAAGTCCGTCGCACCTACGGCGTTCCCGGCGAAGTCCTCGATCGTCTCGCCGAGATCGGGATCCTCACCCCGAACTCGAAGGGCTATTCGCGATCCGACGTGAAGATCATCGAAGCGATGTCCCGGTTCCGGGCCGGCGGATACGACGAGCAGGTCGGCTTCACCGTGTACGACACCCTGCGCTACAAACGGGCGCTCGAAACCCTGGTCCGCGAAGAGGTTGACGTGCTGATGGAAAGACTCGAAGGCGAAGTCGCCCCCGACCGCGCGGTCGAACTGATCGAAGCCGGGGTTGAGCCGCTCAAGGATTTCATCGCTGCACTCCACACCAAGCTGATGGTTGAAGAGGTCGAACGCCGCCGCTGACCCGGCCCCGGTTCCGGCCGCTGATGGAAGAAACCGATCCTCTCCGGTAGGTTTCCCGCATGGGAGATGGGAGAAGTGCCAAGAGTTCCGTCATGCATTTTCTGACCGGCAGGGGAAGGTGGTCAGGGGTTGCGCGTCGCGTCGCGCTGTCCTTGGCCGTGGTCTCTTCCTTCGCTGTTGGTGCAGCCCAGGCTGATGCCGCCCTCACCAACCGGGATGGGGATCCGGTCGTACTCAAGGGATCGGCCCTGCCGGGCCTGATCGGCATGGCCCCGACCGACATCGTTGCCTTCCGGTTCGACGGAGGCTGGCAGCAGCTTCCAGTCCAGGTCGACGAAAGGAAAACGGTAAGCATCAGTTCGCTCTACCCGGACAGCCCGTTCATTCCTTATGTGGCGAGCAAGACCCTGACCTTCGACCTCGAGGTCTACACGGATGAAAAAACCCGCACCGGGGCCGACACCGATCCGGCATTCGATGCCGACGACGAACTCGTTTTCATGGGCAGGGACAACGGCAACCAGGTGCCGGCCGGATCCGTCCCCACCCCTGATGGCGTGGTCGAAGCTCCGGGCGTCGAAGTCAAAGTCACCGATCCGATCGATGGCGCCT